>NZ_JBMKIC010000001.1:0-512767 GCF_049238665.1 Enterobacter cloacae complex sp. IR5450
CCAGTAGTTATCCCCCTCCATCAGGCAGTTTCCCAGACATTACTCACCCGTCCGCCACTCGTCAGCAAAGCAGCAAGCTGCTTTCTGTTACCGTTCGACTTGCATGTGTTAGGCCTGCCGCCAGCGTTCAATCTGAGCCATGATCAAACTCTTCAATTTAAGTTTGATGCTCTTGAATTAAACTTCGTAATGAATTACGTGTTCACTCAGAGACTTGGTATTCATTTTTCGTCCGAGGACGTTAAGAATCCATGTCACTTTGAGTGCCCACACAGATTGTCTGATAAATTGTTAAAGAGCAGTGCAACGCGGCTTTCGCTCACCGTTGCGAGGTGGCGTATGTTACGCTTTCCTCTTTCAGAGTCAACCCTGATTTTAAGGATTTTTTCTCTTCAGCCGACCGGGTTGTTTGTGAAGTGATTCACATCCGCCGTGTCGATGGAGGCGCATTATAGGGAGCCGCCGAGGAATGACAAGCGGAAAAATGCATTTTTATTTCAACCGCTCACCTTTTCGCCAAAACGCCTATTTTTGGTGCTTTTTAATCTCTTTTGGCAGTTCTGCCAGACTAGTTATCACCCAGTCGGCTGCATTTTCTGCTTCTGGGGTGACCGGTTTACCGGTACGCACTAATACTTTGGTACCTACACCTGCCGCCGTTGCTGCCTGCATATCTTCCAGTTTATCGCCCACCATATAAGATGCGGCCATATCAATGTGCAGGAATTCCTTTGCAGAGATAAACATGCCCGGGTGTGGCTTACGGCAATCGCAGGTCTGACGATACGCCTCTACACTTCCCTGCGGGTGATGCGGACAATAATAGATGCCATCAAGATCGACGCCGCGATCGGCCAGAGACCAGTCCATCCATTCCGTCAGCGTCTCGAACTGCGCTTCGGTAAATTTACCCCGGGCGATACCGGACTGGTTAGTTACCACCACCAGCGCATAGCCCATCTCTTTCAACTGGCGCATGGCATCTATTACGCCCTCGATAAATTCGAACTCATCAATCTCATGGACGTAACCGTGATCCACATTAATAGTGCCGTCACGATCGAGAAAAATTGCGGGTACAGATTTTGCCACCGGTTTGCTCCTGAAAAAGGCTTGTTCGGCTAGTATCTCATGAATCGCAGCGCAATAAAGTGCTCATCGCAAAGAGGTGGATTGATTTAGACGTCTGGATGCCTTAACATCCATTTTGTTTACGGTCATTCCCCGTATCTGGCAGAAGAAAATGCCACGGCTAACTTACTTACGATAAAAATAATCTAATGATTAAACTTTCCAATATCACCAAAGTGTTCCAGCAGGGGAACCGAACCATTCAGGCGCTGAACAACGTCAGCCTGCATGTGCCTGCTGGTCAGATTTATGGCGTCATTGGCGCATCGGGTGCAGGTAAAAGTACGCTGATCCGTTGTGTTAACCTGCTTGAGCGCCCAACCCAGGGCAGCGTAGAAGTTGGCGGCCAGGAGCTTACCGCTCTCTCAGAAAAAGAACTCACCAAAGCGCGTCGCCAGATTGGCATGATTTTCCAGCACTTTAACCTGCTGGCCTCACGCACCGTTTTCGGTAACGTTGCGTTACCCCTGGAGCTTGATAACACACCAAAAGAAGAAATTACGCGTCGCGTCACCGAACTGCTCGATCTGGTTGGTCTGGGTGATAAACATGACAGCTACCCGGCAAATCTGTCCGGCGGGCAAAAACAGCGAGTAGCAATCGCTCGCGCGCTGGCAAGCAACCCAAAAGTGCTGCTGTGCGATGAAGCCACCAGCGCATTAGATCCGGCTACCACGCGCTCTATTCTGGAACTGTTAAAAGACATTAACCGTCGTCTGGGCCTGACTATCCTCCTTATTACACATGAAATGGATGTAGTGAAACGTATCTGCGACTGTGTAGCAGTCATCAGCAACGGTGAGCTGATTGAGCAGGACACGGTGAGCGAAGTCTTCTCGCACCCGAAAACGCCGCTGGCTCAGCAGTTCATTCTGTCCACACTGCATCTTGATATTCCGGAAGATTATCTGGAACGTTTAAAAACAGACGCAACGCCTGACAGCGTCCCGATGCTGCGCATGGAGTTCACGGGCCAGTCCGTTGACGCACCGCTGCTGTCCGAAACCGCGCGTCGCTTTAACGTGAATAACAACATTATTAGCGCGCAGATGGACTACGCCGGTGGCGTGAAGTTCGGCATTATGCTGACGGAAATGCACGGCACACAGGAAGAAACCCAGGCGGCAATTGCCTGGCTGCAAGAACATCACGTAAAAGTAGAGGTACTGGGTTATGTCTGAGCCGATGATGTGGCTACTGGTTCGCGGCGTTTGGGAAACGCTGGCAATGACCTTCGTATCGGGCTTCTTTGGTTTTGTGATTGGGCTGCCGGTCGGCGTGTTGCTGTACGTCACGCGCCCGGGTCAAATTATTGAAAACGCGAAGCTGTATCGCACGCTCTCTGCGCTGGTGAACATTTTCCGGTCTATTCCGTTCATTATTCTGCTGGTGTGGATGATTCCGTTTACTCGCGTGATCGTCGGGACGTCGATTGGTTTGCAGGCGGCAATTGTCCCGCTGACAGTAGGCGCGGCACCGTTTATCGCCCGTATGGTGGAAAACGCCCTGCTGGAAATCCCAACAGGCCTGATTGAAGCTTCCCGCGCGATGGGTGCAACACCAATGCAGATCGTGCGCAAAGTACTGCTGCCTGAAGCGCTGCCAGGGCTGGTGAACGCGGCGACCATTACGCTTATCACGCTTGTCGGTTATTCCGCGATGGGCGGTGCCGTAGGTGCAGGCGGTTTAGGCCAGATTGGCTATCAGTACGGCTATATTGGCTATAACGCTACCGTAATGAATACCGTTCTGGTATTGCTGGTTGTGCTGGTTTACTTAATTCAATTCTCTGGCGATCGTATCGTCCGGGCTGTTACGCATAAATAACGTTACAAACAACACAAACTCGACGAGTTAAGGATATAACATGGCGTTTAAATTTAAGACCTTCGCAGCAGTAGGCGCACTGATTGGCTCGCTGGCACTGGTGGGTTGCGGTCAGGACGAAAAAGATCCAAACCACATCAAAGTAGGCGTTATCGTCGGTGCAGAACAGCAGGTTGCTGAGGCCGCGCAGAAAATCGCTAAAGAGAAATATGGCCTGGACGTTGAACTGGTGACCTTCAACGATTACGTTCTGCCGAACGAAGCGCTGAGCAAAGGCGACATTGACGCTAACGCCTTCCAGCATAAACCGTACCTGGATCAGCAGATCAAAGATCGCGGCTACAAACTGGTTGCTGTCGGTAACACCTTCGTTTACCCGATTGCCGGCTACTCCAAGAAAATTAAATCTCTGGATGAACTCCAGCCGGGTTCACAGGTTGCCGTCCCTAACGACCCAACCAACCTTGGCCGTTCCCTGCTTCTGCTACAGAAAGTGGGCCTGATTAAACTGAAAGACGGCGTTGGCCTGTTACCGACCGTTCTGGACGTAACCGAAAACCCGAAAAATCTGAAAATTGTTGAGCTGGAAGCACCACAGCTGCCACGTTCTCTGGACGATGCGCAGATCGCCCTGGCCGTGATCAACACCACTTACGCCAGCCAGATCGGCCTGACCCCAGCGAAAGATGGCATCTTCGTTGAACATAAAGATTCCCCGTACGTCAACCTGATCGTGACTCGCGAAGACAACAAAGACGCGGAGAATGTGAAGAAATTCATACAGGCATATCAGTCTGAAGAAGTGTACCAGGAAGCCAATAAGGTGTTTAACGGCGGCGCGGTTAAAGGCTGGTAATCTCCCGGCAGTGTAATATCATCAAGACGGGCATTTGCCCGTCTTGTCATTTGTGCGGTCAACTGCTTCAATATCTGACGTTTTGATTATCCACTGAGGAATTATTATGCATGCTTTACCGATCTGTCTTTTAGCACTGATGCTGAGCGGCTGTTCTATGCTAAGCAGATCTCCTGTTGAACCTGTTCAAAGCACTGCAACCCCGCCAAAAGCGGAGCCAGCAAAACCGAAAGCGCCTCGCGCTGCGCCGGTACGTATTATTACCAAAGCCGACGAGCTGGTCGGTAAGCCATTCCGTGAACTGGGCGAAGTGAGCGGCGAATCCTGCCAGGCAACGAATCAGGACTCTCCACCCAATATTCCGACAGCCCGCAAGCGTATGCAAATCAACGCGTCGAAAATGAAAGCCAACGCGGTGTTGCTGCACAGCTGTGAAGTCACCAGCGGCACACCAGGTTGCTATCGTCAGGCGGTATGTATCGGTTCTGCGCTTAACATTACGGCGAAATGAGTTCATTTCAGTTCGAGCAGATAGGCGTTATCCGCTCCCCTTATAAAGAAAAGTTCGCCGTGCCGCGTCAGCCGGGTCTGGTCATTCACGGCGGCGGCGAGCTTCATCTTGTCGCGCCGTATAACCAGGCCGATGCAGTGCGCGGGCTTGAGGCGTTCAGCCATTTATGGGTGGTCTTTGTGTTTCACCAGACCATGGAAGGCGGCTGGCGTCCCACTGTGCGTCCTCCTCGTCTGGGCGGAAATGCCAGAATGGGGGTCTTTGCCACCCGCTCAACCTTTCGTCCCAACCCCATCGGAATGTCGCTGGTCGAGCTGAAAGGCATACGTTGTCAGAGAGATCAGGTGATCCTGGAGTTAGGTAGCCTTGACCTGGTTGATGGCACACCGGTCATAGATATTAAGCCTTACCTGCCCTTCGCCGAAGCGCTGCCGGATGCCCGGGCAAGCTATGCTCAGGACGCACCGCAGGCAGATATGCCGGTTCACTTCACGTCTGAAATAACGACGCAAATCAGCGAGCTGGAAAAGCGTTATCCACGTCTGCGTGACTTTATCGTTGAAGTGCTGGCGCAGGACCCCCGTCCCGCCTACCGCAAAGAAGAGGAAGCCGGGAAAACGTACGCCGTCTGGCTGCTGGACTTTAACGTGCGCTGGCGCGTGACTGCGGCGGGTTTTGAAGTGTTTGCCCTGGAACCCAGGTAATTTTGTTATCCTCTCTTTTGGCATCTTTGCCACACTGGTAAACTAAACCACTTTTTTTGTGTCAGGCTGGTGTTTCAGCCTGTTCCAATCGTCGAAATGGAACCGTAACAACATGCGTACTAGCCAATATCTGCTCTCCACTCTGAAGGAGACACCTGCCGACGCCGAGGTGATCAGCCACCAGCTGATGCTGCGCGCCGGGATGATCCGCAAGCTGGCCTCCGGGTTATACACCTGGCTGCCGACCGGCGTGCGCGTCCTGAAAAAAGTCGAAAACATCGTGCGTGAAGAGATGAACAACGCCGGTGCTATCGAGGTGTTAATGCCGGTCGTTCAGCCCTCTGAACTGTGGCAGGAGAGCGGTCGCTGGGAGCAGTACGGTCCTGAACTGCTGCGTATTGCCGATCGTGGCGATCGTCCATTCGTCCTCGGCCCAACGCATGAAGAAGTGATCACCGATCTGATCCGTAACGAGCTGAGCTCTTACAAACAGCTGCCGCTGAACTTCTTCCAGATCCAGACCAAGTTCCGTGACGAAGTGCGTCCACGCTTTGGCGTCATGCGTTCTCGCGAGTTCCTGATGAAAGATGCTTACTCTTTCCATACTTCTCAGGAATCGCTGCAAGAGACCTACGACAAAATGTACGCGGCCTACAGTAAAATCTTCTCCCGCATGGGGCTGGATTTCCGTGCTGTACAGGCTGATACCGGTTCAATCGGCGGTAGCGCCTCCCATGAATTCCAGGTTCTGGCGCAGAGCGGCGAAGACGATGTGATCTTCTCTGACTCCTCTGATTACGCCGCGAACATCGAATTTGCAGAAGCGCTGGCACCAAAAGAACCACGCGGCGCGGCAACGCAAGAGATGACGCTGGTTGATACGCCAAACGCGAAAACCATCGCCGAGCTGGTTGAGCAGTTTACTCTGCCGATCGAAAAAACCGTGAAAACCCTGCTGGTGAAATCGGCTGAAGGTAGCGCTTATCCACTGGTTGCCCTGCTGGTACGAGGCGATCACGAGCTGAACGAAGTGAAAGCCGAGAAGCTGCCGCAGGTTGCCAGCCCGCTGACCTTCGCAACGGAAGCGGAGATCCGCGCCGTGGTGAATGCAGGTCCTGGTTCTCTGGGCCCGGTGAACATGCCTGTTCCGGTGGTCATTGACCGCACCGTTGCGGCGATGAGCGACTTCGCTGCGGGCGCAAACATCGACGGTAAACACTACTTCGGCATCAACTGGGATCGGGACGTGGCGACGCCGGAAGTGGCTGACATCCGTAACGTGGTCGCAGGCGATCCAAGCCCAGACGGCAAGGGTACCCTGATGATCAAACGCGGTATCGAAGTAGGCCACATCTTCCAGCTGGGCGATAAGTACTCACGCGCAATGAACGCTGCCGTTCAGGGCGAAGATGGTCGTAACCAGGTTCTGACCATGGGCTGCTACGGCATTGGCGTAACGCGCGTTGTTGCTGCCGCTATCGAGCAGAACTATGACGAACGCGGAATCGTCTGGCCGGATAACATCGCGCCGTTCCAGGTAGCGATCCTGCCAATGAACATGCACAAGTCTTACCGCGTGCAGGAGCTGGCTGAGAAACTCTACGCTGAGCTGAGCGCGAAAGGTATCGACGTGCTGATGGATGACCGTAAAGAGCGTCCTGGCGTGATGTTTGCTGACATGGAACTGATCGGTATTCCACATACCATCGTCATTGGCGACCGTAACCTCGACAGTGACGAGATTGAATACAAGTACCGTCGCAACGGCGAAAAACAGATGATCAAGACGGGCGATATTCTTGATTACCTGGTGAAAGCCATCAAAGGTTAAGAAACAAAAAACCCCGCCAGTGCGGGGTTTTTAATGGCTATATCTTATTTGCTTTCGCAGTCTTTCCCCGCAGCAAACTTCGCGTCTTTATCAGCCACCAGCGTTTTCACCAGCTCGCCGCTATCCGGGTTTGGCTCCAGCGTAAAATGCCCTTCAACCGTCAGCAACACTGGCTTACTGTCGTTGCCGCGCGCGACGGCATAGTCTCGCTCCAGCTGGGCATTGTTCGCCACGCTGACTTTCTTCCCGGTTGCACAGTCAGTGAAGATCGCCGCATCCGCCATGTAGAAATACATTCCTCGCATCGCCATTGGGGTGGCTGGCAGGGTCGCTTTCACCGGGGCCAACGTGTAGTTGAACTGGGATTCAATCGGATTGCCTTCGCGATCGAGCATCTCCATCCCCTCGCCTTTGGCGCGGAAGAAGGTTTTATCGCCCGTGGTATCCGTCAATACCAGCTTCTCAGCCGTACGCGCCCATGTTCCGTAAGATGCAAAAGAAGACGGTTCTTTCGCCCCCTGGTAACGCTGGTTCATGACCCAGGTGCCATCTTTTTGCAGGAACAGAGAGGTTTCGATGCCCTCGCAATCTGCACACGGTAATACGCCGCGCCAGCTTTGCTGCATCGGCTTTAATTCTTCATTTTGCGTTGGCTGTAGTACCTGCGTTTCCGAACGGTTATTACAGCCAAAAAGCGCAAACAGGCTTGTCACGGCCAGCGCTGATAATAATGCTTTTTTCACAATACTTTCCTTATGAAAAAGGGTATCCCTTTCGTCACATTATGGGTGACGGACTTTGCCACGCAGTGATTTTACGGTGGATTTCTGCGCCTTCGATGACAACCGACGTTCTTTCGATGCCCGCGTTGGACGTGTTGCCCGGCGACTTTTTTGTACAGCCGTCAGCTCTTTGATGACCGCGACCAGCCGGGCAATTGCCGCTTCCCGGTTAAGCTCCTGGCTGCGATACTCCTGCGCTTTAATCACTATCACACCCTCGCTGGTGATCAGGTGATGGCTGGCGGCAAGCAGGCTTTCTTTATAATACTCTGGCAGGCTGGAGGCCCGAATGTCAAAGCGCAAATGGATAGCCGTTGAGGCCTTGTTAACGTGCTGCCCCCCTGCGCCCTGGGCCCGGATAGCGGTGATCTCCAGCTCGTTATCAGGGATGCTGACATTTCGGGACAATACAATCATGATGCGGGCTGCCAGGCCGTGAGATGAATTTCCAGATTATTCTGAGAATCGGAAAGCCAGATGGCACCGTCCTGAATTGTTGCCTGTAGCGCCATCGTCCGGCTGGCGAACGCACTCAGCTGCGCCAGCTGTTCATCATCCAGATACCAGACGGTAAGATTTTTGAACTGCGCACATTTATTTTTATTTTGTTGCCACCAGATCTCCGCCGCGCGCTGGTTGTAGGCAAACAACGCCACTTCAGCAGACTGGGTGCAGGCCTTTTTGATCCGGCGTTCATCCGGCAGGCCAAGCTCAATCCATAAATCGATACCCAGATGATCGTTGCGCAGCCAGGCTTCCGGTTCATCTTCCGCGCTTAAACCACGGGTAAATTGCAGACGCTCGTCGGCATACTTAATCCACGCCAGCAGGCGCAGCATCATGCGCTCCTGGGTTTCAGAAGGGTGACGCGCCAGCGTCAATGACGCATCCAGAAACTGGTTACGGTCAAGATCCGCCACATTGACCACAGCTTTATAAATAGTCGCTTTCAGCGCCATGAGAGAACTCCTTTCGAATCAGGCGTACATTGTAGCGAAAACCGCGGCAAAAGGCTGTTACGAGGTGGTGGCTCACTCTTATCAAGGCGCTGATATTGCTTAAATGAGTATGGTATAGTCACCTTGCTAAACCGAGTTTAACTTCGTAGGCTTAATGATATCTCACAGTAAGTCAGTACGCTGGCAGGAGGTGATGTGAATAATTATTGTGAGTTGATTCGCAGACGGTATGCGGAGATCGCCAGCGGAGATCTGGGGTACATTCCGGATGCGTTGGGCTGTGTATTGAACGTGCTAAATGAAGTGGCCTCTGATGAGAGCCTTTCTGAATCGGTCAGGGAAAAAGCAGCGTATGCTGCGGCGAATTTACTGGTGAGCGATTATGTCGATGAATGATACCTATCAACCCATCAATTGTGATGACTATGACAACCTCGAACTCGCCTGCCAGCATCATTTAATACTGACGCTGGAGCTAAAAGATGGCGAAGTGCTAAAGGCAAAGGCCAGCGATCTGGTTTCCCGTAAAAATGTGGAATACCTGGTTGTGGAAGATGCAGGTGCAACGCGTGAGCTACGCCTCGACAAAATTGCCAGTTTCAGCCATCCGGAAATCGGCACCGTCGTGGTGAGCGAATCCTGATAACCAACGGGCAGCCAGGCTGCCCGTTACGCTTTCCATTCAAAATTAACACCCGCTTCAGCCCACCCCTCTTCAGTGATGAACACCCCTGCCGCCGCGATGAGCGTGTCGCCGTAAAACAGAAGCGGCGTGGTATCACGTCGCCAGGGCGGAACGTTCTGTTCCTGCCAGATTTTCTTCAGCTTACGCCCGCCGTTACGACCGACGATATGCAGCATGCCGCTGGCCCTGAAGCGTATGGTAACGTTCTCGTCCGGCTCAGGTAGACGCACATTGCCCGAATGACTTAACGCAACGACACCGGCATTCATCGGTAGCGTTAATGCTTTTTCCGGCGACGGCCAGTCGAGCACAACGTCAGCCAGCGACGGCACAGATTTTACCCACCAGAGTTGCCCTTTATAACGCCTGACGTCATAACCATTCAGGTGTATACACGGTGCGGCATCTTCCCTCGCCTGTGCAACTTCCTCCCAGATACGGTTGAGCATCGCCCTGGACGGCATAACCGCACGGTGGTAAGCCAGCCAGCGGCGAATCAGAGCAGCCCGACGCACGGGGCTCATCACCTTCAACGGCGCAACGTTCAGGGCACCGTCAGCGGTAATCAGTATATTCAGCTCCCCGCTCAGCAACTCATCCAGCAAGCTTTCCTGTTCAGCACACAGCATGGCGCTTCTGGCCGCCGCTTCGGAAAAATGCGCCCAGCGCTCACTCAGCAGCGGTAAGACGCGCAGGCGCAGGAAGTTACGGTCGTAACTGTCGTCCTGATTGCTGTCGTCTTCAATCCAGCACAGATGATGCTGCTGCGCCCAGGCTTCCAGTGATGCGCGCGTCTCACCCAGCAGCGGGCGGATGAGCTCTGTTTCAGCAAAATCAGCGCGCTCAGGCATGGCGGATAAACCCGCAGGCCCGCTGCCCCGCTTGAGCGCCAGTAAAAACGTCTCGCACTGGTCGTCCAGATGCTGCGCGGTGACCAACGCTTCTCCAGGCTGTAATGCGCCAGAAAACGCGGCGTAGCGGGCTTTCCGCGCCTGCGCCTCAATACCCAGCCCCTCATCCTCAAGCGTGACGCGTTCAACGATCAGCGGGATCTCCCACCCTGAGCACACCGCTTCGCAGTGCGCCACCCAGTCTTCGGCATGGGGGCTTAAGCCGTGATGGATATGCATCGCCCGCAGCTGGACGTCAGGCTCACGGTCGCGCCAGAGCTTAAGGCGGTGCAGCAAAACGGTGGAATCCAGGCCACCGCTGAACCCCACCAGCAGCTGGCGGTAGGGTGAAACGGCGTGCGCGATAGCGGGTAAGGTCATAGGAAATTACACATAAAAAATGCCCGAACTGAACGGGCATTATCACACATGACGGCGATTACTGCTGATAAAGCTCCAGCGGCAGGCCGTCCGGATCGTTGAAAAAAGTGAAACGTTTATCGGTAAAGGGATCGACACGAATCGCTTCGCAGGCCACGCCGTGGGCTTCCAGATGTTTTACCGCGCTGTCCAGGTCATCGACACTGAAGGCCAGGTGGCGCAGGCCGCAGGCTTCCGGGCGTGAAGGACGCGCTGGCGGGAAAGGAAAAGAGAACAGCTCAATCACATATTGACCGTTTAACGCCAGATCGCCTTTCCAGGAGTCGCGCTCCTCACGGTAGGCCTCGCTCAACAGCGTAAAGCCGAGAACGTCGCAGTAGAATGCCTTACTTTTCGCATAATCGGTGGCAATGATCGCAATATGATGAACCGCTTTTAAACCCAGCATAGTTTCTCCTTTTTATGATGCCCTGAACGTTACAACCGACAACCCGCCCCTGGCAAGCGGCCCCTTTTATTTTAGGACTCTCACCCAGTACACGCCGTTATCATCGCGTTTCGCGCCATGAATATCCGTTTCAAAGCCAGGATAGTGGCGCCCCACCGAACAGAGCATCAGCAGGAAATCGAGCACCGCCCGGCTCTCCTCGGTGATCATTTCACCCGGCATCAGCAGCGGCACGCCCGGCGGATAAGGCAGGATCATGTTGGCCGATACCCGCCCGACCAGGTTCTCCAGTTCAACGGTTTCAACCTCCCCTTTCACCTGGCGCTGCCACGCCCTGTGCGGCGTCAGCTTCATTTCAGGCAGAACATCAAATGCTTGCAACATCAGGCGCGGCAGATCGTGCTGGCGGATCAGCCTGTGAATCCCCTGGGCCAGATCCTGAATACGCATATTGCGGTAGAAGTCAGGATCTTCCGCGTAGAGATCCGGCAGCATGTTCTTCACCCGCAGGTTCAGATCGTATGCGCGCTTAAACTCCATCAGTCCCCTGAGCAGCCCCATCGCGCGGGTTTTATCGATCCCGATGCTGAACAGGAACAGCAGATTATAGGGGCCGGTTTTCTCCACCACCACGCCGCGCTCATCAAGGAACTTCGCCACCAGCGCTGCCGGGATCCCTTCCTCACCCATCACACCCTGCTCATCCATGCCCGGCGTCAGGATTATCACCTTAACCGGATCGAGGAACATGTGGTCCGCATCAGCATCCCGAAAACCGTGCCAGCTCTCCCCCGGCGCGACGGGCCAGCATTCTGCCTCATCAATCTCTTCCGGCTGCCAGATATCAAAGAACCAGCCGTCCGCTTCATCTTTAAGTCGCTGAACCTCTTTTCGGAAATGCAACGCCCGCTCCACCGAACGATTGATCAGGCGTTTACCCGGATTACCGCGCAGCATCGCTGCCGCCGTTTCGATGGACGCCACCAGCGGGTAGCTTGGCGACGTGGTCGTGTGCATCATGAAAGCTTCGTTGAAGGTGTCCTCGTCGTACTCACCCTTGATGTGAATGAGAGACGCCTGGGAAAACGCGGCCAGCATTTTGTGCGTCGACTGCGTTTCGAAGAACACCTTGCCCGGCACCCGCTCGCCGCTCATCCCACTTTTACCCGAGTAAATCGGGTGGAAATTAGTGTAAGGCACCCACGCGGAGTCAAAGTGAATCGACGGCACGTCCAGCGTCTGCTTGATCCAGTTCGTGTTGTAAAGCAGCCCGTCATAGGTGGAGTTGGTGATCACCGCATGCACAGGCCAGCTTGCCTCGGGGATAGCCGCGATCTTATTCTCAATGGCTTCATGCGCGAACTCACGGCGAGGAATGCCGCCGAGAATACCCAGCGCATTACGCGTAGGCGACAGCCAGAGCGGCACCACATCGCTCATCATCAGCAAATGCGCCAGTGATTTATGGCAGTTTCGGTCAATCAACAGCGTACTGCCGGCAGGCGCGGCATACATCCCGACGATTTTGTTCGAGGTTGAGGTACCGTTGGTCACCATGTAGCTTTGCTCGGCGCCAAAGGTCCGGGCGATGTATTCTTCAGCTTCCAGATGCGGGCCGGTATGATCCAGCAGAGAGCCTAACTCGGTGACCGAAATCGACACGTCCGCCTTCAGCGTGTTACCGCCGAAGAAATCGTAGAACAGGCATCCCACCGGGCTTTTTTGATAGGCCGTTCCCGCCATATGGCCTGGCGTACAGAAGGTGTACTTCCCTTCTTTCACATAGGTGAACAATGCGCGCGTAAACGGCGGTGTGATGTTATCGAGGTATTCACCGGTGTACTGCTGAATGCGGGTCGCAATGTCCTCGGCAACGCCGAGTGAGTATTCGAAGAACCACAGCGCCATACGCATATCGTGCGCACTCACGTCCATGGTCGAGTGAGTGTTGATAAACGCGTACAGCGGAAGATATTCGTTGAGCTTATTGATATCGCTGCACAATTCCATGTCGTATTCGTCCCAGTCGAATATCACGCCACAGATGCGCGGATTGCGTTCGATAAATTTCAGCAGGTCGGCGCTGTTTTGCGGCCAGATCAGCTGGTATCCGCGTGCTTTAAGGGCTTGCTCCAGCTCCTTGATGGGTTCGTCTTTATAAAAGACGCCGTGTGGCCCCATGATGGCAATGATGTTCATGGTTTACCTCCTTGAAAAACATCAGATAAGCATAGTTAAGGTAAACGGCAGGTATAAAAAAAGCCGCAACAATGTGCGGCTTTTAGGATAATTGTGAGGCTTACGCGTAACCGTAGGTCATCAGACGCTGATAACGACGGTTGAGCAGATCTTCTGTGCTCAGCACGTCCAGGTCCGCCAGGTCTGCCAGCAGCTGCGCTTTCAGGGAAGCAGCCATCACTTCCGGCTTACGATGCGCGCCACCCAGCGGTTCAGGGATAACGGTGTCGATCAGCTTCAGCTCTTTCAGACGTGGGGCAATGATGCCCATCGCTTCAGCAGCCAGCGGCGCTTTATCGGCACTTTTCCACAGGATGGAGGCACAGCCTTCCGGAGAGATAACGGAATAGGTACTGTACTGTAGCATATTCACTTTATCGCCCACGCCAATTGCCAGCGCACCGCCGGACCCACCTTCACCGATAACGGTACAGATAACCGGCACTTTCAGGCGAGACATCTCGCGCAGGTTGCGTGCGATGGCTTCAGACTGACCGCGCTCTTCAGCGCCAACACCCGGGTAAGCACCCGGCGTGTCGATGAAGGTGATGATAGGCATATTGAAACGCTCAGCCATCTCCATCAGACGCAGGGCCTTACGGTAGCCTTCTGGTGCTGGCATACCGAAGTTACGACGGATTTTCTCTTTGGTTTCACGGCCTTTCTGATGACCAATGATCATCACCGGACGTCCATCCAGACGCGCGATACCGCCGACGATAGCTTTATCGTCAGCGTATGCGCGGTCGCCTGCCAGTTCGTCAAATTCGTCAAACGCCAGGCGGACATAATCCAGGGTGTACGGACGCTGTGGATGTCGCGCCAGCTGGGCGATCTGCCATGCGCCGAGATCGGCAAAGATTTTGCGCGTCAGTTCTACGCTTTTTTCGCGCAGACGATGCACTTCTTCGTCGATGTTAATATCCAGTTTTTCATCCTGACGGCTCACGGCTGTCAGAGAATCGATTTTCGCTTCCAGCTCTGCAATCGGCTGTTCGAAATCAAGGAAATTCAGACTCATAGTATTCCTGTATTAGTCAAACTCCAGTTCCACCTGCTCCGAACCAATGAGGCCACGGAGATCGTTCAGTAAACGATCGCTCGGAGAGACACGCCACGTTGCACCAAAGCGCAACCGCGCGCGTGCATCCGCCCTCTGATAGTAGAGATGTACTGGAATGGTCCCCGAGCGGTGGGGTTCCAGAGACTGACGGAGTCGGTTTAAAAGCTGGTCATCAATTTGCCTGTCCGTCAGCGAGATAGCAAGCCCGCGAGCATATTTTTCCCGGGCTTCGTCAATGTCCATCACTTCGCGGGCGGTCATTTTAAGCCCCCCGCTGAAGTCATCAAAGCTGACCTGTCCGCTGACGATAAGTATGCGGTCTTTTTCCAGCAATTGCTGGTATTTATCCAGCGCGTCGGTGAACAACATCACCTCCAGACGCCCGGAACGGTCATCCAGGGTACAGATGCCGATACGATTGCCGCGCTTGGTGACCATTACCCTTGCAGCAATCACGAGCCCCGCAGCCGTGGTGATTTTACCACGTTCTGTCGGATGCATGTCTTTAAGCCTGTGGCCGCCGACATAGCGCTCAATTTCTTTAAGATACTGGTTGATCGGGTGCCCCGTCAGGTACAGACCTAACGTTTCCCGCTCTCCATCCAGCACTACCTGTTCTGGCCACGGCTGGCAGTTGGAATAGGACTGCTCGATCTGCTCTGGCTCTTCCGCCAGCACGCCGAACATATCCGCCTGGCCAATGGCTTCCGCTTTCGCATGCTGATCGGCCGCCTTCAGCGCATCGCCGAGCGAGTTCATCAGCGCGGCGCGGTGTGGCCCCAGACGGTCAAACGCGCCGGACATGATCAGTTTTTCCAGCACGCGGCGGTTCAGTTTTTTGGTATCGGTACGGGCGCACAGATCGAACAGCTCACGGAAGTAGCCGCCGTTGTTACGCGCTTCAATGATCGCCTCGATCGGCCCCTCACCCACGCCCTTGATCGCGCCGATCCCATAGACGATTTCCCCGTCATCGTTAACGTGAAAATGATACAGGCCCGAGTTAATATCCGGCGGCAGGATCTTCAGCCCCATGCGCCAGCACTCGTCCACCAGGCCAACCACCTTCTCGGTGTTGTCCATATCGGCAGTCATTACCGCTGCCATAAACTCAGCGGGATAGTGAGCTTTCAGCCACAGCGTCTGATACGAAACCAAAGCATAGGCGGCGGAGTGAGATTTGTTAAATCCGTACCCGGCGAATTTCTCCACCAGGTCGAAGATTTTCATCGCCAGTTCGCCATCGATGCCGTTTTTCTTCGCTCCATCTTCAAAGATGGAGCGCTGCTTGGCCATCTCTTCCGGCTTTTTCTTACCCATCGCACGACGCAGCATGTCTGCGCCGCCAAGGGTATAACCCGAAAGTACCTGGGCGATCTGCATCACCTGTTCCTGATACAGGATGATGCCATAGGTTGGCTCCAGTACCGGTTTCAGGCTTTCATGCTGCCACTGCACGTCCGGGTAGGAAATTTCTTCGCGCCCGTGCTTACGGTCGATAAAGTTATCCACCATCCCCGACTGCAACGGCCCCGGACGGAACAGGGCCACCAGCGCGATCATATCTTCGAAGCAGTCTGGTTGCAGACGCTTAATCAAATCTTTCATGCCGCGGGATTCAAGCTGGAAGACGGCTGTCGTCTCCGAGCGTTGCAGCATGTCGAAACTTTTCTTGTCATCAAGCGGGATAGCCGCGATATCCAGCGGCGGTTCGCCGTTCTTCTCGCGACGGGCGTTGATCATCTCCAGCGCCCAGTTGATGATGGTCAGCGTACGCAGGCCGAGGAAGTCAAACTTCACCAGCCCGGCGTATTCCACGTCGTTCTTGTCGAACTGGGTGACCGGATGCTGGCCCGCTTCATCGCAGTACAGCGGCGCGAAGTCGGTGATTTTGGTCGGGGCGATAACCACGCCCCCCGCATGCTTACCGGCGTTACGCGTGACGCCTTCCAGCTTGCGCGCCATGTCGATCAGCGCTTTCACCTCTTCGTCGGCTTCGTAGATTTCCGGCAGCTGAGGTTCGGCTTCAAAGGCTTTCGCCAGGGTCATGCCCGGATCGGGCGGGACCAGCTTAGAGATACGATCGACAAAACCGTACGGGTGGCCCAGAACGCGGCCCACGTCGCGGATAACCGCTTTCGCCGCCATCGTCCCGAAGGTAATGATCTGTGAAACCGCATCACGACCGTACATATCGGCCACGTGCTCAATCACCTGGTCGCGTTTTTCCATGCAGAAGTCGACGTCAAAGTCGGGCATGGAGACACGTTCCGGGTTGAGGAAACGTTCGAACAGCAGGTCGAATTCCAACGGATCGAGGTCGGTGATTTTCAGTGCGTACGCCACCAGCGAGCCGGCACCGGAACCACGGCCCGGGCCTACCGGCACGCCGTTATCCTTCGACCACTGGATGAACTCCATCACGATCAGGAAGTAGCCAGGGAACCCCATCTGGTTGATCACCTGGAGTTCAATATCCAGGCGCTCGTCATATTCAGGACGCTTCTCTTTACGGACCGCTTCATCCGGGAAAAGGAATTCCAGACGCTCTTCCAGACCCTCTTTCGATTTCATGACCAGGAAATCTTCGGTGGTCATGTCGCCCGTCGGGAACTGCGGCAGGAAGTATTCGCCGAGACGCACGGTGACGTTACAGCGCTTGGCAATCTCTACGCTGTTTTCCAGCGCTTCCGGGATGTCCGAGAAAAGCTCACACATCTCCTCTTCGCTGCGCATGTACTGCTGCGATGAGTAGTTGCGCGGGCGTTTCGGATCGTCGAGGGTGAAGCCGTCGTGGATAGCGACGCGAATTTCATGCGCGTCAAAATCGCCCGCCTCAAGGAAGCGCACATCGTTGGTGGCCACTACAGGCAGGCCACGCGCTTCCGCCAGGGCGACGGCCGCATGCAGATAGCTCTCTTCGTCCGCACGCCCGGTACGGATCAGCTCCAGGTAATAGCGATCCGGGAAATACTCTTCGTAGAACGAGACGCACTGATCCACCAGCGCGTTGTTACCGCGCAGCAGACATTTTCCGACATCCCCCATACGACCACCGGAGATCAGCAGCAAACCTTCGTTCAGCTCTGCCAGCCAGTCGCGGTCAATCCATGGGCCCAGTGCGCCGTAGCCGCGCTGGTAGGCTTTTGAGATCAGCAGAGTGAGGTTCTGATAGCCCGTGTTATTCATGGCTAACACGGAAATTTGCGTCATCTCATCGCCGAGCAGGTCGCTCTGCACATGAAAATCCGCACCGACGATGGGCTTTAATCCTGCGCCATGCGCCGTTCCGTAGAACTTCACCAAGCCACACAGGTTGGTAAAATCGGTGATCGCCAGCGCAGGCATGCCAAGCGAGGCCGCCTTTTTTACCAGCGGCCCGGTCTTTGCCAGCCCATCGATCATGGAGTAGTCGCTATGCACCCGCAGGTGTACGAAACGTGGTTCAGCCATCTTCAAATCCCGCGTTACTTAATTGCTTGCGTCTTGATTCAGGACACCAGTCCCAGCGCGCGTTTCACCGGGCCAAAGCTGCGCCGATGATGTTCAGTTGCGCCATGTTCAGCCAGCTTTTCCAGATGGAAAGCCGTTGGATATCCCTTGTGTTGGGCGAAACCATACGCGGGATAAGTGAGGTCCAGCGCGGCCATTTCAGCATCGCGCGTCACTTTGGCAATGATTGACGCCGCACTGATTTCTGCGACGCGGCTATCGCCTTTAACAACAGCCATGGAAGGCATCGGCAGCGCCGGGCAACGGTTACCGTCGATCAGTACATACTCAGGCACAATCTTCAGGCCCGCAACGGCACGCTGCATCGCCAGCATGGTAGCGTGCAGAATGTTTAGATCGTCAATCTCATGCGGTTCTGCGCGCCCGAGACTCCAGGCCAGCGCTTTCTCTTTAATTTCATCGAACAGCGCTAAACGACGCTTTTCGCTCAGTTTTTTCGAGTCGTTCAGGCCAACGATCGGGCGGGCTGGATCGAGGATCACCGCCGCGGTCACAACGGCACCCACTAACGGGCCACGACCGACTTCATCCACACCGGCAACGAGGTGGGTATGGGGATAAATAAATTCCATCATTGTGCTAACTCCAGCACCGCATCGGCCGCCTGCTCATCAGCATTACAGCGGATCAGTTGATGCAGTTCACGGAAGGTATCATGCATCTGGTGGCTGGTTTTACCGTTGGCCAGCAGCGGCAGCAGCGCATCTGCCAGCGCCTGCGGCTGACATTCATCCTGCAAGAGCTCTTTCACCAGCTCGCGACCCGCAAGCAGGTTTGGCAGAGATACGTAATCTGTTTTTACCAGACGTTTTGCCAGCCAGAAGGTAAACGGCTTCATGCGATAACCGACCACCATTGGGCATTTTGCCAGCATACACTCCAGCGCAGCCGTGCCGGAAGCCAGCAGTGCGGCATCGCTCGCAAACATAGCTTGCCGCCCTTTTCCGTCCAGCAAGCGGACGTGAAGATCCGGGGCGACGTCGGCTTTGATACGCTCAAACTGCTCCCGGCGTTTGGCATTCACCAGCGGCACGACCACTTCAAGATCGGGGTAAGTCTTGCGAAGAATTTGCGCCGTTTTCAGGAAATCGGCACTGAGCATTTCAACTTCCGCACCCCGGCTTCCTGGCAGCAGCGCCAGACAATGCACATCATGCGGGATGCCCAGTTCGTCACGCGCCGCGTTTTTATCCGGATCCAGTGGCATGGCATCCGCCATGGTATGACCGATAAAACGGCACGGGACATTAAATCTGTCGTAAAACGCTTTTTCGAAAGGCAGAAAAGCCAGCACCAGATTGGTGGACCGTCCGATTTTGAAAACGCGTTTCTGTCGCCACGCCCACACGGATGGGCTGACGTAATGGATCGTTTTGATCCCCTGCTTTTTCAGGTTCCCTTCAAGGGTAATATTGAAATCAGGCGCATCAATGCCGACAAATACATCGGGCTTGAGGTCGGTAAAGCGGCGGGTAAGGTCGGCGCGGATATGCAGCAGGCGACGCAAGCGGCCCAGCACCTCGACGATGCCCATCACAGCCAGCTCTTCCATTTCATACCAGGCTTCGCAGCCTTCGGCCTGCATTAGCGGCCCAGCCACGCCCACAAAGCGGGCATTGGGTACACGGGCTTTAAGCGCGCGGATAAGACCTGCACCAAGAATATCGCCGGAGGTTTCTCCGGCGACCAGGGCGATGGTAAGCGGACGACTGTCGACCATTAACGAATCAGACCACGGGTTGAACGTTCAAAGAATTCCATGAACGTTTTCACTTCAGGGTGCTTATTCGCCAGCTCGGCAATTTCCGGCTTAGCCTCTTCCAGCGTTTTACCGCTACGGTACAGCAATTTGTACGCGTTGCGGATCGCGGTAATCGCTTCGCGGCTGAAGCCACGACGCTTGAGACCTTCAATGTTCACGCCAAACGGCGTGGCATGGTTGCCCTGCGCAATCACAAACGGTGGGACGTCCTGCGCCACACCGGAGCATCCGCCGACCATCACGTGTGCACCAATGATGCAGAACTGATGGACTGCGGTCATGCCGCCAATAATGGCGAAATCATCGACCGATACGTGTCCCGCCAGCGTTGCGTTGTTGGCGAGAATACAGCGGCTCCCCACGGTACAGTCGTGCGCAATGTGCGCATTAACCATAAACAGGTTGTCGCTGCCCACCTTCGTCAATCCACCGCCTTGCGTTGTACCACGATGAATGGTGACGCTTTCGCGAATGCGGTTACGATCGCCGATTTCCACGCGGGTCGGTTCGCCAGCATACTTGAGATCCTGGTTAACTTCGCCGATGGAGGCGAACTGATAGATCTCATTGTTGCAGCCAATGGTGGTATGACCATTCACGACAACGTGAGATTTCAGTACTGTACCCTCACCAATTTCGACATGGGGTCCAACAATACAAAACGGGCCGATGTGGACATTGGCACCAATGATGGCACCCGTTTCCACAATGGCGGTAGGATGAATAAAGGCGGATTTATCAATCACGTATCAGGCCTCCCGGCTACGCGCACACATCATTGTCGCTTCGCAAACAACTTTGCCGTCAACCATAGCTACGCCTTTGAAGCGAGTCAGGCCGCGACGCGTTTTTTCAAAAGTGACTTCCATGATCATTTGATCACCAGGCACGACCGGACGCTTGAAGCGCGCTTCATCGATACCCGCGAAGTAATAGAGTTCACCCGGTTCCAGTTTACCTACGCTTTTAAACGCCAGAATACCGGTAGCCTGTGCCATCGCTTCCAGGATCAATACCCCCGGGAAGATAGGCTTACCAGGGAAGTGCCCCTGGAAGAACGGCTCGTTAACGGAGACATTTTTCACTGCGCGCAGAAAACGACCTTCTTCAAAATCCAGCACACGGTCTACCAGTAAAAACGGATAGCGGTGCGGCAGAAGTTCTAAAATCTCTTCAATATGCAGAGTATGAGTGTCAGTAGTCAAAATACTCTTCCTGTCAAATGTACTAAGTAGCAATAATAACACGGCCTGCCGGTTTATAAACAAAGCCGACAGGCCGGGAAATTTAGCGTTAAACGGATGAACGCTTAGTCTTGTTGATCGATTTTGCGCTCAATCGCTTTGAGTCGCTTGCTCATATCATCAATATTCATCACCAGTGCAGCTGTTTTACGCCAGACCTTGTTCGGTTGCAGCGGAATACCGGAGGAATAAACGCCAGGCTCAGTGATTGGACGCATCACCATGCCCATCCCCGTCACCGTGACTTTGTCGCATATTTCCATATGGCCATTGATCACGCTGGCACCGCCAATCATGCAGTAACGGCCAATTTTCAGGCTGCCTGCCATGATAACACCACCCGCAACTGCGGTATTGTCGCCAATCACAACGTTATGTGCAATCTGGCACTGGTTGTCTATGATAACACCGTTACCAATAATGGTGTCGTCAAGCGCACCGCGGTCGATGGTGGTGCAAGCGCCGATCTCCACACGATCGCCGATAATCACGCGACCCAGCTGAGGGATCTTAACCCAGTTACCCCGATCGTTAGCGTAACCAAATCCGTCAGAACCAATCACCGTGCTGGACTGTACGAGACAATTCTCGCCAATCTCAACCTCATGGTAGACAGAGACATTGGCCCACAGACGAGTCCCTGCGCCAATTTTCGTATTTTTTCCAACAAAGCAGCCTGGGCCAATCACCACGTTATCACCCAGCACGACGCCGGATTCGATAACGGCGTTTGCGCCGACTGATACGTTGTTACCCAGCTGAGCCGTCGGATCAATCGCAGCACTGGCTGCAATGTTCTGTGCCGGCTGCGGCGTGGTATCAAGAATTTGGGCCATGCGCGCATAGGTCAGGTAGGGATTTTTCACTACCAGTGCAGCGCTAGTGGCAAACGGAAGATCGTCCTGCGTCAGAACAACGGCAGACGCCTGGCACTGGGCCAGGTGTTCACGGTACTTAGGGCTTACCATGAAGGTAATAGTGCCTGCTTTAGCAGATTGCATGGACGCAACAGCGGTGATGACGATATCGCCATCACCGTGTAATTCTGCATCCAACTGCTGAGCTAAATCAGCCAGTCGAATTGAAGGCATTACTTATTTAACCTGTTTCAGAACATCAGCGGTGATGTCTTTAACATCGCTGCTGTTGAATGCAACGGCGTTCGAATCAACAACCAGATCGATGCTCTGATCGGCTGCGACTGCTTTAACGGCAGACTGAATACGCGTCACCAGTTTGCCACGCTCTTCGTTAGAACGACGCTGACGATCCTGCTCGAAAGCCTGCGCTTTCTGAGAGAAGGTCTGGCGCTGAGACATGACGTCTTTTTCCAGTTTGCTGCGCTCGCTCGCTTTCATGGTAGAACCATCACGCTGAAGACGCTGCATCTTGGACTGAAGATCACCTTCCATACGTTGCAGTTCGCTCGCACGGCCTTTGAATTCGTTTTCCAGCGTTGCAGAAACACCGGTTTTCTGTGCAACCTGCTGGAACAAATTACCCATGTTGACGATTGCAATTTTATCCGCTGCCTGAGCAGAAGTTGCCATCGCTAAACCGAGACCTGCAGCTAATAACCACTTTTTCACAATTAACTCCTTACCATCCCATTGGCACCCGAGGGGTACCGTTCTTTGCGTGGCAAGGCGATCGTTTTACCGATCGCCGGTTGTCAGCGCTACACTGCCAACGCATTCCATTGCAGCGGATTATTACCAGGTTTTACCAATGTTAAACTGGAACTGCTCCGCTTTGTCTCCATCGTATTTCTTAAACGGCTGGGCGTAAGAGAAGACCAACGGCCCCAGCGGTGACATCCATTGTAATGCGATACCTGCGGACATGCGAATGTTGCTCGGATCGCTGTAGTCCGGAACCCCCGCCGCACGCATCTGGGCGGTGTTCTCCCAGTTGGTGTCCCACACTGTACCTGCATCCATAAAGAAGGAGGTGCGGACAGAGTTTGCGTACTTGTCGCTGATAAACGGCGTAGGCGTGATGAACTCGAGGCTCGCCACGGCCATAGCGTTACCACCTACTGCGTCATCAGAGCTACATACTTGCTTAGGATCACGGCTTGCGCAGTTATCTTCGTCATTACCGCCGTAATAAACCGCTTTCGGACCAATGTTATTGGACTGGAAGCCACGCACGGTGCTTGAACCACCGGCGTAGAAGTTTTCATAGAACGGCAGTTCTTTGCTTCCAATACCGTCACCATAACCCCAACGGGTACGACCCAGAACAACCCACTTGTGGTCTTCATCAATTGGGAAGTAGGACGCCGTATCCAGCGTGACCTTGTAGAACTCGTTATCCGAGCCCGGGATAGTCACTTTACCGTTCAGGTTGACACGTGAACCTTCCGTCGGGAAGTAGCCACGGTCAAGACGGTTGTAGGTCCAACCGTAGTTGAAGGTGAAGTCATCCGCGGCGAAACCGTTGTCATCGCTGGACGTACTCGCCGACTGACCGATGGAGTCCAGGTAACGCCACATCGCCACCTGCGGTTGCATGTTGGACAGGTCGTTATGCACGTACCCTAAACCTGCGCGCAGGGTGTTGTATTCGTTAACCGGGAAGCCGAGCGTACCATCCAGACCGTAACTCTTGTTGGTATACGAGGAGAGGTCCGCATCGTCCGCTTTAAAGTCATTATAGAAGATACGACCGCCCAGGCTTACACCGTCAACGGTGAAGTATGGGTTGGTAACAGAGAACTCAGAGTAGGTCTGGTAGTCGTTTTTCGTCCCGTTGATACCGACAGAGTAGCCCGTACCCAGCCAGTTATCCTGCTGAACACCGACCTGGAAGCTCACGCCACTTTCAGTACCGTAACCAATACCGAAGTTGAAGCTACCGGTATTACGTTCTTTAACTTTATAAACAACATCAACCTGATCCGGACGACCTGGTACACGCTGAGTATCGGTATCGACCGTTTCGAAATAGCCCAGACGGTTCAGACGCTCTTTACCCTGGTCTACCAGATCGCTTCCCAGCCATGCCCCTTCCATCTGGCGCATTTCACGGCGCAGAACGGAGTCTTTAGAGGTATCGTTACCTTCGAAGCGGATCTTACGCACATAGAAACGGTTGCCCGCATCAACGTTAACGTGCAGCTTAACGGTTTTATCCGTGTCGTTAATTTCCGGCTGCGTTTGCACACGCGGATACGCATAACCATAACGGCCGAGCAGCTTCTTAATGCTGTCTTCCATTTTGGTGACTTTAGATCCGCTGTACAGATCGCCCGGCTGAATTTTGGTCAGAGATTCAATTTCAGCTGAATGTCCTGCCAGGTTGCCGCTGACTTCAACACCTGAAAGCGTGTACTTATCGCCTTCAGTGATGTTAACGGTAATGTAGATACCTTTCTTGTCCGGAGTCAGACTCACCTGAGTTGAATCGATGTTGAAACGGGCGTAACCGCGATCCAGATAGTAGCTGCGCAGGGTTTCAAGGTCACCCGCCAGTTTCTGTTTCTGGTATTTACGATCGCCCACCACGTTCCACCACGGCACTTCGTCACGCAGCTGGAAGTTGGAGATCAGTTCGTCGGTGCTGAACGCGTGGTTACCCACGATGTTGATCTGCTGGATCTTCGCAGAAACACCTTCCTGGAAGACCAGTTTCAGGTCGACACGGTTACGTGGCAGCGGTGTAACAACCGCTTTAACGCTCGCGCTGTATTTACCGACGCTGTAATAGAAATCTTCCAGACCTTTTTCAATGTCTGCAAGGGTTGTGCGGTCCAGAGATTCCCCCACACGAACACCCGATGCCTCAAGGTTCTGCTTGAGCATGTCATCTTTCACCGACTTGTTGCCGGAGAAAGTGATGCTGGCAATCGTTGGACGTTCTTTTACCTGAACCACCAGCGTATCACCATCGCGCAGGACGCGGACGTCCTCAAAGTTGCCAGTGGCAAACAGAGCACGGATGGTGTTACTGATATCTTCATCATTAACCGTATCGCCGGGGCGCACAGGCATACTGAGGAGGGCCGCACCAACGGCGACACGCTGAAGGCCTTCGAAATGAATATCTTTCACTACGAACCCGTCAGCACCGTATACGGTCGCGCTGCTAAACAGCAGCGACGCTATGAGCAACTTTTTCATCGCCATCGTTATTATGCGTTCTTCCTAACTAACTCTCTTACAACCGAGAGAAATCATTGAAAAGTGCAAGCCCCATTAACAGCACCAGCAAAATCGAGCCAATGCGATAACTAAAGTCTTGAACTCGCTCGGATACCGGTCCGCCTTTTAGCTTTTCAATCGCTAAAAACAGCAAATGGCCCCCATCTAGTACGGGAAGCGGGAACAGGTTGATTATCCCCAGGTTCACGCTAATCAGCGCAAGGAACATGAGATAGTAAATCACCCCGAACTCCGCTGACATCCCAGCCCCCTGAGCAATCGAAATTGGCCCACTGAGGTTGTTCAGTTTCACATCACCGGTTATCAATTTCCCCAACATGTTGACCGTAAGCTTCATCAGCTGCCATGTTTTATCCGTGGCCTCAACGATGGCGCTAAACGGCCCATACTGGCGTATTGTCTTGTACTCATCTGGCAGTGGGATCACTTTCGGCACAACGCCTGCAAACCCTTCCGCCTTACCGCCGCCCGATTTGGTATCCGGAGTAAGGGTCAGTGAGAGCGAACTCCCCTGCCTTTCCACTTCCAGCGCGAGCGGCTTGCCTGGATTATCGCGCACCAGAGTAACAAAGGTCATCCATTGTGTTAATGGCTGACCATCGACTTTAACGATCCTGTCACCCGCTTGTAAACCTGCTTTACTCGCTGCCGATTTGGCCTGTACTTCGGCTAATACCGGCTCGATCTGCGCGCCGCGCGGTCGAATCCCGAGTGCGGCGACAGGGTCCTCTTTGTCTGGCTCAAAGCGCCAGTGGCGTAAATCCAGCACTTTTTCCTGCCGCTGGTCGGAACCAAATGGCGATACGCTGACGGTTGTCTGCTCATCACCAATTTTGGCAACCAGTTGTAACCTCACGGCATCCCAATCAGGGGTTTCGATACCATCAATCGCTTTAAGTTCCATTCCCGGTGTAATTTGCGCCGTTGCCGCAATAGAACCCGTGGTGATTTCGCCCACGACCGGGCGCACGCCAGGCACGCCGATGATAAACACCAGCCAGTAGGCGAAGATAGCGAAGATGAAATTGGCTACCGGGCCGGCAGCGATGATGGCAGCACGTTGTCCAACAGTTTTATTGTTAAACGCGCGATGGCGAAGTTCCGGGGCGACAGGCTCAACGCGTTCGTCGAGCATTTTGACATAGCCGCCCAGGGGAATCAGAGCAATGACAAACTCGGTGCCATGCTTATCGGTGCGCTTCCAGAGCGATTTGCCAAAGCCAATCGAGAATCGCTCCACCCGCACACCACAGCGCCGGGCAACCCAGAAATGGCCAAATTCATGCACGGTAATCAGTACACCCAGTGCAACAATGAACGCCGCCAGATTCCAGAGAATGCTCAGCATAAAACCTTCCGTTATATCGTCCCAAACACCAGTAAAAGCAGGCAAGCAAATACAGGAACAGCCGCGGTAAGGCTGTCAATGCGATCCAGTATTCCGCCATGTCCTGGAATCAGGTGACCACTGTCCTTAATCCCTGCTTCACGCTTAAACATACTCTCGGTTAAATCACCCAGCACCGATGCCAGCGCCGCGAAAATCGAACATACCAGCAGCGTGGAGGGGGCAACCTCAAGATTCGCCCAGACGCCATAGCCCCAGGAGATAATCGCTGCCGTAAACAGGCCGCCAATGAAGCCTTGCCAGGTTTTGCCCGGAGAAACCTTTGGCGCCAGTTTATGTTTGCCGAACAGTTTACCAAACATATAGGCCCCGGAGTCAGCCCCCCAGACGAGAATCATCACATAAAGCAGCCATATCGCGCCGCTGTAGTGGTTTTCGTCATAGTGCCAGGCGCGCAGCGCAACCATCCCCCAGAAAAAGGGAACAATCGTGAGCAGACCAAAAATAAGGCGCAACACTTTAGAGTTACGCCAGATCGCCGCAGAGCCCGGATAGAAAAGCACTAAAACAAGCGCAGCAATCCACCAGGCCAGCGATATCCATAAGGATCCGGCAACCAGCGGCTGGTGAACATCGTGATGATATTCAGGCAAGGTATACAGCATCAGGGCCAGTAAAAAACCACAGAGTACCGCCAGCCATACCCGCTGAGTGCGCGAGGTAAAGCCGCTAAGCTGCCCCCATTCCCACGCGGCGAGCATACACACCACCAGCGTAACAATAGCGAATCCCACCGGAGGCAGTAAAAACAGCGCTGCGATGACGACGGGTATTAATACAAAAGCGGAAATCAGGCGATACTTCAGCAAAAGCTACCCCCATCAGGCATTATCGCCACCAGGCTCGGTGCCGCCGAAACGACGCTCTCGATTGGCAAAGGCATGCAGCGCACCTTCAAAGTCTTGTTCATCAAAATCTGGCCAAAGAACATCCGTAAAGTAAAGTTCGGCGTAGGCAATTTGCCACAGCAAAAAGTTACTAATGCGATGCTCCCCCCCTGTCCTTATAACCAAATCCACGGGTGCCAGTTCATTCATGCAGATTTGCTGACTCAGCGCCTCTTCATCAATCTGGTCGGGTCTTAACAGCCCTTCCTGAACCTGCTCAGCCAGATGCCGAACCCCCTGGATAATATCCCAGCGTCCGCCGTAATTCGCCGCGATATTGAGCGTCAGGCCGGTATTATTTTCCGTCAGCGCTTCTGCTTTGCGAATCCGTTCCTGCAAACGTGAGTTAAAACGACTGGTTTCGCCAATAATACGCAAGCGGACGTTGTGGCGGTGCAGGCTTTTTACTTCGCTATCGAGCGCCCACACGAACAGTTCCATCAACGCAGTCACTTCCTGCGCAGGTCGATTCCAGTTCTCACTGCTAAAAGCATAGAGCGTTAACGCATCAATGCCGTTATTGGCGGCAAAAGAAACGGCGCGGCGAACAGATTTCGCCCCAGCTTTATGCCCAAAGGCTCGTATCTTCCCTTGTCTTTTCGCCCAGCGGCCATTGCCATCCATGATGATTGCAACATGGCGACAGCCATGTGCTGGCAAGTTTTCGCTTATTGGTTGATTCGCAGACAACATAACGCGTTTTTAGTCCCTGAAAGGATTTAACGGTACACAGGAATACTGAAGCCTATACATAAAAAAGCCGTGTCAAACCACGGCTTACCTGACCACTTAAAGCCAAATACCTGCGATCAGGTGGCGCAGACTATATCACTGAAGCCCAACGCTAACAAATAGCACGACGACTAGTGCTTGCTTTATCACCAGCTTGCGAGACGTGTCACCTGTTTACGCGCAACAATGCGTGCCTGTTCATCCACGGCCAGCACCTCTTCCACGCTCTGCGGCTCACGCAAATCCATCATCTCCAGCACGGATAAATTCAACGCGGCGATGTCAGTAAAGCGGATCTGCTGATTCAGGAATGCTTCAACGGTCACTTCATTGGCTGCATTAAGCGCCGTTGTCGCCGCCTGCCCCTGATCGAAGGCCGTCATCGCCAGTTTCAGACAGGGATAACGGTCGTAATCAGGCTCGCTAAACGTCAGTGAACTCAGCTTACAAAAATCGAGAGGCTTAACGCCCGATTTTACGCGGTTTGGCCACGCCATCGTATGAGCAATTGGCGTACGCATATCCGGTTCGCCCAGCTGGGCCAGCACGCTGCCGTCCTGATAGCGCACCATCGAGTGAATCACCGACTGCGGGTGGATCAGCACTTCCATCTGTTTCGCCGACGCATTGAACAGCCAGCGAGCTTCAATGTATTCCAGACCTTTGTTCATCATGGTGGCCGAATCGACGGAGATCTTACGCCCCATTGACCAGTTCGGATGACGACATGCCTGATCCGGCGTCATTGCGCTCAATTCAGACAGTGGCGTTTCACGGAACGGGCCACCAGACCCGGTAAGCAGAATCGACACAACGCCATTCTGCTCCAGGTCAGCGTACCCCAGGTTTTGTTGAAAAGGTTGGGGTAAACTCTGAAAAATGGCGTTGTGCTCGCTATCGACCGGCAAAAGACGCGCCCCACGCTGTTTTACCGCCTCCATAAAGAGGCGTCCGCAGGTGACCAGCGACTCTTTGTTCGCAAGCAGGACATCTTTTCCCGCATCGATCGCGGCAAGCGTCGGCAGAAGACCCGCCGCCCCGACGATTGCCGCCATAACCTGATCAACTTCATCAAGCGCGGCCATATCGCACGCCGCCTGTTGCCCGCTGAGCACCTCGGTACGGCAGCCCTTCTCCTGCAACAGCGCTTTTACCTGGCGGGCGCTCTCTTCATCATCCATCACCGCAAAACGGGGGGTAAACTCCAGGCACTGTTCGACCATTCGCTGCACGTTTTTTCCGGCCACAAGCGCGGCCACGGTGTAGCTGTCAGGATTATGACGTACAACGTCGAGAGTGCTGCAACCGATAGAGCCGGTCGAGCCGAGGAGAGTGAGATGCTTCATGAGATGCCCAAAAGTTAGATCAGATAAAAGCAAAACGCCGCCAGCAAGACTCAATGTCCTTCTGAACGGCGTTTATCAGTGTACAGCGAAAATCAGAACTGCATCAGTTCCGCTTCTTTTTCTGCCAGCGCCGCATCAATTTTCTTGATCGCCGCGTCGGTCATTTTCTGAATGTCGTCCTGAGAACGACGATCGTCGTCTTCGCTGATCTCTTTTTCTTTCAGCAGGGCTTTCACTTTATCGTTCGCATCGCGACGCACGTTACGTACGGAAACACGACCCTGCTCAGCTTCACCACGAACTACTTTGATCAGGTCTTTACGACGCTCTTCCGTCAGCGGAGGCAGTGGAACGCGAATATCCGCGCCGGCTGAGCTTGGGTTCAGACCCAGGTCAGATGCCATGATCGCTTTTTCAACGGCCGGGCTCATTGAGCGATCGAACACGTTGATTTTCAGGGTACGGGTATCTTCTACCGTCACGCTCGCCAGCTGACGCAGTGGCGTAGGCGTACCGTAGTATTCTACGATGATGCCATCCAGCAGGCTTGGGGAAGCTCGGCCAGTACGGATTTTGCTGATTTGGTTTTTGAACGCTTCTACGCATTTGTCCATGCGTACTTCAGCATCTTTTCTGATGTCGTTAATCACGTTACGGATCCTTGAAAACTTGTCTCAGGCAGACTATCCGCCAGCACAGCGCTACAGGTGTGCTAAGTATAGTCGCGTTTAATTCATGACAACGCCAAAGGCGCGCCCGGGTAAGATACCACGTCGAAATAAAGCGGAATCTTACCTGTATTTATCGCCGACGGAAATTATTCCGTGATCAAAGTGCCTTCTTTTTCGCCCATAACAACGCGACGCAGCGCGCCAGGCTTGTTCATATTGAAGACACGGATCGGCAGTTTGTGGTCACGAGCCAGCGTAAAGGCGGCAAGATCCATCACTTTTAGCTCTTTTTCCAGCACTTCGCTGTAGCTCAGCTGATCGTACATGGTCGCTGAAGGATCTTTTGCCGGGTCGGCAGTAAACACGCCATCTACTTTGGTCGCTTTCAGCACCACATCGGCTTCGATTTCGATACCGCGCAGGCAGGCTGCGGAATCGGTGGTAAAGAACGGGTTACCCGTACCGGCGGAGAGGATCACCACGCGGTTGTTGCGCAGCAGGCTGATGGCCTCTGCCCAGCTGTAATTATCGCATACGCCATTCAAAGGAATAGCGGACATCAGGCGAGCGTTCACATAGGCGCGATGAAGCGCATCACGCATCGCCAGGCCATTCATCACGGTTGCCAGCATACCCATGTGGTCGCCCACTACGCGGTTCATCCCCGCTTTCGCCAGACCAGCACCACGGAAAAGGTTGCCACCGCCAATGACCACGCCAACCTGAATACCCAGTTCGACCAGTTCTTTGATTTCCTGTGCCATGCGATCAAGGATGCTTGCGTCAATACCGAAGCCTTCCGATCCTTGCAGCGCTTCGCCACTCAGCTTAAGCAGAATGCGTTTGTACACGGGTTTTGCATTGGTAGCCATGTTTCTTTCCTGAGACTGTCAACGATTAAGATGGGGTTAATTCTGGCGACATGATATGTCGCAAATCAGCACAGCGATACTGGAGCCTGTCTGATTTCGTGAGACGGGTGACAAAAAGAAGCCGCCCTCAGGCGGCTCCTTTTCAATCATTAAGACTGCTTGGACATTGCAGCAACTTCTGCTGCGAAGTCAGTCTCAACTTTCTCGATGCCTTCGCCCACTTCGAAGCGGATGAAGCCAGTTACATCAGCGTTGTGCTCTTTCAGCAGCTGAGCAACAGACTTGCTTGGATCCATTACGAAAGGCTGGCCAGTCAGAGAAACTTCGCCGGTGAATTTCTTCATGCGGCCTTCAACCATTTTCTCTGCGATTTCTTTTGGCTTACCAGACTGCATCGCGATGTCCAGCTGAACCTGGTACTCTTTCTCTACCACTTCAGCAGACACGTCTTCTGGCTTAACGAATTCTGGTTTGCTTGCAGCGATGTGCATTGCCAGCTGTTTAACCAGCTCTTCGTCAGCGCCTTTAGCCGCAACCAGAACACCGATACGCGCGCCGTGCTGGTAAGAGCCCAGAACGTCACCTTCCAGGGAAGCAACGCGACGGATGTTGATGTTCTCACCGATTTTAGCAACCAGCGCAACACGCTCTTCTTCGAACTGTGCTTTCAGAACTTCAACGTCAGTGATTTTGCCTGCAACCGCTGCGTCCAGAACTTTGTTAGCAAATGCCTGGAAACCAGCATCTTTAGCAACGAAGTCAGTCTGGCAGTTAACTTCCAGAATGATGCCGTAGTTGCCGTCGATTTTAGTGATGATCACGCCGTCAGCAGCAACGTTGCCTGCTTTCTTAGCTGCTTTGATCGCACCGGATTTACGCATGTTTTCGATTGCCAGCTCGATGTCGCCGTTCGCTTCGGTCAGCGCTTTTTTGCAATCCATCATGCCTGCGCCAGTACGCTCACGCAGCTCTTTTACCAGGGATGCGGTAATTTCAGCCATTCTTAAATCCTCGGGAGATGTGAACTGCCCGGCCGGGAGCCAAACAGTATAAATTGAAAAAAGGGGCCGATAATGGGCCCCTATTCATACACGGTACTAATAAGGGGTAAAACCTTATTATTCAGCTTCTACGAAGCTTTCTTCCGCCTGAGAAGCCAGATCCTGGGAACGGCCTTCACGAACGGTAGCAGCTACAGCGCTCAGGTACAGGCTAACAGCACGGATTGCGTCGTCGTTACCCGGGATAACGAAGTCAACACCGTCCGGATCGGAGTTGGTATCAACGATAGCGAATACCGGGATACCCAGGTTGTTAGCTTCTTTGATTGCGATGTGCTCGTGGTCTGCATCGATTACGAACAGCGCGTCTGGCAGGCCGCCCATATCTTTGATACCGCCCAGGCTGTTTTCCAGCTTGTCCAGTTCACGAGTGCGCATCAGCGCTTCTTTCTTAGTCAGCTTATCGAAAGTACCGTCCTGAGACTGGGTTTCCAGATCTTTCAGGCGCTTGATGGACTGACGAACAGTTTTCCAGTTGGTCAGCATGCCGCCCAACCAGCGATGGTTCACGAAGAACTGGTCGCAGCTGTTAGCAGCATCTTTCACAGCTTCGCTTGCAGCGCGCTTAGTACCAACGAACAGAATCTTACCTTTACGGGAAGAGATCTTGTTCAGCTCAGCCAGGGCTTCGTTGAACATTGGTACAGTCTTCTCAAGGTTGATGATGTGAACTTTGTTACGTGCGCCGAAGATGAAAGGCTTCATTTTCGGGTTCCAGTAACGGGTCTGGTGACCGAAGTGAACACCAGCCTTGAGCATGTCGCGCATGGAAACAGTTGCCATGTTTAAAACCTCTATATTGAAAGTTGGGGTTATGCCTCCACGTATCCCATATTACCGACCCCGAAGGGCACCCCGGAATATGTGCCGATACGTGTGTGTTGTTACACAAAGTGAGATTTGTCGCTCCCGTCCAGCCTGTGTATCTGAGATGGATCGGAAGTCCGGCGCGCTTTATATCACAAAACACGGCCAGAAACCAATAATTGTTGGCGGAGTGTGCTGTTAATGATTCTCAATTTGGCACGGGGTGCGCCTGACTGATACCATTGACAACACTTACACTAGTATTGTCGAAAAAATCGACACCGATGGACAGATTACATGGCTATCTCTATTAAGACACCTGAAGAAATTGAAAAGATGCGCGTCGCCGGTCGTCTGGCCGCGGACGTGCTGGAAATGATTGAGCCGTTTGTGAAACCGGGCGTCAGCACTGGCGAACTGGATCGCATCTGTAACGACTATATCGTCAACGAGCAGCACGCGGTCTCCGCCTGCCTTGGCTATCACGGTTTCCCGAAATCCGTCTGCATCTCTATTAATGAAGTGGTTTGCCACGGCATTCCGGATGACGAGAAGCTGCTGAAAGATGGCGACATCGTCAACATCGACGTGACCGTCATCAAAGACGACTACCACGGCGACACCTCTAAGATGTTCATCGTTGGCAAGCCAACGATTCTGGGCGAGCGTCTGTGCAAAGTAACGCAAGAGAGCCTCTACCTGGCGCTGACAATGGTGAAGCCGGGCATCCGCCTGCGCACCATCGGCGCCGCAATCCAGAAATTTGTGGAAGCGGAAGGGTTCTCCGTGGTGCGCGAATACTGCGGTCACGGTATTGGCCGCGTCTTCCATGAAGAACCGCAGGTTCTGCACTACGATGCAGACGACGGCGGCGTAGTGCTGCAAAAGGGCATGACCTTCACGATCGAGCCAATGGTCAACGCGGGTGATTACCGCATCCGTACCATGAAAGATGGCTGGACGGTAAAAACCAAAGACAGAAGCTTGTCTGCCCAGTACGAGCATACTATTGTGGTTACAGACAACGGCTGCGAAATTATGACGTTGCGCAAGGATGACACCATCCCGGCGATACTGACGAACATTGAGTGATAAGAAGCCGGCGAATGCCGGCTTTTTTAATGGCGATAGCTTTTTCTTATGGGTGGCGCACGATGAGTAATCTCTTACCCGAACAGTATGCTAACACAGCACTTCCCACCCTCCCCGACCAGCCTGATAACCCGGGCGTCTGGCCACCGCATGAACTGACCTGCGCGCATATCAAAGCCCACATGGAGGTTTTCCATCGCTGGCTGGGAAGCGCATTTGACGCAGGCGTTTCGGCCGAGCAGCTCATTGAAGCGCGCACCGAATTTATCGACCAGCTCCTGCAACGTCTCTGGATCGACTACGGTTTCGGACAGGTGAGCGACGTCGCGCTGGTTGCTGTTGGCGGCTATGGCCGGGGTGAACTGCATCCGCTCTCTGATATCGACCTGCTGATCTTAAGCCGTAAAAAACTGCCGGACGATCGGGCGCAGAAAATCGGTGAACTGTTGACCCTGCTCTGGGACGTAAAGCTGGAAGTGGGCCACAGCGTACGCACGCTGGAAGAGTGTCTGCTGGAAGGGTTATCTGACCTGACCGTCGCCACCAACCTGATTGAAACTCGCCTCCTGATTGGCGACGTGGCGCTGTTCCTCGAACTGCAAAAGCACATCTTTAGCGACGGCTTCTGGCCTTCGGAAAAATTCTTCGCTGCGAAAGTCGAAGAACAAAACCAGCGCCACCAGCGCTATCACGGTACCAGCTATAATCTCGAACCGGATATTAAAAGCAGCCCCGGTGGCCTGCGCGATATCCACACGCTGCAATGGGTCGCCCGTCGCCATTTTGGGGCAACATCGCTGGACGAAATGGTCGGGTTTGGTTTTCTGACCGAAGCCGAACGTAACGAACTCAATGAGTGTCTGCATCTGCTGTGGCGCATCCGTTTTGCCCTGCACCTGGAAGTCACCCGCTACGATAACCGCCTGCTGTTTGACCGACAGCTCAGCGTGGCGCAGCGCCTGAATTACCAGGGCGAGGGCAACGAGCCGGTCGAGCAAATGATGAAGGATTTCTTCCGCGTCACCCGCCGCGTCTCTGAGCTGAACCAGATGCTGTTACAGCTGTTCGATGAGGCGATCCTCGCGCTGACGGCTGACGAAAAACCGCGTCCGATTGATGACGAATTTCAGCTGCGCGGCACGCTTATCGATCTGCGCGACGAAACGCTGTTCATTCGCGAACCGGAAGCGATCCTGCGAATGTTCTATACCATGGTGCGCAACAGCACGATCACCGGGATCTACTCCACTACCCTGCGTCATCTGCGCCATGCACGGCGTCATCTGAAGCAGCCGCTGTGTTACATCCCGGAGGCGCGCTCGTTGTTCCTGAGCATGCTTCGTCATCCGGGCGCCGTCAGCCGCGGACTGCTGCCAATGCACCGTCACAGCGTGCTGTGGGCCTATATGCCTCAGTGGTCGCATATTGTCGGGCAGATGCAGTTCGACCTGTTTCACGCCTATACGGTGGATGAGCACACGATCCGCGTCATGCTGAAGCTGGAAAGTTTCGCTAAAGAAGAGACGCGATCCCGCCATCCGCTGTGCGTTGATCTGTGGCCACGTCTGGCACACCCGGAGCTGATCCTGATCGCTGCTCTGTTCCATGATATCGCCAAAGGTCGCGGCGGCGACCACTCCGTACTCGGTGCCCAGGACGTGCTGAAATTTGCCGAGCTGCACGGCCTGAACTCGCGTGAAACGCAGCTTATCGCCTGGCTGGTTCGCCATCATCTGCTGATGTCGGTTACCGCTCAGCGTCGTGATATTCAGGATCCGGAAGTGATCAAGCAGTTCGCCGAGGAAGTGCAAACGGAGAACCGCCTGCGCTACCTGGTCTGCCTGACGGTAGCCGATATCTGCGCCACCAACGAAACCCTGTGGAACAGCTGGAAGCAGAGCCTGCTGCGCGAGCTGTATTTCGCTACCGAAAAACAGCTGCGTCGCGGGATGCAGAATACCCCGGACATGCGCGAGCGTGTGCGCCATCACCAGTTGCAAGCGCTGGCCCTGCTGCGCATGGATAACATCAACGAAGAGGCGCTGCATCAGATTTGGGCGCGCTGTCGCGCCAACTACTTTGTGCGCCACAGCCCAAACCAGCTTGCCTGGCACGCCCGGCATCTGCTGATGCACGACCTGACGAAACCGATGATTCTGCTTAGCCCGCAGGCCACACGCGGCGGGACGGAGATCTTTATCTGGAGCCCGGACCGGCCTTATTTGTTTGCAGCGGTCTGTGCCGAGCTGGACAGGCGTAACCTGAGCGTTCACGACGCGCAGATTTTTACCACCCGCGACGGCATGGCGATGGACACCTTTATTGTGCTGGAGCCGGACGGCAGCCCGCTATCGTCGGACAGGCATGAGGGGATACGCTTTGGCCTTGAGCAGGCGATTACGCAGCGCAGCTGGCAACCTCCGCAGCCGCGCCGTCAGGCGGCAAAACTGCGCCACTTTACCGTCGATACCGAGGTCAATTTCCTGCCGACCCATACCGACCGTAAATCGTTCCTTGAGCTGATTGCGCTCGACCAGCCAGGGCTACTCGCCCGCGTCGGCCAGGTTTTTGCCGATCTGGGAATTTCGCTTCACGGCGCCCGAATTACAACGATTGGCGAACGAGTAGAAGATTTATTTATAATCGCGACGGCCGACCGACGTGCCCTTAATAATGACCTGCAACTTGAAGTGCAACAACGGTTGACAGCAGCCCTCAATCCAAACGATAAAGGGTGACGTGTTTTTTAGTGAAATGGAAAGAGTAAACAATGCAGCAGTTACAGAACGTTATTGAGTCCGCTTTTGAGCGTCGCGCCGACATCACTCCGGCAAATGTGGATACCGTGACCCGTGAAGCGGTAAACCAGGTTATTTCCCTGCTGGATTCCGGCGCGCTGCGCGTGGCAGAAAAAATCGACGGTCAGTGGGTTACTCATCAATGGCTGAAGAAAGCTGTGCTGCTCTCTTTCCGCATCAACGATAACCAGGTTATCGACGGAGCAGAAAGCCGCTACTTCGATAAAGTGCCAATGAAATTTGCGGATTACGACGAAGCGCGCTTCCAGAAAGAGGGCTTCCGCGTAGTACCACCGGCAGCCGTTCGTCAGGGGGCATTCATCGCACGCAACACCGTGCTGATGCCATCCTACGTGAACATCGGCGCCTACGTTGACGAAGGCACCATGGTGGACACCTGGGCTACCGTCGGCTCCTGCGCGCAGATCGGTAAAAACGTTCACCTGTCCGGCGGCGTGGGCATCGGTGGCGTTCTTGAGCCACTTCAGGCTAACCCAACCATCATCGAAGACAACTGCTTCATCGGCGCACGTTCCGAAGTGGTTGAAGGCGTGATCGTCGAAGAAGGTTCTGTGATCTCCATGGGCGTGTACATTGGCCAGAGCACCCGTATTTACGATCGCGAAACCGGTGAAATTCACTACGGCCGCGTTCCAGCCGGTTCCGTTGTGGTTTCCGGCAACCTGCCGTCTAAAGATGGCAAATACAGCCTGTATTGCGCGGTCATCGTGAAAAAAGTGGACGCGAAAACGCGCGGTAAAGTAGGCATCAATGAACTGCTGCGCACCATCGATTAATCGGGTATAACAAAAAGCGGGGGCAACCCCGCTTTTTTTATATCCGAAGGTGGCGAAAATAGATTTTTTCGTTAATTATTCATAGGTTATGTTGAGATCAAGGGTACCGCTATGTACGATAATCTGAAAAGTCTGGGCATTACCAATCCTGATGAAATTGATCGTTATAGTCTTCGCCAGGAAGCCAATAACGATATTTTGAAAATCTATTTTCACAAGGACAAAGGAGAGTTCTTCGCCAAAAGCGTGAAGTTTAAATACCCTCGCCAGCGTAAGACCGTTGTCGCTGACGGTATCGGTCAGGGATATAAAGAAGTACAGGAAATCAGCCCTAACCTGCGCTACGTGATCGACGAACTCGATCAAATCTGCCAGCGCGATCGCAGCGAAGTCGATCTGAAACGTAAGATCCTTGACGACCTGCGTCACCTGGAAAGCGTTGTCACCAATAAGATCAGCGAGATTGAAGCGGATCTTGAGAAATTGACGCGGAAATAAGTTATTCCGGTGCGGTCTGATGCCCTCACCCCGGCCCTCTCCCACAGGGAGAGGGTGAAAACCGCACACAACCTTATCTCTGCTCATCCAGCTGCAACGCAACATACAGCAGTAGCCGGTCGTCAAAATTCCCTAAATCCAGCCCCGTCAGTTCCGAGATCCGGTTAAGCCGATACTCCAGCGTATTACGGTGAATAAACAGCGCTTTTGACGTTGCCAGCGGCTGCACGTTATGCCGGAACCACGCCTGCAACGTGCGGCGCAGCAGCCCGTTGTTGTCCATCGCTTTCAGACGCACCAGCGGGCGCGCCAGCTCGTTGGCCTGCCAGCCACCGCGCAGGCTGTCGAGCAGGACCGGCAGCATCAGATCCTGATAGAAATAACTGCGGCTCTCCGGCATGCGCTGTTTACCCACCATCATGGTGGTGCGCGCCGTTCGCCATGAACGGGCGATACTCCCCGGCCCGGTAAAGTAATTTCCCAGCGCGACGCGAAAACGGAGCTGTCCGTTCTCCTTCATGCGCTCGATGAGCAGCTCAACGCGGCGACGATGATCTTCCGCGTCCCAGCGGCCAAACTGATTAAGCGCAGGCTTGAGCACCACCATTTCCGTTAAAGAGACGATTGCCACCAGGTTGTTACGCTCCGGCGTCGCCAGCATGTTTTGCAGCTGCTGTAGCTCCACCATAGCGCTGTCCACGCCAAGCTGGCCGCTATCCACCTCAATAACGGCAACCACGCGCGGCTGATTCAGGTCGATACCCAGACGCTGCGCCCACTCGCTCAGGGCAGGCGTGTGCTCCTCCGCCTGAATCAAATTCATCACCAGCTCTTCGCGCAGGCGGCTGTCCTGGGCGAGCAGGTGCATCAGACGCGACTGCTCCAGCATCATCTCCGCCGTCATGCAGACCAGCTCACCGTATTTACGCAGCGATTCAGGATCGCCGGTCAGACCGATAACGCCAACAATCTCTCCTTCCAGACGCAGCGGCAGGTTGATCCCCTGACGAACCCCGTGCAGATGTTTCGCCACGGCGTCATCGATGTCGACCACGCGCCCCTGAGAGAGCACCAGCAACGCCCCTTCGTGCAATTCCCCAATACGCTCACGATCGCCGCTGCCGATAATGCGCCCACGGGCATCCATTACGTTGATATTGGTATCAATGATGCGCATGGTTCGCGCCACGATATCCTGCGCCATTTTGGTATCAAGATGCCAGCCAGCCATAAAACCCTCCCGTGAGCAGAGCTCAAGCATAGGGAAGTTCAGCTAAGGCTGCATTGTGCAGATGCCCAAAGGCAGAGAGAGATGTATGGAGTTGTGGGAAAGGTCACAGAAACGAGAAAGCCCCTGCGAACAGGGGCTTAAGATGATTACTGCATCAGGAGATAAATAGAAGTATCACCACGCTGAATATTCAGTGCCAGCACGGACGGCTTGCTGTCGAGAATTTTGCGCAGTTCAGCGATGTTTTTCACCGGCTGCTGGTTAGCGCCCATGATCACATCACCTTTTTTCAGGCCGATACGGGCAGCAGGTGAGTTTGCTTTCACGTTGTTCACCACCACGCCTTTATCTGCCCCTTTGTTGCTCATCTCAGCACCTTCAATACCGCTGAAGATGGTGCTGGAATCCACCTGATTCTGACTGCTCTGTTGCAGTTCCAGGCTCACGTTAACCGGCTTACCTTCACGCAGCAGGCCGAGGGTCACTTTACTGCCGATTGGCATAGAACCCACTTCCGCACGCAGGGCGGCAAAGCTGCTGATCGGTTTACCGTTCAGAGAGGTGATCACGTCACCCGCTTTAATGCCGGCTTTCGCCGCCGAGGAGTTCGGCATGACCTGGCTTACGAATGCGCCGCGCTGAGCGTCTACTTTCATCGCTTTCGCCAGCTCGGAGTTCAGCTCGGTACCCATGATACCCAGCTCACCGCGTTTCACCTGTCCATATTGCACCATCTGCGCAGTCAGGTTTTTCACCATGTTGCTCGGGATAGCAAAGCCGATACCGATGTTGCCACCGTCCGGTGCCAGGATAGCGGTGTTGATACCGATCAGTTCACCATTCAGGTTAACCAGCGCACCGCCGGAGTTACCACGGTTAATGGCCGCATCCGTCTGGATGAAGTTTTCATAGTTTTCCGCATTCAGGCCGCTACGTCCCAGCGCCGAGACGATACCCGAGGTCACGGTTTCGCCCAGACCAAACGGGTTACCGATGGCGACGGTGTAGTCACCCACGCGCAGCGCGTCAGAGTCGGCAAGCTTAATCGCCGTCAGGTTCTTCGGATCCTGGATTTGAATCAGCGCGATATCGGAACGCGGGTCTTTACCGACCACTTTAGCATCGAATTTACGGCCATCGCTCATCTGCACCTTAATGGTGTTAGCATTATCTACCACGTGGTTATTGGTCACCACGTAGCCTTTGGCTGCATCAATAATCACGCCCGAGCCGAGTGCCATGAATTTCTGCTGCTGGCCGCCGCCCATGCCGTCATCCCCTGCACCGCCGCCCTGACAGAACGGGGAGCTCTGGAATGGCGAACCGTCCTGGCAGAACGGCGAATTGTCGCCGAAGAACTGCTGGAAATTACGCGGCATACGCGGCGTATTGACGGTTGTGCTGCCCTCAATGTTAATACTCACCACCGATGGCATCACTTTTTCGAGCATCGGGGCCAGGCTTGGCATCTGCTGTGCAGTCGCTGCCGAGGAAGCTGTCTCGGCCGCCGTCGCCAGAGGGGACAGCGCTAAACCTAAACTCAGAGCCAGTGCACTCATTGCTAATGTGGTTTTTTTCATGTTTCTCAATCTCGATTTACCAGATAACGCAAAATTGCTGTGTAACTCAGATTCGTTTTATACCGCTTAGTTCCGGGATTAAGTTTATGGAAAAAGTAAAAATTTATTGGTCGTCTTTACAAAACTCATGGCTTATTCAACGGCCATAAGCTTGCGGTATTCATCCCAGGCATACAAATCTGTCATCCCGCTGATATAGTCCTGGATAAGACGACAGCGATAATAATATTCCATGACTGGCCATTGGGAAGAATGACGATCTATTTTACTGACGGCTTCAATGTATGCCAGCCGGTGGCGCGTTGAAAGCTTCTGATAGAGACGAGATTCAATCGGCAGGCGGCGAACACGTTCATTTTCGACCAGCTCGCTAAACTCATCGACCGTTAGCTGGAGCAGCGGGCCATAAATTTCCAGCAACCCGCTGATAACCCGGTATCCTTGCAGCTCCAGCTGTTCGACATCCGGGTGGCTGAAAACATGGCGAACAGCCACGTTTTTATATAATTCAAGAAGCTGGCTAAAACTGCTATCATCTTCCAGCAGGGCGTGATTAAATTCCCCGCTAAATATCATCGGCAAATTATCAATGAAACGGGCGGCCGCATACGGCACCAGTTTATTCAGCGTGTTTACTCGCAAATACATAAAGAACTGATCTTCGGTACTGCGGCTCAGCGAATTTGAACGCGATTTATCCCAGGCATTCTCGACGACCTGCGCAAACAGAGAACCTTTTTCATGCTCTCCCCAGGCATCATGAAGATGCTGATAGAGCTCCTCGACGCTGAATATTCTTTTTTCCACCGCGTCTTCCAGATCGGCCACGCAATAAGAAATGTCATCAGCCGCTTCCATAATCCATGTCAATGGAAAACGGCCATTGGGGGTCAGAGACAGTTCTTTACGCAACCGCGCGATATATGCTTCTTCCGATAAGTAATAGCCCGGTTTTTTCATCAGGTAGCTATGCGTGGCGGGCGTTTCTCCGGTCCACCACGCGGGACGCGTGTATTTAAGAATACAGCCCACCTGGGCCCAGGTCAGATTCATCCGCATCAGGGAGTGCACCAAACGGATCCCCTGCGCGTTACCTTCGAAATGACACAGATCCTGGCGCACCTTACGGCGCAGATCGTTCAGGCTATCTTCACCTTCACGCAGGCGTAAATCGCGTACCAAACAGCGGTCATCGCTGAGCGGCTGGCTTATGGCATCAGAGGGAAAAAGCCGCTGTTTAAACCAGTCATTGATGGCGGCCTCGCCGAAATGACCAAAGGGAGGATTGCCGATATCGTGCATCAGGCAGGCCATCTCAACGATGCTTTCGAACGGGCCGGTCAGTTCATCCAGTCCGTAGGTTTCCAGCAGACGTTGCTCTTTAAGGCGGCTGAGGATCTCTTTCGCAATGTAGCGCCCCACCTGCTGCACTTCCATGGAGTGCGTTAACCGCGTACGCACCGCGGCGTTACGCTCCAGCGGGAACACCTGGGTTTTTTGCTGTAACCGGCGGATGGCGGGCGAATTGATGATGCGTCCGCGATCGCTTTCAAAAATGCGCAGGATCTCATGTTCGCTCTTATCGCCCTGTGGCGAACGGAAACGTCGGTGCCAGTTAATTTTGGTGCGAAAATCGATTGGTGCCATGTGCTCCCCCGCGTGAGAATGCGTTTCCCCTTAACCGCATGATAGACTATGCATCTTAACAAGGCACATCGCGAGTAAATCTATGAAAATCGGCATTATTGGTGCAATGGAAGAAGAAGTTACGCTGCTGCGTGACAAAATTGAGAACCGTCAGACCCTCTCCCTCGGTGGCTGTGAGATCTACACCGGCCAGCTGAACGGTGTTGACGTGGCTCTGCTGAAATCAGGCATCGGTAAAGTTGCAGCGGCACTGGGCGCGACCCTGCTGCTTGAGCGCTGCAAGCCTGACGTTATCATTAATACAGGTTCTGCGGGCGGTCTGGCGCCGACGCTGAAAGTGGGCGATATCGTGGTTTCCGACGAAGCGCGTTACCACGATGCAGACGTCACCGCATTCGGCTACGAATATGGTCAGCTTCCGGGCTGCCCGGCCGGGTTTAAAGCGGATGATAAGCTGATTGCCGCCGCTGAAAGCTGCATCAACGAGCTGAACCTCAATGCGGTGCGTGGCCTGATCGTCAGCGGCGATGCCTTTATCAACGGCTCTGTTGGTCTGGCGAAAATCCGTCATAACTTCCCGCAGGCTGTGGCCGTTGAGATGGAAGCCACGGCCATTGCGCACGTGTGCCATAACTTCAGCGTGCCGTTCGTGGTCGTTCGCGCGATCTCTGACGTAGCGGACCAGCAGTCCCACATCAGCTTCGACGAGTTCCTGGCCGTTGCGGCCAAGCAGTCCACCGTGATGGTGGAAACCCTGGTGCAGAAACTGGCGCGTGGGTAAGGTGTCATTCAGGGCGCTGGTCGCCCTGCTTCTGTTCGCTCCGGCCTGGCTCATCGCCGCGCCGCGGGTGATCACACTCTCCCCTGCCAATACGGAACTGGCGTTTGCCGCCGGGATCACGCCCGTTGCGGTGAGCAGCTTTTCCGATTATCCACCGCAGGCCGCCCAAATCGAACAGGTTGCCACCTGGCAGGGAATGAATCTGGAACGCATCGTTGCGCTAAAGCCCGATCTGGTACTCGCCTGGCGCGGCGGTAATGCCGAACGGCAGGTAAACCAGCTCTCTTCGCTGGGAATAACGGTTAAATGGGTGGACGCGGTGAGCATCGAACAGGTGGCGCAAACCCTCCGTGACCTCGCGCCCTTCAGCCCTACCCCCCAACGCGCCGGACAGGCTGCACAGCAGATGCTCAACGACTATGCCGCGCTAAAAGCCCGATACGGCACGCAACCGAAACAACGCGTTTTTCTGCAATTTGGCAGCCAGCCGCTGTTCACTACCGGGAAAGGTTCGATCCAGAACCAGGTGCTTGAAACCTGTGGAGGTGAAAATATCTTTGCCGAAAGCCGGGTCCCCTGGCCTCAGGTCAGTCGTGAGCAGGTTCTGGCGCGACAACCGCAGGCCATTGTGGTGGTCGGAAATGCGAGCGAGATTCCTAAAATAGAACAATTCTGGCATCGGCAGCTTAAAATTCCGGTCATCGCACTCAACAGCGACTGGTTTGAACGCGCCAGCCCGCGTATTATCCTCGCCGCAAAACAACTCTGCGCCGAACTGGCAGAGAGTCACTCAAACAGATAAATACCCCCTTCGAGGATTTAACGATGCTCGTGTATTGGCTGGATATTCTTGGCACAGCCGTTTTTGCTATCTCCGGCGTTTTGCTTGCCGGAAAACTACGCATGGATCCTTTTGGCGTACTGGTGCTCGGCGTCGTTACGGCGGTGGGAGGCGGAACGATCCGCGATATGGCGCTGGCAAATGGCCCGGTATTTTGGGTAAAAGATCCCACGGATCTGGTGGTGGCGATGGTCACCTGCCTGTTAACCATCGTGCTGGTTCGTCAGCCTCGCAGACTGCCAAAATGGATATTGCCGGTGCTGGATGCCGTCGGTCTGGCGGTCTTTGTGGGAATAGGCGTGAATAAAGCTTTTATTGCCGGGACTGGCCCGCTGGTGGCGATCTGTATGGGCGTGTTAACCGGCGTGGGCGGAGGGATTATTCGCGACATACTGGCGCGAGAAGTCCCGATGATCCTGCGAACGGAAATCTACGCGACGGCCTGTATCATCGGGGGGATCGTTCACGCCACGGCGTATTACACCTTTGCTGTCCCGCTGGAGAATGCGGCGATGCTGGGGATGGTGGTCACGCTGGTGATCCGTTTAGCGGCGATACGCTGGCACCTGAAGCTGCCGACCTTTGCGCTGGATGAAAATTCAAGATAGGTGTCGTTTATAAGCCCGGTAGCGCTTCGCTTACCGGGCCTACAATCTGCGTCCAGGCTTAAATACTGAACGAAGAACCACACCCGCAGGTGCTGGTCGCATTCGGGTTAGTCACCACAAAGCGCGAACCTTCCAGACCTTCAGTGTAGTCCACTGAACCGCCCACCAGATATTGCAGGCTCATCGGATCAACCACCAGCGCGACGCCCTGTTTCTCGATAGTCATATCACCATCGTTAACCTGGTCGTCAAAGGTAAAACCATACTGGAAGCCACTACAGCCGCCGCCGGTAATATAAACACGCAGTTTCAGATCCGGATTGTCCTCGTCGGCAATCAGGGTTTTCACTTTTTTCGCTGCTGCTTCGGTAAATTCCAGCGGCAACGCTACGTCATCACTCATCTTATGCTCCCATGAATACTGCGACTGCTATTGGGCAAAAATCACCCAATTCTTTTTGTCATTATCTAATACCCTGGTAATTCATTCAAGTATTCTGCTTCAGGGCCTGTTCAGCTTCCTGTTTCGCCAGGGTACGGGCAAGAATGGTGGAGTATAGCGGTTTTCCACCCAGGAATTGGGCTAATAGTGTCGCGCCGAGACAGGTAATGATCATTGGCAAAATGAGCTGGTAATTGTCGGTCATTTCCAGCACCAGTACGATCCCGGTAAGCGGCGCGCGCAGGGAGGCCGCCAGCAGCGCCCCCATTCCCGCCACCGCAAACGTCCCCGCGTCCAGATGATAGGCCGGGAAGCCAACCGCTGCCGCCATGCCAAACGCCGTGCCCAGCAGCGTTCCCAGCGCCAGCATCGGGGCAAATATGCCGCCCGGTGCGCCGGAGGAGAAGCACAGCACGGTCGTAATTACCCGCGAGATAAACATAAACAGCAGCAGGCCGACGCTAAAATTGCCCGCCGCCGCAACGGGTATCAGCCCAAATCCGCCGCCTGCCGCGTTCGGTTCGATAAAGCCGAGGATCCCGCACACGCCGCCAAGCAGGCCCCCCACCAGCACCCATTTCGTGGTATTTCCGCCATGGATGCGCTGAAACATATCCTGAGCCCGTAAAATCAGGGTGTTAAAAAGCGGGCCAACGACGCCAAAAATCATCCCAAGAACCAGATACAGCCACAAAGTATTGACCGACGCATTGGTTAGCTTGCCAACTTCAATCACCGCCCCTTCGCCATTAAAGACGCGAAAGACAATGCTCGACATAATCACGCCGGTAAACACCGCTTTAATGGAGATCAGGTTGTAGCGGAACTGGGCGCGCATCTCTTCAATGATAAACAGGATACCCGCCAGCGGCGCGTTAAACGCCGCAGACAGCCCCGCCGCCGCCCCCGTCGCCAGCAACGTATGCCGTGCTTCGGCGCTGCGCATACGGAACAGATCGCCAACCATGCGCCCGACGTTACCGCCCAGCTGTACCGTTGGCCCTTCCCGACCGAGCACCATGCCCGCCCCGAGCGTTCCCATCCCGCCGATAAATTTCACAGGAAGTACCCGCCACCAGCGAACCGGGCGTAGCTCCTCCAGAGCCCCTTCAATTTCCGGGATCCCCGAGCCGCCCGCTTCGGGTGCGAATTTACGTACCAGGAAATAGCCCACCATGGCAAACAGGGCCGAAAGGCCAAAGGCCCACACCCAGACCAGCCATTCCCGATCCGCAAAGCTGGCGACGGTGCCTATGCGCCAGTTGAGCACCGCGTTGACGGCTTTTTCAAACGCGACGCCCACGAGACCGGCCAGCGTGCCCACAACGGCAGCTGCCAGCAGAATGGCCAACGGGGTTTTGTCACGGTTGAGCAACCGCCGGATACTGACCCGGTGCTTCGCGCGCGTAAACTGCTGTTGTTCAAAAGAAGGCGTGTTCTCGTTCATTACCTGTTCTGTTTCGTCATACAAATGGCCGCAGGGATTTTACCAGAGACAATCCCCTCGTCCCCTGAAAAATACTTAACAGTTGTTAAGCCTTCTGAGGGGCAAAAATTTTATAACCTCTTCCGAATCACTTAGAATAGTTGCCTTAACTTATTTCTACGAACCAGGAACGACGCCATGAGCAAGTCTGAAAACCTCTACAGCGCAGCCCGCGAGCTTATCCCAGGCGGCGTAAACTCACCCGTGCGCGCCTTTACCGGCGTGGGTGGCACCCCGCTGTTTATCGAACGTGCGGATGGCGCATATCTGTATGATGTGGATGGTAAAGCCTATGTTGATTACGTCGGCTCCTGGGGCCCGATGGTACTGGGCCACAACCACCCGGCGATCCGCAACGCGGTGATTGAAGCCGCTCAGCGCGGCCTGAGCTTCGGCGCGCCAACCGAGATGGAAGTTAAAATGGCGGAGCTGGTCACCGAGCTGGTGCCGACAATGGACATGGTACGTATGGTGAACTCCGGTACGGAAGCGACCATGAGCGCCATCCGTCTGGCGCGCGGCTTTACCGGCCGTGACAAGATTATCAAGTTCGAAGGCTGTTACCATGGCCACGCCGACTGCCTGCTGGTAAAAGCCGGTTCCGGCGCGCTGACGCTCGGTCAGCCTAACTCTCCGGGCGTGCCGGCTGACTTCGCAAAACACACCCTCACCTGCACCTATAACGATCTGGACACCGTTCGCGCGGCGTTCGAGCAGTATCCGCAGGAGATCGCCTGCATTATCGTCGAACCGGTGGCGGGCAACATGAACTGTATCCCACCGCAGCCTGACTTCCTGCCGGGCCTGCGCGCACTGTGCGATGAGTTCGGCGCGCTGCTGATCATCGACGAAGTGATGACCGGTTTCCGCGTCGCACTGGCGGGGGCGCAGTCATACTACGGCGTCGAGCCGGATCTGACCTGCCTCGGCAAGATCATTGGCGGCGGCATGCCTGTCGGCGCGTTTGGCGGCCGTAAGGACGTAATGGACGCGCTGGCGCCAACCGGTCCGGTTTACCAGGCGGGTACGCTCTCCGGTAACCCGATTGCGATGGCGGCGGGCTTTGCCTGTCTGACCGAAGTGGCGCAGCCGGGCATCCACCAAACCCTGACGGACCGGACGACGCAGCTGGCAAACGGTCTGCTGGAAGCCGCAGAAGACGCGGGTATTCCGCTGGTGGTAAACCACGTCGGCGGGATGTTCGGGATTTTCTTCACCGAGGCGAAAACCGTGACCTGCTATCAGGACGTGGTGAAATGCGACGTGGAACGCTTCAAACGCTTCTTCCACCTGATGCTGGAAGAAGGCGTGTATCTGGCCCCGTCAGCGTTTGAAGCGGGCTTTATGTCCGTGGCGCACAGCGAAGAAGATATCAATAACACCATCGACGCAGCGCGTAAGGTGTTTGCGAAGCTGTAAAATGTGCGGCTTGATGTCCTCACCCCAGCCCTCTCCCACAGGGAGAGGGAGCAAACGCTAAAACGGTGATCTAAGGATTGCCGTTTACTTTTATTACCGACTCTGCTTTCTCAACAGATATATAAAGTACGGCGCGCCGATAAAGGTCGACAGCAGGCCCGCCGGGATCTGATACGGGAACAGCACCATCCTTCCGCACCAGTCAGCAAAGACCAGGATCGCCCCGCCCGTCAGCGCAGAGATCACGATATGTGGCAAAGTCCTGCGGAAGCCCATCATACGGGCGATATGCGGCGCCATTAATCCAACAAAACTGAGCGGGCCGATAGTCATGGTGGCCGTCGCCGTCAGGCACGCGGCCAGCAGCAACAGGGCGATGCGCGTTGGCGTCAGCGCCACCCCGACCGCGCGAGCGGTATCCCCACCCAGCGGCAGAATGGTCATCCAGCGACGGCACAGCGGCACAATCGCCAGCAGCACGATCATCACAATCCCGGTATGCACCACCTGACTGCCGGTGGCGTTGTATGTTGAACCGGAAATCCAGGTCAGGATCTGCGCCATGCGCGGATCGCCGCTCGCCTGCAACATCATCAGCAGCATAGTAAACGCGGTGCTGAGCGCCATCCCGGCCAGCAGCATGCGGTGAGGCGAGAAACCGCCGCGCCCGGAGGCGATCAGGATAATCATCAGCGTCGCCGCCGCACCGATACTCCCGGCAGGCATCAGCCAGCCGAAGGCATTCCCCGGCACGAGAAACAGCATCAACACCACGCCAAACGCGGCGCCGGAACTGATGCCCAGGACTTCCGGGCTTGCCATCGGGTTACCGGTCAGACGCTGGATAATACAGCCCGCCACCGCCAGCATGACGCCCGCAATCAGCGCGGAGAAGATCCGCGGCCAGCGCCACTGCATGAGTTCATGCAGCAAATCCCCCGTCGCCCAGTGCCAGCCCGTGGCGTCGCGTCCCAGCGAGAGTGCGGCAAACGAGGCGATAACCAGCACTGCCAGTCCGGCAAGGCTGAACCACACCACCGACTGACGCTCAGCATGTACTTTATCGCCGGCATCCATTGCCGGGGCGCTAATGCTGCGCAGGCGCGGCAAGAGCCACAGCAGCAGCGGCGCACCGATCAGGGCCGTCACCGAGCCCGTGGAAACTTCCATCCAGACGCGCGTCAGCCAGAGAATGAGCTGATCGGAAAGCCAGAGGATCAGCGCACCAATCAGCGGCGCCAGCATCAGGCGCGCCAGCAGACGGCGTGCGCCGAGCATTTTTGCCAGCAGCGGCGCAAACAGGCCGATAAAGCCGATGATGCCGACGGCGTTAACCAGTAACGCGCTGAGCACAATCGCCAGGGTCAGGGCCGCCAGACGCGCCAGCGACAGCGCCAGCCCGAGATTGCGCGCCACGCCGTCGTCCAGGCCCATCAGCGTGAGCGGACGCAGCAGCAGCAGTGTCAGCACCACGCCGCCAAACAGCTGCGGCCACAGGCGCTGAACGATACTCCAGTCGGTCTGGGTGAGCGTGCCGGTACTCCACATAAACATGCTTTGCAACTGGTCGTGGTGAAACAGCACCAGCAGCTGGTTGATCGCCCCACAGTAGAGGCTGACGACCAGCCCCGCGAGGATCAGCGTGACCGGCGAGAGACGTTTTCCCCAGGCCACGCCAAAGACCAGCGCACCGACCACGCATGCGCCTGCCAGCGCGGCAAACTGCGAGGTTAACGCTCCCGGCAGGGTCCAGAGAGTGGTGACGGTGATCCCCAACTGAGCCCCCGTCGCCACGCCCAGCGTGGTCGGCTCCGCCAGCGGGTTACGTAGCACCTGCTGAAACAGTACGCCCACCAGTCCCAGTCCCGCCCCGACCAGCAGGGAGATAGCCAGACGCGGCAGCAGGCTGTAGTGGAACAGCATTTGCTGAATATTATCGATATCCGGTGCGGAAAACGCGGCTGCCCACTGATCGCGCGGCAACGCCGTGGTCAGGTTAAAGCCGGTTAACGCCAGGGCAGCCAGAAAAATGAGCGCTAACAGTAACATCGGGAAACGGGCCATACGCGTGCTCATGCCTTGCCTCCCAGTGCATTGTCCAGCACGCGGGCAAAATGCATGGCCGACAGCGTCGCGCCGTAGAACCATACCGCTGGCGCGCGCAGGAAGCGCTGCTCGCGGACGAACGGCATTGCCTGCCAGAGCGGGGTCGCCATCAGGGTTTGCATTTCGCGCTCATTGCCGTGGTCAAAGCACAGCACGTCCACATCACGAAACGCCGCCAGACGGTCAATCCCCACAGCGGTACTGCCCCAGAACGTCATCTCGCCTTCCCAGGCATTGCGAATGCCAAAGCTGTCGAGCACTTCCTGGAACAGACAGTTATTTCCAAAGACCAGCATATGGCGGGCATCCAGCAGGGTCACCATCAGCAAAGGCCGATCGCCACGGTGGGCAAAGCGCGGCTTAAGGGAATCAATCAGCGCATCAAATTCATCGAGATGTTTTTTCGCCTGAGCCTCACGGTTGAGGAACTGCGCCATCTCGTGGATGGAATTTTTTGCCATGGTCAGCGGCTTTTTACCGTCGCTAAAGGAAAAGCCCCGTCCGGGCGCAATCTTCGCCATGGTCTCTTCCGACGGACCATACCCCGCAGACCAGAATAAATAAGACGGTTTCATCTGGGTGAGAAGCTCAAGGTTCGGCTCCGTACGCAGACCGATGTCGATGACGGAGTCCGGCAGTTTTGGCTCATTCACCCACAGGGTGTAGTTGGGAATATCGGCCACACCGTAAGGCGTCACGCCCAGCGCCATCATCAGTTCAACGGGCAACCACTCCAGCGCCACGATGCGGTGCGGATCGATAGCGGCAGCGCGGGCCGGGCCCATCTTTAACAGCAGCGGTGAGAGCGCCATGGCCGTCAGCAGGCGACGGCGGCTAATGAAAGTTGAATCCAGCATCAGTAGACAAAGCTCACGGGTGCAGCCCCGGCCGGGTGAGGCAGGATGCCCATAGGAATACCGTAGATATGTTCCAGCGTTTCGCTACGCATCAGTTCGGCAGGCGTACCCTGAGCGATCATTTCACCGCCGCGCAGCGCTACCAGATAGTCGCAATAGCGTGCCGCCATGTTGATATCATGCAGAACGGCTATCACCGTCAGGCCGCGCTGCTGACTTAAGCGATGCACCAGCGCCAGGACGTCAACCTGATGAGCAATATCCAGCGCCGACGTGGGTTCGTCGAGCAGCAGGCAGCGGCTGTCCTGCGCCACCAGCATTGCGATCCATGCGCGCTGACGCTCGCCACCGGACAGGCTATCCACCAGACGGTGCGCCAGCGGTTTTAATCCCACCAGCGCGATCGCCTCTTCCACTTTCTCTCTGTCAGCAACGCCAAAACGCCCGAGCGCACCGTGCCACGGATAACGTCCAATCGCCACCAGCTCGCGCACCGTCATCCCCTCCGCCTGCGGCAACTGCTGCGGCAGATAGGCCACCTTGCGGGCAAAGGCCTTACTGCTCCAGCTCGCCAGCGGCTGGTCATCCAGCAAAATGTCGCCTTCGGACGGTGGCTGATGACGGCCCAGCATCTTCAGCAGCGTCGATTTACCGGAACCATTGTGCCCGATTAAACCGGTCACTTTACCTGCGGGAAACGTCAAAGAGAGCGGATGCAGCAAGGTGCGCCCGGGTACGCGAAAGGAGAGATTATTGAGCGTGAAGGTGGAGTCGGATTGCGTTTTGTTATCCTGCATGTCAGCCAACTTAAATAAAAAGGGCACGGCGAACCGTGCCCATAAAGAGGTTAGAAGCGGAAGGTCGCCGTGGCAACAACCTGGCGTCCTGCTCCCCAGTAGCATGCATACTCGCTGTAGCAGCTGGAGACGTATTCACGGTCAAAGATGTTGTTCACGTTGACGCCGACGGAAGAGCCCGGCAGACCGAAGCGCGCCAGATCGTATTTCACGGTCGCATCCGCCAGGGCATAACCCGCGACGTTAAAGGACTCATAGGCTTTAGGCGACGCTGAGGAGTAGTACGTCACCGTGTTACCGATGTAACGCGCGCCTGCACCGACGGTCAGGCCACTCAGCGCCGTCTCGTGGAAGGTGTAATCCGCCCACAGGGATGCCATGTTGCGCGGTACTTCTGCCGGACGACGACCTTCATACCAGGTATCGTGGGTGTATTCCGCATCGGTGTAGCTGTAGGCCGCCGTCACGTTCACGTTAGCCGACACCGCCGCTTTCGCTTCCAGCTCAAAGCCACGGGAGCGGATTTCACCGCCCTGCACGCTGAAGCCGCTGGTCGGGTTCGCCGGATCGGCGGTCAGGTTGTTGTTCTTGGTCAGCTGGTATACCGCTGCCGTCACCACAACAGGCAGATCTTTCGGAACATACTTCACGCCCGCTTCATATTGCTTGCCGCGTGCCGGATCGAACGGTTTACCACCCTGAGTAGTGCCAGAGAGCGGTTCGAAAGATTCACTGTAGCTGAAGTATGGTGTAATCCCGTTATCGAACAGGTAGTTAATCCCCCCGCGCCAGGTAAATGCCTGATCGTTAATTTCCGCGGTGGTTCCGTTATTACGGTTGAAGGCAGACGTTTTCGCAAAGTCATAGCGGCCACCCAAGGTGAGTACCCACTTATCCCATTCCGCCTGATCCTGCGCATAGAGCCCGGTCTGCTCCTGGCGATTGAGCATGGCATACGGGAAGTTCACATTAACGTTCGCATTGCCGTGCTGCGGATTGTTCATACTGATCGGATCGGCGGTACCGTAGTCAGCATCAATGTCATTGCGCATACGAAGGTAATCCACACCTGTCAGCAGGGTATGGTCAACGGCGCCGGTCGCGAATTTCGACTGGAGCTGTGTATCAACCGTGAACGAGTTGAGGTCTTCATCTGAGCGCACGTACGCGCGGCTGATCTGGGCCGGGGCGATATAGCCGTTACCGTAAACTGAACGGTAAAGCGTGTTGATTTTGGTATAACGCAGGTTCTGACGCACGGTGAAGGTGTCGTTGAATTCATGCGCGAAGCTGTAACCCACCATTTTTTGACGACGGGAGATCTTATTGTCTTCATCGCCTTCGTTGAAGTCGGTCGGCAGTTTGTGCGCTTTTCCGTTAGCATCATAGTAAGGCACAACGGTACCTTCACGCGGCAGCCAGCCGTAGTAACCCGCATCCGGATCGCTCTGGAAGTTGCTCAGGAAAGTGAAATCGGTTTTATCATCAGGACGCCAGCTGAAAGACGGCGCAATCGCGTAACGAGTAGACTTCACCATTTCCTGCTGCGCATTTTCACTGCGCCCCAGACCGGTCAGACGGTAGGACCACACGCCGTCATCGTCAATCGCGTCGCTGAAATCAAAACCGGTCTGCCAGAGGTTATCCGTCCCCATTTTGAACTGAATTTCTTTCAACGGTTCCGTAGTTGGACGCTTGCTGACCATACTCACTACGCCGCCAGGATGGCTTTTGCCATACAGTACAGACGTCGGGCCACGCAGCAGCGCTCAAGGAAGTACGGGTCCATGGACGCTTCAGAGTAGTTGTCTCCCTGCAACTTCATACCATCCAGATACTGGTTAGTATTCACGGTGCTGGAGGTCGTGAAACCACGAATCGAAACCACATCGTAAGTTGTTGATGCGCCGCGCGTTGCGAAAACGCTTGGGGTATAGGCCAGCGCCTGTTTAACCGTTCCCGGCTGTTTCATGTCCATCTCTTCACGTGTAACCACGGAAATAGACTGCGGGGTTTTCTCGATCGGTGTATCGGTTTTCGTCGCCGTTGCAGTGCGCTTTGCTGCAATCGTCGGTGCAGGACCCCAGGCACTTTCCTGTGCAGCCGGTGCGGCAGTCACGGTGATGGTTTCTTCTTTCTTGGGGGTTTCAGCGGCCTGTGCGTAAGCAGACATGCCGGCAACCGCTGTGGCTACGACGACTGCGAGTTTACGCAGCGACGTGTTAATTGGCTGAGCAGTATTGGAAAGCGCCATGATGGATCTCTGATGGAAAAGGTGAATGATAACGTAAACGAGAATTATTATTATGACCGCAGAATAATATGCGAAACGCTGACGGCATAGCAAGCGATATGCGGCCCTACAAGAATTGAGGGTTTAAGAAATAATCAACGGAAAATGGGTCGTTAATAAGGATTGTAAACAGGGTTAAGGAAATGAGTTACTGAGGTGAAAAAATACCCCCTTCCTGAGAAGGGGGTATCAGTAGGGTTAGTTCCCGCCGAACATATCCTTGATCCAGCCGGCGACGCCGTCGCTGTCTTTCTTCTCTTCCTGCTGCTGCGGCTGTTGCTGCTGCGGCTGCTGAGGTTGAGAAGACTGATCGAACGGGTTACCTGTCGGTTCTTCTGGCTGGCTTTGCTGGCACAGCGCATCCGGGTTGGTCGTCCAGACCGGCAGCGTACGCACGCCACCGCCGCAAATGAAGTTACCCGAGCTGTCCACGCCCATATCGACGATATCTTCCGGAGCAACGAGGTTCAGCGGCACCGGAGACTGATTCGCGAGGTAGCGCTGGTAAATCGACATCGCACCGCTCGCGCCATACAGTTTGGTCGGCTGGTTGTTATCGCGCCCCACCCAGGTGATGACCACTTCACGACCATCAATACCGGCGAACCAGGTATCGACATTGTTGTTGGTGGTCCCGGTTTTACCCGCCAGATGCAGACCAGGATACTTCGCCCCCAGCTGACGACCGGTACCGCGCTGAACCACCTGCTGCATGGTCCACAGCGTCATATAGGCCGCCTGCGCCGGAACAGCGCGCTCCGCCTGCGGGAAGCTCTGATACAGCACGGAGCCATCTTCGGCAATCACCGAACGCAGGGCGGAGAGCGGCGCTCGGTTACCGCCGCTGGCGATGGTCTGGAACGCCTGCGCCACTTCGATTGGCGTCAGGTTAAGCGCCCCCAGGATCATCGCTGGCACAGGGTGCAGCTGATCTTTCGGTACGCCCAGCTTCTGCCAGGTGTCGGTGATGGCTGGCAGGCCCAGCGCCATCCCGAGGTTAACCGTTGGCACGTTCATCGAGCGGGTTAACGCATCCACCAGCATCACCTGACCGCTGAACTGTCTGTCATCGTTCTGCGGTGACCATACCTGGCCGTTAGGCTGGCGCAGGGAGATTGGCGCATCGGCAATCCAGGTGTTCAGTCGATAGAGGTTCGGCTGGCTCAGCGCGGTCAGGTAGGTTGCCGGTTTTGCCAGAGAACCAATCGAACGACGCGCCTGCATTGCGCGGTTATAGCCCGCATACTGCGGCTCAGCACCGCCCACCATGGCACGAACTTCGCCGGTGTTACGGTCAACCACTACCATCGCGGTTTCCAGATCGCTCAGCTTACGCTGCTTTTTCAGCGCCGGAATACCTTCTACCGCCGCTTTTTCTGCCGCATCCTGCGCCACGGAATCAAAGGTGGTAAAGATCTTCACGCCTGAGAGATCTTTCACTTTATCTCCGAGCTTAGACTGCAACTCCTGACGCACCATCTGCATAAAGGCAGGCTGCGGAGAGATCACCCCACCGCGCGGCTGAACGCCCAGCGGACGCGCGCTCAGCATGTCGTACAGCTCCTGGTCAATCACCTGCTGTTGTTGCAGCAGACGCAGCACCAGGTTACGACGCTCCAGCGCCAGTTTCGGGTTACGCCACGGGTTGTAGATCGACGCGCCTTTCACCATGCCCACCAGCAGCGCCTGCTGGTCAAGGCTCAGCTCTTCTACCGGACGGCCAAAGTAGTACAGGCTCGCCAGCGGGAAGCCGCGGATCTCGTTATCGCCGCTCTGACCGAGGTACACCTCGTTCATGTACAGCTCAAGAATACGATCCTTGCTGTAGCGCGCATCCATCAGCACAGCCATGTACGCTTCGTTGGCTTTACGCCAGTAAGAGCGCTCGCTGGAGAGGAACAGGTTTTTCACCAGCTGCTGGGTCAGGGTACTCGCCCCCTGCACCGTACGCCCGGCGGTCAGGTTCGCCAGTACCGCACGACCAATGGAGTAAAGGCTGATACCGTCGTGCTCGTAGAAGTGGCGATCTTCGGTTGCCAGCAGGGTATCCACCAGCAAATCCGGGAAGCCGTTACGCGCCACGAACAGCCGCTGTTCGCCGTTTGCGGACGACAGCATGGTGATGAGACGCGGATCGAGACGGAAGAAACCGAACTGGCGATCGTTATCCATGTTCTCAATGGTTTCAAGACGATCGCCGTCAAAGGTCAGACGCGCGCGAACCTGCCCTTCTTTACTGTCCGGGAAGTCGAACGGACGGCGGATCATCTCAATACTTTTCGCCTGGACGGTAAATTCGCCTGGACGGGTCATTTTCGTGACCTGACGATACTGCGTGGCTTGCAGCAGCTTCACCATCTCGTTCTTGCTGATGGACATGTCCGGCTCAAGGTTCACCATGCGGCCGTATACTGCCGCAGGCAATTGCCAGACTTTCCCGTCAATACGGCTGCGGATCTTCTGATCCAGATAAACGCCGTAAATCGCGATCAGGACAACAAAAACAATGAACAGCTTCAGCAGCAGCCAGAACCAGCCGCGCTTACCACGAGGCTTACGCCCTTTGCCTTTCCCTTTACGCGGCATCGGTTCTTCATCCTCATAATCGTCTTCATAGTCATCGTCATACTCCTCATCTCTGAGGCGACGACGGCTTACCTTTTCTTTCGCCGGACGCGTCGGCTTTCCCTTACGTCCTATTGGCTCGCGGTCATTCCCCGCCATGCTTTTTCTCCGCAACATTCAGGCGCAAAGGCCAGATTTTCTTATCTTGCACAGGTCAGTGAAAGAAGAAATCTCTCAAAGTTTGTTTCTCCCTCTCCCTGTGGGAGAGGGCCGGGGTGAGGGCATCAGCCCGCACTTTCCCCATTACGAATATTTTTTCGTGCGCCGTGTCGGCGCGGTATTCGCCGGATCGTCCGGCCAGACGTGTTTGGGATATCGCCCTTTCATCTCTTTCTGCACTTCACGATAGCTCCCCGCCCAGAACGCTCCCAAGTCGCGGGTGATCTGCAAGGGACGATGCGCAGGCGAAAGCAGCTCAAGCACTAACGGCACACGGCCTTCAGCAATGGACGGCGTGGTGGCCTCACCAAACATCTCCTGCATCCGAACCGCCAGCGCCGGCGGATTATCCTCATGATAACGAATGGCAATCCGGCTCCCGGTTGGCACAGTGTAATGCCCAGGCAGTTCACTATCCAGACGTTGACGTAACGACCAGTCCAGTAAATTCTGTAACGCAGCCTTAACATCAAGCGCCTTCAGGGCGCGCAGCGAGTGTACGCCGCTCGTCTGCGGCAACAGCCACTGTTCAAGCGTCGCGAGCAGCGTCTCATCATCCACCGCTGGCCACCCCTGTTCCGGCAGCCACTTCGCGGCGCAGTGCAGACGTATACGATATTGTTCAGCCTCCGGCGTCCAGTTCAGTACGCTCAGCCCTTTTTCCCGAATGCCATTCAGCATCGCCTGGTGTAACTCTTCCTCCGACGGCTTCGCCAGCGGTTTCGTCCCGAGCGTCAGTTTGCCAATCTGGCTACGACGGAACGCCTTCAGCGTGCCCTGGGTATCATCCCATTCCACGATGTCAGATTGCTGAAGCAGCTGCGGGCAGGCACGCGTCAGGAGGTCAATATCCACGGCAACCGCCTGTAAAATACGCGCGTCCGGGGAGTGGCTCCCCTGGAGTAAGAGCGGCGCGATCAGCCATTCATGACGCGTCTGGGCGTCATCGCTGTCCAGCATCGCGCCCATCCCATTTGCCAGCTGATAGCGACCATCCAGCCCGCGACGGCGCGCGATTCTGTCCGGGAAGGCCTGGGCCAGCAGAGGGATAACTTTATCGCTGTCAGGCGAACCGCCCCGGCAATTCAGGCGTTTACACAGCTGCTGCGCCCGCTGTTGCCAGTTTCCCTGATGGCGTGAAAAGGCCTGTCCCAGATCGCTGCCGCCACCGCGCGGCGGCTCCTCAAGAATAGCCGCCAGTTTTGCCGCCGTGGCAATTTCATCGTCGCCCTGTGCTGCCACCAGCATTGCCGCCAGACGTGGATCGTTGCCCAGCGCCGCCATTTTCTGGCCGCGCGCCGTCAGTCGCTCGCCTTCCAGCGCGCCAAGCTGGGTCAGCAGACTGCGCGCGGCGGAAAGGTTGACGACAGGCGGAGGATTAAGCCAGGTGAGCTGGTCAGGGTCCGGGCAACCCCACTGCATCAGATCCATCACCAGTCCGGAGAGATCGCTTTGTAAAATCTCAGGCGTGCTCTGGAATGCCGTACGCTCCGCCTGCTCGGCGCTGGTTAAATGCAGGCAAATACCCGGCTCAAGACGCCCTGCTCGCCCTGCGCGCTGCACCATTGAGGCCTGGCTGATGCGCTGCGTCAGCAGCCTGGTCAGCCCGGTACGCGGATCAAAACTGGCCACCCTCTCCAGCGTACTGTCCACCACCAGGCGAATGCCTTCAATGGTCAAACTGGTTTCCGCGATATTGGTTGCCAGCACCACTTTGCGCTGCCCCGCCGGTGCGGGAAGGATCGCCTTGCGCTGGTCAGCCAACGGCAGCGCGCCGTAGAGCGGGCACAGCATAACGTCACTGTTCACCCGGGATGCCAGCTGCTCCTGTACGCGCTGGATTTCGCCTACGCCGGGTAAAAACAGCAGCAGCGAGCCGGGCTCCTGGCGGAGCAATTCGGCGGTGGCGATGGCAACCGCTTCGTCAAAACGCTGATGGGCAGGCAGCGGCTGATAGCGGCGCTCGACCGGGAACGCACGCCCTTCAGAGGAGATCATCGGCGCGTCAGGGAGCGTCTGCCGGAGCCGCTCGTTATCCAGCGTCGCCGACATAATCAGCAGCCGAAGGTCGTCGCGCAGCCCCTGCTGAACGTCGAGCAGCAGCGCAAGGGCCAGATCGGCCTGGAGGCTGCGCTCGTGAAATTCATCAAGGATCACCAGCCCGACGCCGGTCAGCTCCGGATCGTTTTGCAACATACGGGTAAGAATACCTTCGGTGACCACTTCCAGCCGCGTGGATGGTCCAACGCAGGTTTCGGCGCGCATCCGGTACCCTACCGTCTCACCCGGTTTTTCATTCAGCAGTTCCGCCAGGCGCTGCGCCACATTGCGCGCCGCCAGCCTGCGCGGCTCCAGCAGGATAATTTTCCCGCTGATGTTCCCATCGCGCAGAATTTGCAGGGGCAGCCAGGTGGATTTACCCGCTCCGGTGGGCGCGCTGAGCAAAACCTGTGGCGCATGTTCTAAGGCTGCGAGAAGCTCAGGAAGGACGACGGCGACGGGCAAAGAGGACACTTACGGCTCCAGAGGGTTAACATTAATCGGCGTACATTGTAGCATCGGCGCATATCATTACCGAGTCTTGCGCATGTCTGAGTCTAAACGGCTATTCTTCGCCATTGAATTACCCACCACGCTTCAACGGCAGATTGTTCGCTGGCGCGCCAGCCACTTCCCCGCGGAAGCGGGCCGCCCCGTCGTCGCCGCCAATATGCACCTGACGTTAGCCTTTCTTGGTGAAGTAAGCGCTGAAAAGCAGCGCGCGTTAAGCGCAATGGCCGGACGCATTTCGCAGCCGGGGTTTACGCTGCATCTTGACGATGCCGGGCAATGGCTGCGCTCTCGGGTGGTCTGGCTGGGGACGCGGCAGCCCCCTCGCGGACTGCTACAGCTCGCCAACATGCTGCGGGCGCAGGCCGCGCGCAGCGGCTGTTATCAGAGCCCGCAGCCGTTTCATCCCCACATTACCCTGCTGCGCGATGCGGGTCAGGCCGTTGCCATCCCGCCACCGGGCTTTCACTGGTCCTTTCAGGTGAATGAATTTGCGCTGTACGAATCTGCCTTTGTACAAGGACGCACCCGCTATACTCCGCTCCAGCGCTGGACGCTGGGCGACACGTTAAGGAATCCTGATGAAGTTTAGTCCTGCACTCCAGCCCGCCACGCTGATCCAACGTTACAAACGCTTTCTCGCTGATGTGATCACCCCTGCGGGCGAAACGCTCACGCTGCACTGCCCTAACACCGGCGCCATGACCGGTTGCGCCACGCCGGGTGACACGGTCTGGTATTCCACATCAGAAAATACTAAACGCAAATATCCCCATACCTGGGAAATGACCGAGACGCAAAGCGGGGCATTTATTTGCGTTAATACCCTGCGCGCAAATCAGCTGGTTAAGGAAGCTCTGACAAATGGAATGCTTCCTGAACTGGTGGGTTACGGCACGCAAAAAAGCGAAGTGAAATATGGCGATGAAGGCAGCAGAATTGATTTTATGTTACAGGCGGAAGACCGCCCTGAGTGCTATATTGAAGTGAAATCAGTGACGTTAGCGGAACAGGAAAACGGCTTCTTTCCGGATGCGGTAACGCTACGTGGCCAGAAGCATCTGCGAGAGCTAATGAGTGTAGCGGCGGCGGGCAAGCGCGCCGTGTTGCTGTTTGCGGTTCTGCATTCAGCCATTGAACGGTTTTCCCCGGCCCGTCATATTGATCCTAAATACGCGCAATTGTTGAATGAGGCACAAAAGCAGGGGGTAGAGATTTTCGCTTATAAAGCGGAACTTTCTGCCGATAATATGACTCTGAGATCCTCTCTTCCCATTGTCTTATAAGGGATTAGACGATTGACTAATAAGTGTTCTGGCCGCGTGCGCAAATACGCTTTTCCTCACAGGGTTGTCAAGTGTTACGTTTAGATAATTGCCATACGGAAAAGCATCTGCTATTTATAGCGACCTGATTTTTCCCCCAACACGGGGATCGATAGTGCGTGTTAAGGAGAAGCAACATGCAAGAAGGGCAAAACCGTAAAACATCGTCCCTGAGTATTCTCGCCATCGCTGGGGTGGAGCCGTATCAAGAGAAGCCGGGCGAAGAGTATATGAACGAAGCCCAGCTGTCGCACTTCAAGCGTATTCTTGAAGCATGGCGTAATCAACTCAGGGATGAAGTCGATCGCACCGTTACACATATGCAGGACGAAGCTGCTAACTTCCCGGACCCGGTCGACCGTGCCGCTCAGGAAGAAGAGTTCAGCCTCGAACTGCGTAACCGTGACCGCGAGCGCAAACTGATCAAAAAGATCGAAAAAACGCTGAAGAAGGTCGAGGACGAAGATTTTGGCTACTGCGAATCCTGCGGTGTTGAAATCGGTATTCGTCGCCTGGAAGCGCGTCCAACAGCCGATCTGTGCATCGACTGTAAAACGCTGGCAGAAATCCGCGAAAAACAGATGGCTGGCTAACGCCTGCCCTCTCACTACTCTGCTAAGGCGGGAGTCTCTCCCGCCTTGTTACCGTTGATATGTCTGAATCTCACTATATCGGGCGCTTTGCGCCATCTCCCTCCGGTGAATTACACTTCGGCTCATTAATTGCCGCGCTTGGCAGCTACCTACAGGCTCGCGCCCGTCAGGGTCAATGGCTGGTCCGCATTGAAGATATCGATCCTCCGCGTGAAGTTCCCGGTGCAGCAGAAACTATTCTGCGTCAGCTGGAACATTACGGTCTTCACTGGGACGGCGACGTACTCTGGCAGTCTCAACGCCATGATGCCTACCGTGAACGTCTGGCGTGGCTTGCTGAACAGGGCCTTTCCTATAACTGCACCTGCACGCGGGCGCGAATTCAAAGCGTGGGTGGCGTTTACGACGGCCACTGTCGTACGCGGCACAACGGTCCTGAGAATGCTGCCGTACGGCTGATACAGCGTTCTCCGGTGACGCAGTTTACCGACGTTCTCTCAGGAACCATTCAGGCGGATGAACGCCTGGCGCGTGAAGATTTTATTATTCACCGTCGTGATGGTTTGTTTGCCTATAACCTGGCGGTGGTTGTTGATGACCATTTCCAGGGCGTTACGGAAATCGTGCGCGGGGCGGATCTGGTTGAGCCTACCGTGCGGCAAATATCGCTTTACCAGCAGTTTGGCTGGACGGTGCCGGATTACATTCATCTGCCGCTGGCAGTCAATGATCAGGGAAATAAGCTGTCGAAACAGAATCATGCCCCGGCGCTGCCTGACGGCGATCCGCGCCCGGTTTTGATCGACGCGCTGCGATTTCTCAACCAGAATGTAACGCAGGAATGGCAGGATCTGAGTCTGGATGAATTGCTGAAAACGGCCATTGCTGACTGGGCGCTTATCGCCGTGCCAAAAATCCAGCATTCTCAAATGCGTTGCGCTGAGCTATGATTAGCCGCTTTTTTGATAACAAAACACACTACGAGGTGTACTATTTTTACCCGAGTCGCTAATTTTTGCCGTAAAGTGCTGAGCCGCGAAGAGAGCATGGCGAACGACGCTATTGCACAGCCACACATGTCGGTCATTCCGCGTGAGCAGCACAATATTTCCCGCAAAGATATCAGTGAAAATGCCCTCAAGGTGCTCTATCGTCTGAATAAAGCAGGCTACGAGGCCTATCTCGTCGGCGGCGGGGTGCGCGATTTACTGCTGGGCAAAAAACCAAAAGATTTCGACGTGACGACCAGCGCCACGCCTGAGCAGGTGCGTAAATTATTCCGCAACTGCCGTCTGGTTGGCCGCCGTTTCCGTCTGGCGCACGTGATGTTTGGACCGGAAATTATTGAAGTGGCGACCTTCCGCGGTCACCACGAAGCGGGCGTCAACGATCGCACGACTTCCCAGCGCGGCCAAAACGGCATGCTGCTGCGCGACAACATCTTCGGCTCTATTGAAGAAGATGCTCAGCGTCGCGATTTCACCATCAACAGCCTTTACTACAGCGTGGCGGATTTTACCGTGCGCGATTACGTCGGCGGTATGCAGGATCTGAAAGACGGCCTGATTCGCCTGATCGGTACGCCGGAAACGCGCTATCGCGAAGATCCGGTCCGAATGCTGCGCGCCGTGCGTTTCGCCGCCAAGCTGAACATGCGTATCAGTCCGGAAACCGCAGAGCCGATCCCGCGCCTGGCGACGCTGATTAACGACGTCCCCCCTGCCCGTCTGTTTGAGGAGTCGTTAAAGCTGCTCCAGGCAGGCTACGGGTTTGAAACCTACAATTTGCTGCGTGAATACAACCTGTTCCAGCCGCTGTTCCCGACCATTACCCGCTACTTCACCGAAAACGGTGACAGCGCAATGGAGAGGATGATTGCACAGGTGCTGAAGAACACGGATACCCGTATTCATAACGATATGCGCGTGAATCCGGCGTTCCTGTTCGCGGCCATGTTCTGGTATCCGCTGCTGGAAACGGCGCAGCGCATCACTCAGGAGAGTGGTCTCGCCTATTATGATGCGTTCGCGCTGGCGGCAAACGACGTGCTGGACGAAGGCTGTCGCACGCTGGCGATCCCGAAACGTATTACCACGCTGGTGCGTGATATCTGGCAGCTTCAGCTGCGTATGTCCCGCCGTCAGGGTAAACGCGCCTGGAAGCTGATGGAGCATCCTAAGTTCCGCGCCGCGTTCGATTTGCTCTCTCTGCGTGCTGAAGTCGAAAGAAACCAGGAGCTACAGCGCCTGGCGCAGTGGTGGGGAGAATTTCAGGTCTCTGCACCACCAGAGCAGAAAGATATGCTTACGGATCTCGATGATGAGCCGGCACCGCGCCGTCGTCACCGTCGCCCGCGCAAACGCGCACCGCGTCGTGAAGGCACGGCATGACCCTTGCGTATATCGCCATCGGCAGCAATCTGGCCTCTCCGCTGGAGCAGGTTAACGCTGCCGTGCAGGCGCTGGGGGAGATCCCGCAAAGCCGCATCGTCGCGCTGTCCTCATTTTACCGTACGCCGCCGCTCGGCCCGCAGGATCAGCCTGATTATCTGAACGCCGCCGTGGTGCTGGAAACGACCCTTGACGCAGAAACGCTGCTGGATAATACCCAGCGTATTGAGCTACAGCAGGGTCGCGTCCGCAAAGCCGAACGCTGGGGACCGCGCACCCTCGATCTCGATATTATGCTTTTCGGCCACGAGGTGATTAACACCGAACGCCTCACCGTTCCACATTACGACATGAAAAACCGCGGGTTTATGCTCTGGCCGCTGTTTGAAGTCGCGCCCGATCTCACCTTCCCTGACGGCGCCTCGCTGCAAGCCGTTCTGCAAAATCTCAACGCGGATAAACCGGCCCGCTGGTAATCCCGCCTCTGCATCGATTAACCATTCCTTATTTGCGGTTAATCGATTGCCTAAAATCATTGTTCCCTCGAATGTTACTGTTAGAATGCGCAAAGATTCGCTATTGGGCCATCAGGAAACAGTATGAAACCAACCACCATCTCCTTATTGCAGAAATGCAAACAGGAAAAAAAACGCTTCGCCACTATCACCGCGTATGATTACAGCTTCGCAAAACTGTTTGCCGAAGAAGGGATCAACGTCATGCTGGTCGGGGACTCGTTAGGGATGACGGTACAAGGACATGATTCCACTCTGCCGGTCACGGTCGAGGATATTGCTTACCATACCCGCGCCGTGCGCCGGGGTGCGCCCGCCTGCCTGCTGCTTTCCGATCTGCCATTTATGGCGTATGCCACCCCGGAACAGGCCTTTGAAAATGCGGCGACAGTGATGCGTGCTGGCGCCAATATGGTCAAAATCGAAGGCGGCGCCTGGCTGGTCGATACGGTAAAAATGCTTACCGAACGCGCCGTGCCGGTTTGTGGTCATTTGGGGCTGACGCCGCAGTCTGTCAACATCTTTGGCGGATATAAGGTGCAGGGCCGAGGCGATGCGGCGCAGACGCTGTTTGATGATGCCGCGGCGCTGGAAGCCGCGGGCGCACAGCTGCTGGTGCTGGAGTGTGTACCGGTTGAGCTGGCTAAGCGTATCACTGAGGCGCTGTCAATTCCGGTGATCGGCATCGGCGCGGGCAACGTCACCGATGGCCAGATTCTGGTCATGCACGACGCCTTCGGGATCACCGGCGGCCACATTCCAAAATTTGCTAAAAATTTCCTGACAGAAGCAGGCGACATGCGTGCTGCTGTGCGGCAGTATATTGCCGAGGTTGAGTCCGGCGTTTATCCGGGCGAAGAACACAGTTTCCATTAAGGAGTCCAGGTGTGCTAATCATAGAAACTCTGCCGCTGCTGCGCCAGCATATCCGCCGTGCACGTCAGGAAGGTAAACGTATAGCCCTTGTTCCAACCATGGGCAACCTGCACGACGGCCATATGAAGCTGGTCGATGAAGCGAGAGCCCGTGCAGATATTGTGGTAGTCAGTATCTTCGTTAACCCGATGCAGTTCGATCGCGAAGACGATCTGGCGCGCTACCCACGTACCTTGCAGGAAGATTGCGAGAAGCTCAAAAAACGTCATGCGGATATCGTCTTCGCTCCGGCCCCCGCAGATGTATATCCCCAGGGCACCACTGAATCGACCTACGTCGATGTGCCGGGTATTTCGACCATGCTGGAGGGCGCCAGCCGCCCGGGCCATTTCCGTGGCGTTTCTACCATCGTCAGCAAGCTGTTTAACTTGGTGCAGCCGGACATCGCCTGTTTTGGCGAGAAAGATTTCCAGCAGCTGGCGCTGATCCGCAAAATGGTTGCCGATATGGGCTACGACATTGAGATAGTCGGCGTACCGATTGTGCGTGCGAAAGATGGCCTGGCGCTCAGCTCCCGTAACGGCTATCTGACCGCCGAACAGCGTAAAATTGCGCCGGGTTTAAGCAAAGTCATGAATACCATGGCAGAGCAACTGCTGGCAAAAGAGTTAACCGCAGAAGAAATTATCGCTCTGGCTGAACAGGCGCTGAACGAGAAAGGTCTTCGTGCTGACGACGTTCAAATTCGGGATGCCGATACGCTTCTGGCGCTTACAGAGACCAGCAAACGTGCGGTAATTCTGGTGGCGGCATGGCTCGGCCAGGCCCGCCTTATCGATAACAAAGTGGTTGAACTGGCGTAGTTTTACTACCCGGAAGTGAAAGGTAAACGTAATGATTCGCAAAATGCTACAAGGTAAGCTTCACCGTGTGAAAGTCACCCAGGCCGACCTGCACTATGAAGGCTCCTGCGCGATTGACCAGGATTTTCTCGACGCGGCGGGTATTCTCGAAAACGAAGCTATTGATATCTGGAACGTTAATAACGGCAAACGCTTTTCAACGTACGCGATTGCCGCTGAACGCGGATCTAAAATCATCTCCGTTAATGGGGCAGCAGCGCACTGCGCGGACGTAGGCGATATCGTCATTATTGCCAGCTTTGTGATGATGTCTGACGAAGAAGCACGTCGCTGGCAGCCTAAAGTGGCCTACTTTGAAGGCGATAATGAGATGAAACGTACCGCGAAGGCGATTCCGGTGCAGGTTGCCTGATAATATTTATCCCACGACCCATTCTTGTGCATTTATTAAATGAATGGGTCTTTAAAAAGCATTTATTGAATTAATATCCAGCTCTTCCCGCCCCACCAGACAAACACACCATATTGATAACAAATAACTTTAAATTTACTAAACTATTCTTTTAGTTTAAATCACGCACAATATCTACATTTCATTGAGATTAACAATATAATTCGCCACGAAATTTAATTTCAAATAAAAGCTTTACAGGCACTTATTATTTACTCAACGAATATGGATATTGAAATGATTTCTAAAAAATATGGTTTGTCAATTGCACTAGCAAGCGTTCTGGCTGCGGGTTCAGCGGTAGCAGCAGATTCTGACACCGGGACTATTACTTTCCACGGCATGGTTTCTAACAATACTTGCCAGGTCTCCCTTGACCAGAAAATCGATCAAAACGGTAACGATTTTGACGTAACCCTGGACACTGTATTTGTACGTGATTTTTCAACCGCACTGGGTACCACCAGCACCTTGGGTGAAAAGAAATTCTCCCTTTCTCTGACCGGTTGTGATACCGAGACTGCGAAGAAAGCGTCTGCCCAGTTCTCTTCATGGGCGGGTTCTTCTTCTACAGAAGGCGGTCTGCTGGTGCCACCAAGCAATGCACAGGGTTCTGCTAAGAACGTTAACCTGGTGCTGTCAAACGACGGTAACTCAGCTACCGATCAGATTAAAATTGACCAGACCAACAACACTCAGAAAGCAACTATTGATGCGACTTCTGGCGCAGGAAACCTGTACTACCGCGTAGCATACACCCAGGGTCAGGGCTGGAATGCAACAAGCAACCCAGTATCTGCTGGTACCGTGCAGGCACAGGTTGCCTTCACCATGATTTACGAATAAGAGATTCGTAAACTTTAAATTAAGCAATCCTTCATGATAAATGAGGGATTGCTTGTGTAATTCCAAAAGGAAGTGGAAAAATGTCTCATTCAATCTTTATTAAAAATTTTAAAGCCGCATTGCTCGCAACTGCTTTTTTGGCCGCATCGAATGCAAGTGCGGACATTGTTATTTCCGGCACCCGTATTATCTACCCACAGTCATCGAAGGATGTCGTCGTTAATCTCGATAACCATGGAACCAAACCGCTTTTGGTTCAAACCTGGCTTGATGATGGGCGTGATGGCGTAAACCCGGAAGAGTTGAAGCTTCCTTTTATCATTACCCCTCCGGTATCCCGCATTGACCCGAAAAAAGGCCAATCCGTACGTATTACCTACACAGGTATACCTTTACCACAGGATCGTGAATCGCTTTTCTGGTTCAATGTCCTGGAGATTCCGCCAAAATCAAAAGCTGCGGATAAAGAGAATCTTAACCAGCTTCAGCTGGCATTCAGAACGCGTATTAAATTCTTTTACCGACCAGACGGGTTAAAAGGCTCGGCAGGTGAAGCCGCTGAGCATTTGACATGGACGCAGAAAAAAGAGGGGAACGCAGTTAAGCTTGTTGCCCATAATAACTCACCCTATAACGTCTCCGTTTCAGCGGTCACCATTAAAGCCAGTCAAAAAACATACGACGTTGATCATAAGGCCGTTCCACCGTTTAGTGATACCACAATGACGGTGAAAGGCTTAGCTTCTGCCGTAAATGGTAAAGTCGAGTTTGATACCATTAATGATTATGGCGGCACAGACCATCACGAAGCTGGACTTAAATAGAACACGCTTTAATACACATAATAATTGATAGCATTAACTCTGTAGAGAGTTCTCTCTACACTGATTAAGTGGATGTGCCATGTTATTTAAACGTTCTCTTTTATGTCTTGCGATAAGCGCAGCATTGCCTTTTTATGCTTGCGCAGAAAATATCACGCCAGCAAAAGATCTGCCTGATAATGAAGAAGAGGTCGAGTTTAACGATCAATTTCTTTTAAATGGCAGTGCTAGTATTGATATTAATCGTTTTTCACATGGCAACCCGGTTTTACCGGGGACCTATCGCACTAAGATCAACCTGAACGGTAAACTGAAGTCTACCGTGGAGGTCACGTTTAAAGATAACGGAACACCTCGTGCGACACCGTGCATAACAAAACTGCTGCTGTCACAATCGGGTGTCGACACCAGCACATTGCCTGACGGACCGGAAGACGATGAAACCTGCGTCGATATTAAAAAATCCTTCCCTGGCGCTACGGTTAGCTATGACAGTGGCAAGCAGGCAATGGATTTTAATTTTCCGCAGATTTATGTGCTGAAACGCCCGGCAGGCTATGTCGATCCATCGTTGTGGGATAATGGGATCCCTGCCGCTCTGCTCTCTTATGACATGAACGGGTGGCGTAGCGAGAACAACGGCAGTACATCAGAAAGTGCATATGTAGGATTACGCTATGGTCTGAATATGGGGCCATGGCGTCTGCGCTCGCGTGGCAATTTTAACTGGGACAAAGATAGTGGCACAAAATATTCCAGTCAGGATGTCTATTTGCAGCGCGATATTACACCGTTGAGCGCCCAGTTTGTCATCGGCGACTCTTACACGCGTGGCGAGGCATTTAACTCTATGAGCCTTCGCGGTGCACGCATGTACAGTGACGATCGCATGTTGCCAATGGGGTCCACAGGCTACGCTCCTGTCATCCGGGGTGTCGCGAACAGTAACGCGAAGGTCAGCGTCACGCAGAGCGGCAATAAGATCTATGAAACCTCGGTGCCACCAGGCGCGTTTGAAATAAACGACCTGAGTACCACAGGTTACGGTAATGATTTACTGGTAACGATTGAAGAAGCGGACGGCAGCAAACGCTCCTTTACCGTACCCTTTTCATCCGTTACTCAGATGCTCCGTCCGGGAGCATCTCGCTGGGACGTCGGTTTAGGTGAATTAAATGACGATTCACTGATTGATGCGCCTAAAGTGGGTTACGGTACCCTTTACTATGGCCTGAATAATACGTTCACGGGTTATATTGGCGCACAATATACCGATATGGATTTTTATGCCGGTATTCTCGGCGTGGCAATGAATACCCCTGTTGGTGCGTTTGCATTCGACGTTACGCAATCATATGCAGATATTGAGGGGCTGGATAAATTAAGCGGTCAAAGTTATCGTTTAACGTACAGTAAAATGATTGAGTCGACGAATACTTCCTTTAACGTTGCGGCTTATCGTTTCTCGACGGAAGACTACCTGACGCTTAACGATGCGGCGCAACTTCAGGACAGTATTAAGCACCAGAAATACTCAAACCGTAGCTATGACTCAAACGAAGCGTTATATGCAGACTATCAGCGCACCAAAAATCAGGTGCAAATTAGTCTTAACCAACCGCTAACATCCGGAGAGGACAATTATGGCTCCCTGTATGTAAGCGGCACCTGGCAGGATTACTGGAACGCTACGGGCTCAACTTCCAATTATAATATTGGTTATAACAATAGCTTCACCTATGGCAGCTACAGCCTGTCATTACAGCGAACCTATGATCAGAACGGCAAGAAAGACGACAGCGTTTATTTAAGCCTGAGCATTCCATTAAGTGTATTCTCAAAAGATAGAGGGAATTCTGGTGGATTCTCGAACATTAACATGGGATTACGTTCCGACCTTAAAGGCGGCACAAGCTTTAACACGTCCGCGGGTGGAAATACGCAAGATAATAAGGTGAGTTATTCCGTTAGCGCCTCGTCAAACAGCGGTAATTATGGTGACCTGAATCAGATAAGCGGCTACGGGTCCTATAACAGTGAATATGGCCCGCTGGGTTTATCTGCCTCTTTTGGCGATGACAACAGTAAACAATATTCTGCCTCCTATAGCGGTGGCATGGTATTGCATTCAGGGGGCATCGCATTTGCGCCAGGGAGTATTGGTGACAACGATGCGCTGGCGCTGGTCAAAGCGAGTGGCGCGAAAGGTGCCGGTATCGGCTTTGGTAACAGTGAAATAGGCAGTTCCGGCTATGGCATTCTGCCTTATATGTCTGCCTACCGTGAAAACCGCGTATACCTTGATATCAGCACGCTGGAAAACGATGTTGAAATTAAAAACACCAGTGAAATTACGGTTCCCCGCAGTGGTTCCGTTGTGCTGGTTGATTTTGTAACCGATGAAGGTCGTTCATTAATTTTAGAACTTAAGCGCACCGATAACGGATTTATTCCTTTAGGCGCTGATGTTTTAAATGAAAAAAATGAATCAATTGGCACCGTAGGGCAGGCGGGGCAAGCCTATGTCCGCGGCGTTGAAGATGAAGGCACGCTTCATGTTGTCTGGGGAAGCGATAAAGACAGTAAGTGTGACGTGCATTATAACGTCTCATCACATGCTCAAAAAGTAGGACTTACAACGGTACTCAGCAATCAAGTGTGCCAGATGTAATTATTCGGGAAAATAGACGAGAGTTTGTATGAAAAAAAATCTTTATAGCCTGTCAGCCGTTGCCATGACGGTGCTGGCGTTATCAGGTGCAGCGCTCGCCGAGGGCACGAATCTCGATGTTAACTTCACGGCTAATATCCGTGAAACCACTTTTGATATGAAACTGGTTGGTGGTGAGGGTTCCGATACTCAGCAAACGCTGAAAATCGGTGGCGGTCAGGTGCGCCTTGACGATGTCAAAGCTGGCACCGCAAATGCCAATTTCAAAATCGTGATCGTTGAGTGCCCGGCATCTCTGACCTCATTGAAAACCACAGTATCGGGAACACGCTCTGGTTATTTATTCTCCGGCCTTGTTAACTCAATATTAAAAACCGCCGGAGGCGCAGACTACTCTGCTGTTGAAATTGCCAGAGCCAGCACACCGGATGCCCCGTTTATCATTAACTCCAAAGACGATTCGGAGCGCCTGGTCTGGACCCCTACAGAAATCCAAAATAAAGAAGTTCAATTGGTAGCCACATTGCGTGAAACCAAAGCTAACAGCATGACAGTTGGTGATTTCCAGGCCGTGGCAACTTTCGAGTTTAGCTACGAGTAATTGGCGCAGGAAAACGGAGCAATATTATGAAATTTAAATCAACTTTAATCGCCCTGTCCGTTTCTACCCTTCTCTTCTCTGGAGTGGTAAGCGCTGCAATTACAGGCACCGATAGTGTCAGTATGACGATTCAAACAAAGGTAGTTTCAGGCACCTGTACAGCAAAAGTGCTCAACGGCGCAGGTACTGCATCCACTGAAATTGCATTTGGCGATGTATACAAATCGGATCTGGTGAATAAAACCCGCGTCGAGCCGCTCAAAATAAGCTTCACTAACTGTTCTGGGGTAACGAAGGCAACGGTCGCTGCCGCGAAAGGCGCTGGCGGAGAATGTAGTGGTATAGCCAAAAATGGTGACTCGTTCTCTGGCGGCTTAGCAACGGGCTTTGAAATCTGGTCCGGCACTGTCGATACAGGCTTGTTGATGAGCTGTAACACGCCTCCGGCGGCTCAGGAAGTCACCATTACTGACGGCGCGGGTGAATTCCCGATGAACTCTCGTATTGTCATAGGCCAAGGCATGGCGATTAGTGATGTTGGCACAGGTGCGGTTACCGCTCCGGTAACGTTTACCGTCACCTATCAATAATTCCAGGTACCATCATGCAACAATCACCGTTTAATTTACACCAGCCCGGTCTTGTGTTGCTTATCGGTCTGGCTGGTAGCACTCTGCCTGGCATATGCCAGGCAGGTTCAGGTGTGGATGTAAACCTGACAGCAAATATTGTTAATAATACCTGTCGGCTAAGCGTCGAAAACGGCGGAGAGATCACTTTGCCGACCGTGACACGAGACTGGTTTTATAACAGCGACAAGAGCGATCGTCTATCGCCAACCGATGATGAAGCAGGAACGCCTTTTACGATCCACGTAGATGACTGCTACGCGAGCAGTACAGAAGGCGCAACGATTAACAAACTGAAATTTAGTTTTGCTCCGCAAAATGGTTTCTGGAGTAATCACAACCAGGTCTTTAAAAACGATGCCACAGCCGGTGCGGCTGAAAATGTGGGTATCGTTATTTTTTCAGATGCGTTCAAAACTAACGTCCTGAACAGCGACGGGACATCAAACGTTATTTACGATGTCAGTGGAAGTAGCGAGAACTATATAAAGGATTATGGATTTTACGCGCGTTATCAGAACGTTGGAACTATCACCAGCGGCGCTGTGATGAGTAATGTTCTGGTTAACGTAAGCTATGAATAAAGGGATTTAGGATGAAAAAATATCTTACTATATTAGCGTTAGCGGCGTTCGGGCTGTCTGGCGCAGCGCATTCCGCGTTAGAATGTAAATTTAACAGTAATGATACGCTGCTCATTATGTCTCCGGGCACACAGCCGGTCATTACACCTCTGCCTGTTGGTACGGTAACGACACCCGTGCAGATCAGTAACACTATTATTATGGAAACAACCCCAGCATTAACATCAAGTTGCGAAGTGGGTGACGATGGTGAAAATGTTTACCAGATGACGAACAATGCAATGCTTTGGGGGGAGATCGATGGCAAAGCCACTTTTCGTACAAACATCCCCGGGATTGTTTACACGCTGGCATTCTATCCTGATGGCAATGGTGTAACGGCCTGGTTCCCACCCAATCCAAATGAGTTTTATCTCACGGGTAACGATCATGATAACGAAGATGCTGTAAAAGGAAAAACCTGGCACGTTCGTATGGAGTTCTGGCAGACAAACGGATTCACCGGTGTTCCCAACGACGAAGACTTCCTGACCGCAAGCAGTGGTCCAATCGGTCAAATTATCCTCGGTAATCCAAATGGAACGACAGTAGAAGATCACCCTCGCCCTCTGGTGAATATGTCTCAGATGTCGTTCAGTATTCCATTAAATCGCCCGACCTGTGCCTTACGTGCGCCCACAACGGTAAACCTTGGTGACTGGTATCCCGCGGAGGTCGAAAGCGGGAATACCAGCAAAGTCGAGTTCCATGTGACGGGTACATGCGTGAATACCATCGGCGTTTACTATACGCTATCCTCCACGCACACCACCGCAGATAAGAAATATTTTACCAATACCGTGGAGAGTTCAGGTGGTGTGACTGCGGCAGGTGGCGTTGGCGTTATGATTCTGGATAGCCAGAATGATAATTATCCTGTGCCAGCGAATGGCAGCAAGCACGTCATCGCGGTGGGTGAAGTGTACGGCGATCCCGTGAGTATTGTAGACAAATCAATTTGGGCCAAACTGGTTAAGATCGGCAGCGATCCGGTAACCGTCGGTGTTTTCGGCACCACCGTGACCATTCAGACCACGTACGAATAACCTACCCCTGCGGCTGATTACTGATCAGCCGCGACATGGTCTCCAGCGAATCCGTTCTTAAAATATACAGACGTTTCAGTAAGAACGGATTATCCCCCGGCTTCACCTTCCCTTTCACCGTGGTCACCGCCAGATGAAACCCCGCATCGTTCGCCGCCTTAATCGCTTTATTGTCATAGCCGCCAAACGGATACGACACATACAACACGCGCGGGTTGAACTGCGCCAGTGCACGACGTGATCGTTCAAAATCAAACAGGATCACGTGATAGCTACGGCTCAACAGGATGGGGTGTTTATAGCCATCCACGCGATGCAGGAAATGGGTGTGAGACTGAATGTCGAACACATCCTGGATGCCCTTGATTTCCTGAACGCTCATAAACTGTAGCGATTTTGGATCCCACTTCTGCGGATGGCCTTTGATACGTGATGAAATTATAAACGCCGTCGCGTTGAAGCCATATTCTTTCAGAACAGGGTACGCGTAGCGGCTCACCGATTTGAGACCATCATCAAAGGTGATCACCACTGCTTTCGCGGGTAGGTTCATCTTGTTACGCACGTACCCTTCAAGCTGGTACATCGTCAGCGTGGTATAGCCTTGATCGCGTAACCAGGCCATCTGATTATTAAACGCACGTACGCTGGTCGTCGTGGAGGTATGTCGAAAACGGGTGTTCTCTTCATCACGCAAAATATGATGGTAAGTCAGAACCGGTAGCCCGTTATCTTCCTGTGCATCGAGGCTGCTGATCCACGCCAGACGATTGCCGATGCGGATCTGAAACCAGGTCTGGTTCAGGCGATCTTTCAGCTTATTCAGAATCGGATAGCGAAGATTGGCGCTTAAGGTGCCAAAAGGCGCGCTTCCGCTGCTGGGGGCGTTATAGACCGGCGTGTCTTTCCAGGTGATGAGGTTTTGATTACTGAGCGGCTTGTTCAAGTCACCCAGGCTATCCTCAACGCGTTGTTTGCCCTGAACTTTTTCAAGGTGGTCTTTATCAATAAACCCCGTACCGAATCCGAAACGAAATTCATAGTAATCCGCCGCGGCCGGAAAGACAGCGAGGATCTGCCCGGCGCGAACATTCCCTACATTCACGACGGCATTTCCCACCTGCGCCCAGATGGCCGCATCTTCGGTGGTTTGCATATATTGGGCAGGAAGGCCTTGCTGACTGGTCAGGCTGGCAGACGCACCACCGGAAACCAGCAGCAGAAGGATAAAGATAACGCGCATGAGCATGGGATATAAATCGATACGGAAAATCAGTCGCCATTGTAGCAAAAGCGACATCAATACCAATGTTTAATGCTTATACAGATCGTGAAGCAGAACGAAAGGCGGGTTCTTCTGCTGCTGGTGCCACAGGCTGCTCACGCCCGGGGAGCCCTGCGCCACAATGGCGTGGCGAAACTCAGCGCTGCTCAACGTTGCGCGCAGCGGATACATCGCTTCGAGTAAAGGCAGGCTGATACCGGAGATCACTTCACAATTATCATGCTTATGGCTCATTAACGCCGCTGAACGGTAAGGCGCCGCGCCCGATTTGTCGGTGAGAAAAATCACGCCATCACCGGTGTCGGTTTCATGCAGCGCGTCGCACATCATCCGGCTGAGCATGTTGGTGCTCAGCCCTCGCCAGTAATTTACAGCACGGCATTGCGCCAGGGGACCAAACCGGGCCTCCAGCTTCAGCAGCATTTCCTGCGCCACTTCATCGTGGCAGGTGATCACCCATCCCAGCATAACGTCTCTCCTTAGCAGGCGAGTAGTTTACCGAAGTGAAGGTTAGTTTACGGTGATAACTGTCAAAGAAAGCGCCCGGCAGACGGTACGTCGCCGGGCAGAAGGCAGAGGATTAGCTGCGCAGCCCACGGCCACGCTGGATCAAATACCAACACAGCAGGTAGAACGCCACGATAAACACCACCAGCACGACGACGGTGGTGAACAGCGGCACGTCGGTGATGCCGAGGAAACCGAAGCGGAAACCGCTGATCATGTAGACAATCGGGTTCAGGTGCGAGAGTGCCTGCCAGAACGGCGGCAGCAGCGTCAGGGAGTAAAACACCCCGCCGAGGTAGGTCAGCGGCGTCAGCACAAAGGTCGGGATCAGGCTGATGTCGTCAAAGGTTTTAGCGAACACCGCATTCAGCAAGCCGGCCAGCGAGAACAGAATCGCGGTGAGCAGCAGCGTCAGCGCCACGAAAAGCCAGGAGTGAACCTGAAACGGCACGAAGAACAGCGAAATGGCCGTTACCAGGATACCCACGCACAGCCCGCGCGCCACGCCGCCACCCACGTAACCGGCGATGATGACGTGCGTTGGCACCGGCGCCACCAGCAGCTCTTCAATGTTGCGCTGGAACTTGGCGCTGAAGAATGAGGACGCCACGTTCGCGTAGGCGTTGGTGATCACCGCCATCATGATCAGGCCCGGCACGATAAACTGCATATAGGTGAAGCCGTGCATCTCACCAATGCGGGAGCCAATAAGGTTGCCGAAAATGATGAAGTAGAGCGTCATGGTGATCACCGGCGGCACCAGGGTTTGCACCCAGATACGCATAAAGCGGTTAATCTCTTTCGCCCAGATGCTTTTCAGCGCGACCCAGTAAAGATGCGTCATGCCTTGTCTCCTTGTTTGTCGTGCACCAGAGAGACAAACAGCTCTTCCAGTCGGTTTGCTTTGTTACGCATGCTTAATACCTGAATGCCCTGCGCGCTCAACTGTGAGAACACGCTGTTAATACCCTGCTCGCGCAGCACTTCTACCTCCAGCGTCGAGGTATCGACCAGGCGATAGTTGTAGCCCTCCAGTTTCGGCAGCGCGCTTTTCGCCGCCAGATCGAGGATAAAGGTCTCTGATTTGAGCTTGGAGAGCAGATTCTTCATCGAGGTGTTTTCCACCAGCTCGCCGTGCTGAATGATGCCGATATTGCGGCACAGCATTTCCGCCTCTTCCAGGTAGTGCGTGGTCAGAATGATGGTGGTGCCTTTGTCGTTCAGATCTTTCAGGAAACCCCACATGGAGCGACGCAGTTCAATATCCACACCAGCGGTCGGCTCATCAAGGATAAGCAGCTTTGGCTCGTGCATCAGCGCGCGGGCAATCATCAGGCGGCGCTTCATCCCTCCGGACAACATCCGCGCGCGCTCGTTACGTTTCTCCCACAGATCAAGCTGTTTCAGGTACTTTTCGCTGCGCTCAAGCGCCTCTTTGCGCTCCACGCCATAGTAACCCGCCTGGTTAACAACAATCTGCTGTACCGTCTCAAACGGGTTAAAGTTGAACTCCTGCGGCACCAGCCCCAGCTGGCGCTTGGCGTTGACCACATCTTTTTGCAGATCGTAGCCAAACACGCTGACGCGGCCCGAGGTTTTATTGACCAGTGAACTGATGATCCCGATGGTGGTGGATTTCCCTGCCCCGTTCGGCCCCAGAAGCGCGTAGAAATCTCCCGCTTCGACTTTAAGATCTATCCCGCGCAGCGCCTGAACGCCCCCCGGGTAGGTTTTTTTGAGCTGTTCAAGCTCCAGTGCAATCGCCATGAATTCAACTTACCTTAAGTTCTGACACACGTTGTGTGGTTTCATTAAAAGTCGGGTTACCCTATAGTAGCGCAACGCAATCACTTGGTTACAGGTCGCTAACCTCCATGAACGACATAGATACACTCATCAGCAACAATGCACTATGGTCAAAAATGCTGGTGGAGGAAGACCCCGGATTTTTTGGAAAACTCGCGCAAGCGCAGAACCCACGCTTTCTCTGGATTGGATGTTCTGACAGCCGCGTCCCCGCCGAACGTCTGACTGGTCTTGAACCTGGCGAACTGTTTGTTCACCGCAATGTGGCTAACCTGGTTATTCATACCGATCTCAACTGCCTTTCGGTTGTTCAGTATGCCGTTGATGTTCTGGAGGTCGAGCACATTATTATCTGCGGCCACTACGGCTGCGGCGGCGTGCAGGCGGCGGTCGAAAATACAGAGCTGGGGTTAATCGATAACTGGCTGCTGCACATTCGTGATATCTGGTTCAAACATAGCTCACTGCTGGGCGAAATGCCGCAGGAGCGCCGTCTCGACACGCTGTGTGAGCTGAACGTGATGGAGCAGGTGTATAACCTGGGCCATTCGACGATTATGCAGTCTGCCTGGAAACGCGGGCAGAAGGTCTCCATCCACGGCTGGGCGTACGGTATTCACGACGGCCTGCTGCGCAATCTGGAAGTGACCGCCACCAACCGCGAAACGCTGGAACAGCGTTACCGCTCGGGAATTGCCAACCTCAAGCTTAAGCACGTTAACCATAAATAACAAAGCCGGGGGTTTTCACCCTCTCCCTGTGGGAGAGGGCTGGGGTGAGGGCATCAGCCCGAAATTATTCGTCAAGAATCACCACTTTCCCAACATACGGCAGATGGCGATAACGCTGTGCGTAATCAATGCCGTAACCCACCACGAATTCGTCCGGGATGGAGAAACCAACGAACTCCACCGGCACCTGCACTTCACGGCGCTCAGGCTTATCCAGCAGGGTACAAATCGCCAGTGATTTTGGTTCACGCAGGCTCAGGATCTCACGCACTTTAGAGAGCGTGTTGCCGGAGTCGATGATGTCCTCAACAATCAACACATCTTTGCCACGAATATCTTCATCCAGATCTTTCAGGATTTTCACATCACGGGTTGTGGACATGCCGCTGCCGTAACTGGAGGCGGTCATAAAATCGACCTCGTGCGGCACCTGCACTTCACGACACAGGTCTGCCATGAACATGAAAGAGCCACGCAACAAACCGACCAGCACCATTTCGCTGCCGCTGTCCTTGTAATGTTCGGTGATTTGACGACCCAGTTCGGCGATACGCGCTTTGATCTCGGCTTCCGGGATCATCACTTCAACAGTATGTTTCATATTACTAACCAAATGATTTTAGTGAAAATCTCTCAATGCGGATGACTCTCGCTCCGGCATCGATACGCAAGCCAGCCATTATACCAGTAAATGGATAAGCCTGGCGTATGAGTTATAAAAAGCAATATTTGTGATTCCGATCACAGTTGTTAATACCTATAATTAATTGCTAGCAAATAATTAACAAAACTGACGAGTACTTTTCTATGGCTGAAACAAAAACTAAACAGCCGCGTCTACTGGTGACATTAACAGCCGCGTTTGCCGCATTCTGCGCGCTGTATTTGTTAATCGGTGGCGTATGGCTGGTCGCGATTGGCGGCTCCTGGTACTACCCGATTGCGGGTCTGGTTATGGTTGGCGTAACCGTCCTGCTTTTACGCAGAAAACAATCTGCTCTGTGGTTGTACGCAGCGTTACTGCTCGCAACCATGATCTGGGGCGTCTGGGAAGTCGGGTTCGACTTCTGGGCGCTGACGCCGCGCAGCGACATTCTGGTCTTCTTCGGTATCTGGCTGATCCTGCCGTTTGTCTGGCGTCGTCTGATTGTCCCTTCCAGTGGCGCCGTGGCCGGTCTGGTCGTTGCTCTGCTGATTAGTGGCGGCATCCTGACCTGGGCCGGTTTTAACGACCCGCAGGAGATCAATGGCACGCTGAACGCGGAATCCACGCCGGCTGCGGCTATTTCGCAGGTGGCGGACGGTGACTGGCCTGCTTATGGTCGTAACCAGGAAGGTCAACGCTACTCCCCGCTGAAGCAGATCAACGCGGACAACGTGAAAAACCTGAAGGAAGCCTGGGTATTCCGTACCGGCGACCTGAAGATGCCAAACGATCCGGGTGAGCTGACCAACGAAGTGACCCCGATTAAAGTGGGCAACATGCTCTACCTGTGTACGGCGCACCAGCGCCTGTTCGCGCTCGACGCGGCCACCGGTAAAGAGAAATGGCACTTTGATCCACAGCTGAACTCCAACCCGTCGTTCCAGCACATCACCTGCCGCGGCGTCTCTTACCACGAAGCGCGCGCAGATAATGCCAGCCCGGAAGTCATTGCCGACTGTCCTCGCCGCATTATGCTGCCGGTGAACGATGGCCGCCTGTTTGCCATCAACGCTGAGACCGGTAAGCTGTGCGAAACTTTCGCTAACAAAGGCATTCTGAATCTTCAGACCAACATGCCGGACACCACGCCGGGTCTGTATGAGCCGACCTCCCCGCCAATCATCACCGATAAAACCATCGTGATTGCCGGTTCGGTAACGGATAACTTCTCTACCCGCGAAACCTCCGGCGTTATCCGTGGTTTCGACGTGAACACCGGTAAACTGCTGTGGGCCTTCGACCCGGGCGCGAAAGATCCTAACGCGATCCCATCCGATGAACACACCTTTACCTTTAACTCACCGAACTCCTGGGCACCGGCAGCGTATGACGCGAAGCTGGACCTGGTTTACCTGCCGATGGGCGTGACCACGCCGGATATCTGGGGCGGTAACCGCACGCCGGAGCAGGAACGTTACGCCAGCTCCATCGTGGCGCTGAACGCAACGACCGGTAAACTGGCATGGAGCTACCAGACCGTTCACCACGATCTGTGGGATATGGATATGCCGTCCCAGCCGACGCTGGCGGACATTACCGTTAACGGTAAAACCGTTCCGGTGATTTACGCCCCGGCCAAAACCGGCAACATCTTCGTGCTGGATCGCAGCAACGGTAAGCTGGTTGTTCCTGCGCCAGAAAAACCGGTTCCGCAGGGCGCGGCCAAAGGCGACTACGTCACCAAAACGCAGCCGTTCTCTGACCTGAGCTTCCGTCCGAAGAAAGATCTCAGCGGTGCAGACATGTGGGGTGCCACCATGTTTGACCAGCTGGTGTGCCGCGTGATGTTCCATCAACTGCGCTATGAAGGCATCTTCACGCCGCCTTCAGAGCAGGGCACGCTGGTCTTCCCGGGTAACCTGGGGATGTTCGAGTGGGGTGGGATCTCCGTTGACCCTAACCGTCAGGTCGCCATCGCTAACCCAATGGCGCTGCCGTTCGTTTCCCGTCTGATCCCACGCGGTCCGGGTAACCCAATGGAGCAGCCGAAAGATGCGAAAGGCAGCGGTACCGAAGCCGGTATCCAGCCGCAGTATGGCGTTCCTTATGGTGTGACCCTGAATCCGTTCCTTTCTCCGTTCGGTCTGCCGTGTAAACAGCCTGCCTGGGGTTATATCTCCGGTCTGGATCTGAAGACCAATAAGATCGTCTGGAAAAAACGTATTGGTACGCCACAGGACAGCATGCCGTTCCCGATGCCTGTTCCAGTGCCGTTCAATATGGGTATGCCAATGCTGGGTGGCCCAATCTCCACCGCCGGTAACGTGCTGTTCATCGCGGCAACCGCAGATAACTACCTGCGCGCGTACAACATGACCAACGGTGAGAAACTGTGGCAAGGCCGTCTGCCAGCCGGTGGACAGGCAACGCCGATGACCTATGAAGTGAATGGCAAGCAGTACGTTGTCATCTCTGCGGGTGGTCACGGTTCGTTTGGCACGAAGATGGGCGACTATATTGTCGCGTATGCACTGCCTGACGACGCTAAGTAACGAAAAAGCCCGGTGGCGCTAACGCATACCGGGCCTACGGGTGCCCTATGTAGGCCGGGTAAGGCGAAGCCGCCACCCGGCTTTTTTTATACGGTAAAACCGAGCATCATCCCCGTATCTTCATGCTCCAGCAGATGACAGTGGGCCATATAGGCAAACTCTTTCGGTGCCTCGTGGTCGAACTTCACCAGCACCTCGCTGACGCCGCCTTCCACCCTCACCGTATCTTTCCAGCCCGCGCGATGCGGCTCCGGCGCTTTACCATTTTCAGACAGGATACGGAACTGCGTGCCGTGGATATGGAACGGGTGCAGCATCATGTCCCCTTCGCCTGAAATCATCCAGCGTTCAAACTGCCCTTTCGTGGCGGCGAACATGGGCGTATTCATATCGAACGCTTTGCCGTTGATGCGGTTGGCATTGTGGAAATCGAAACCATGGCCGCCGTGATCCATGCCGCCCATATTGCCGTGGTCCATATTCATATGGCCCATCATCTGGCCGTGATGCATTCCCGCCATGGCCTGATTGCCGTACTTCTTCATCAGCGCCTGCATGCCCATCATGTCGAGCATCGGGTCCATGGAAAGCTTAAGTTTACGCTGCGTAAGCCCGTCCAGCGACGGGAGTGCTGGCAGCGTGGTGAGGGTCTCCGGCAGCGTACCGGAGGCGGTGATCTGTAGCGGCTGAATGCGCAGGACCGGATGCGGCTTATCAAACGGCGCGACGGCCATCCCCATCTGGCTGACCGGCAGGGTCACCAGGTCAAACGCTTTGCCATCGCTGATATCCACCAACACCTCGAAGCGCTCGCCCATCAGCATCGGCAGCTCGCTCACCTTCACCGGCTCCGGCAGCAGGCCGCCGTCGCTTGCCACTACATAAAGCGGGCGTTTATCGCTGGTGGCGAAGTTCAGGGAGCGGGCGTTACAGCCGTTAAGCAGACGTAAGCGCAGCCAGCCTTTTGGCGCGGCATGCTGCGGGTAGATCGCGCCGTTGGTCAGCAGCGTATCGCCAAACCAGCCTACCGCCGCGCTCATTACGTCCAGCTGATAGTCAATTTGCCCGTCAGCGCTGAATTTTTTGTCCTGCACAATCACCGGGACATCGTCGATACCCCACTGTTTCGGCAGGCGCAGCAGGCGGCTTTCATCGTCTTCAATCAGCACCAGCCCGGCCAGCCCCATCGCCACCTGATGGCCCGTTTTGCCATGCTGATGCGGGTGGAACCAGCAGGTCGCCGCGCGTTGTTCCGGGGTAAAGGTTACGCTGCGTTTACCACCAGGCCTGATGACGCCCTGAGGCCCCCCATCCACTTCGCCCGGGACTTCCAGCCCGTGCCAGTGCAGCGTGGTCTCTTCCGCAAGCGTGTTATGAATGTCTACCGTCACCGCCTTCCCTTTGCGTAACTGCAACGCCGGGCCGAGCAGATTGCCGTTATAGCCCCACGTCGTGGCGGCGTGCTGACCGAAAGTGGTTTTACCGGCCTGCACCACAAGCTGAATGCGGCTGCGGGCATCTGGGGCGAGTAATTCAGGAATGGGTAAAGCCGGTCTGTCGGCGGCAAAAACGGCGCGGCTCCAGAGAGGTAATGCGCTCGCAACCCCCAGCGCGGCAGAAAATTTTAAAAAATCACGACGTTGCATGTGCATTTCCTTATTTCCAGCAGGCGATCTTTTGAGCATAAACCCTCCCCTTACCGGAAGGTCAAGCACGGCGGCAATAATAAAGATCGTCGGCCTGGCATCAAGTATGCTAACGTTAATTTTCCGTGATGCAGTGGTAAAGGCAATGAAGACGTTTTTCAGAACAATTTTGTTCGCCAGCCTGATGGCGATGTGTGCGAACAGTTACGCGCTAAGTGAAAACGAAGCGGAAGATATGGCCGATCTGACGGCAGTTTTTGTTTTTCTGAAAAACGATTGTGGTTACCAGAATTTACCCAATGGGCAAATTCGTCGCGCACTGGTCTTTTTTGCCCAGCAGAATCAATGGGACCTCAGCAACTACGACAGCTTCGACATGAAGGCGCTCGGTGAAGACAGCTACCGTGATTTAAGCGGTATTGGCATTCCCACTGCTAAAAAATGCAAAGCGCTGGCTCGCGATTCACTCAGCCTGCTCGCCTACGTGAAGTAACCTTCCCGACGCCCCTTGTTGACCCGCTAACCGCCTCTCGGCGGTGTTGTGTTGCGCCCATCTGCCGGATGTAATGGATGTTAACGAAGGAGGTGCTCCCCATGACCGAAAAAACGGTATGGCAAGAAACGCTGCACGACCAGTTTGGTCAGTATTTTGCCGTGGATAACGTGCTCTATCATGAGAAAACCGATCATCAGGATTTGATAATATTCGAAAACGCCGCTTTTGGCCGCGTGATGGCGCTGGACGGCGTGGTGCAAACCACCGAGCGCGACGAGTTTATCTATCACGAAATGATGACCCACGTCCCGCTGCTGGCCCACGGCCACGCGAAGGACGTGCTGATTATCGGCGGCGGCGACGGCGCGATGCTGCGTGAAGTCTCTCGCCATCAGAATGTCGAAACCATCACCATGGTGGAAATCGACGCCGGGGTCGTGTCGTTCTGCCGCCAGTATCTGCCCAACCATAATGCCGGCAGCTATGACGATCCGCGGTTTAATCTGGTTATCGACGATGGCGTCAATTTTGTTAACCAGACCACGCAAACGTTTGATGTCATTATCTCTGACTGTACCGACCCTATCGGTCCGGGCGCGTCGCTGTTTACCTCGTCGTTTTACGAAGGCTGCAAGCGCTGCCTGAAGCCTGGCGGAATTTTTGTGGCGCAAAACGGCGTTTGCTTCCTGCAACAGGATGAAGCGCTTGATAGCCACCGTAAGCTGAGCACCTATTTTGCTGACGTCAGCTTCTATCAGGCGGCCATTCCGACGTACTACGGCGGTATCATGACCTTTGCCTGGGCGACGGATAACGACGTATTACGTCATCTTTCCACCGAAATTATTCAGGCCCGCTTCCATCAGGCAGGTCTACAGTGCCGATACTACAATCCGGCTATTCATACCGCAGCCTTTGCGTTGCCTCAATATCTGCAAGACGCGCTGTCCTCAAAGGAGGTGAACTAATTGAAAAAGCTTAAACTGCATGGCTTTAACAATCTGACCAAAAGCCTGAGTTTTTGTATTTACGATATCTGCTACGCCAAAACAGCAGAAGAGCGCGATGGTTACATCGCCTATATCGATGAACTCTACAACGCCAACCGTCTGACCGAGATCCTGACAGAGACCTGCTCGATTATCGGCGCGAACATCCTCAATATCGCGCGCCAGGATTATGAGCCTCAGGGAGCGAGCGTCACCATTCTGGTGAGTGAAGAGCCGGTTGACCCACAGCTTATCGACAAAACCGAACACCCCGGCCCGCTGCCGGAAGTGGTTGTCGCCCACCTGGATAAAAGCCATATCTGCGTGCACACCTACCCGGAAAGCCACCCGGAAGGCGGGCTGTGTACCTTCCGCGCGGATATTGAAGTGTCGACCTGCGGCGTGATTTCACCGCTGAATGCGTTGAATTATTTAATCCACCAGCTGGAATCCGATATCGTCACTATTGATTATCGCGTGCGCGGTTTTACCCGTGATATCAACGGTATGAAGCACTTCATTGATCATGAGATCAACTCCATTCAGAACTTCATGTCCGAGGACATGAAGTCGCTGTACGACATGATGGATGTGAACGTCTATCAGGAGAATATCTTCCACACCAAAATGTTACTTAAGGAATTCGACCTTAAGCACTACATGTTCCACACGAAGCCGGAAGATTTAAGTGAAGAAGAGCGAAAGGTCATTACCGACCTGCTCTGGAAAGAGATGCGCGAAATTTACTACGGCCGTAACATTCCGACCGTGTAAACGTGACCCGGAGCAGGGACGCTTCGGGGAGTTACTTCTGTTTCATAAAGTCGCGGTAGGCGTTCACCACGCTCAGGAAATCTTCCACGCCGCACAGCGACAGGCTCTCTTCGTCGTAGTAGCTCATCCCCTCTTCCATTTCATCACCCGAGAACTCAAGCTGGTTGGCGCGCACCATCACCTCTTCGCCATCCATCCACAGGGTGTATTCGTGCCCGGCGCGTTGCCAGGAGCGTTCACTGCCTTTCACCGTTTCCGCCGCCTGCTCAACTTCATCCAGCAGCGCGAGGTTCTCTTTCACCTCTTCGTTAAACCAGTGTCCAACGGCTTCGTGCCCCATCGACATTCGCACTTTCACCACGCCGGTGATATCGCGCAGAAATTCGTAATCCATAGTGTTTTCCTCTGCAAAGCCATTAAGGTAATTATCGCAGCAGCGAGGAAGAAAAAAAGCGGGAGAGGTGGGAGGAATGAAAATAAAAAGGTGAGAGCAAGACCCTGCGGCCTGATGCCCTCACTCCGTCCCTCTCCCACGGGAGAGGGTGCAAACACTAAAAACCGTCTCGTAGAGACGGTTTTGCTGTTTATACCGCCGTCTGGAAGATCACCCCGTCTGCCTTCTCGGTGTACTGAGAGAGCTGGTCGAAGTTCAGGTAGCGATAGGTATCCACCGCCGTCTTATCCACCTGAGCCACAAAGGTCTGGTACTCTTCCGGCGTTGGCAGTTTGCCAATCAGCGCCGCAACCGCCGCCAGCTCCGCAGAGGCCAGGTAAACGTTCGCCCCGGTTCCTAAACGGTTAGGGAAGTTACGGGTTGAGGTGGAGACCACCGTCGCACCGTCCGCTACGCGCGCCTGGTTGCCCATACACAGGGAACAGCCAGGGATTTCGATACGCGCCCCGCTCTTACCAAACACGCTGTAGTAGCCCTCTTCGGTCAGCTGAGCCGCGTCCATACGGGTTGGCGGCGCCACCCACAGACGGGTTGGCAGCTGGCCTTTGTGGGTATCCAGCAGCTTGCCGGCTGCACGGAAGTGGCCGATGTTGGTCATGCACGAACCGATGAACACTTCGTCGATCTTCTCGCCCTGAACTTCGGACAGCGGACGCGCGTCGTCCGGATCGTTCGGTGCACACAGGATTGGCTCTTTGATATCCGCCAGATCGATGTCGATCACCGCCGCGTACTCTGCGTCAGCATCGGCTTCCAGCAGCTGCGGATCCGCCAGCCATTTTTCCATGCCCTGGATACGACGCTCCAGCGTACGACGGTCGCCGTAGCCTTCTGCAATCATCCACTTCAGCAGCACGATGTTAGAGTTCAGATACTCAATAATCGGCTCTTTGTTCAGCTTGATGGTGCAGCCCGCAGCCGAACGCTCAGCGGAGGCATCGGTCAGCTCGAACGCCTGCTCCACTTTCAGATCCGGCAGACCTTCAATTTCCAGAATGCGGCCAGAGAAGATGTTTTTCTTCCCTTTTTTCTCAACGGTCAGCAGACCCTGTTTGATGGCATACAGCGGGATCGCGTGAACCAGGTCGCGCAGGGTAATACCCGGCTGCATTTTACCTTTGAAGCGCACCAGCACCGATTCCGGCATATCCAGCGGCATCACGCCGGTCGCGGCAGCAAACGCCACCAGACCGGAGCCCGCCGGGAAGGAGATACCGATTGGGAAACGGGTATGGGAGTCACCGCCGGTACCGACGGTATCCGGCAGCAGCATGCGGTTCAGCCAGGAGTGGATAACGCCGTCGCCCGGACGCAGAGACACGCCACCGCGGTTCATGATGAAATCTGGCAGCGTGTGGTGCGTGGTCACGTCAACCGGCTTCGGATACGCCGCAGTGTGGCAGAAGGACTGCATCACCAGATCGGAAGAGAAGCCCAGGCACGCCAGGTCTTTCAGCTCATCACGGGTCATCGGACCGGTGGTGTCCTGAGAGCCGACGGAGGTCATCTTCGGCTCGCAGTACGCGCCAGGACGGATACCAGCGACGCCGCAGGCGCGACCGACCATTTTTTGTGCCAGCGAGAAGCCACGGTTGCTTTCCGCCACGTCTTTCGCCTGACGGAACACGTCGCTGTGCGGCAGACCCAGCGCTTCACGCGCTTTGGTGGTCAGGCCACGGCCGATGATCAGCGGAATGCGGCCACCAGCACGTACTTCGTCGATCAGCACGTCGGTTTTCAGCTCAAAGCTCGCCAGCAGCTCGTTAGTTTCGTGATTACGCACTTCACCTTTGTACGGGTAAACGTCAATCACGTCGCCCATGTTCAGGTTAGAGACATCCACTTCGATCGGCAGCGCGCCAGCATCTTCCATGGTGTTAAAGAAGATTGGTGCAATTTTGCCGCCGAGGCACAGGCCGCCGCCGCGCTTGTTTGGCACGTGCGGAATGTCGTCGCCCATGAACCACAGCACGGAGTTGGTGGCGGACTTACGGGAAGAGCCGGTACCCACAACGTCACCCACGTAAGCCAGCGGGAAACCTTTTTGTTGTAGGGCTTCGATCTGTTTGATCGGGCCAACGCTGCCTGGCTGGTCCGGCTCAATGCCTTCACGGGCGTTTTTCAGCATCGCCAGGGCGTGCAGAGGGATATCAGGACGAGACCACGCGTCCGGTGCCGGGGAGAGGTCATCGGTGTTGGTTTCACCGGTCACTTTGAAGACGGTAACGGTAATTTTTTCAGCAAGCTGAGGGCGGTTCAGGAACCATTCGGCATCGGCCCAGGACTGCATCACCTGCTTCGCATAGACGTTGCCTGCTTTAGCTTTTTCTTCCACATCGTAGAAGTTATCGAACATCAGTAGCGTTGAAGAGAGCGCTTTAGCGGCAATCGGTGCCAGCTTGTCGTTATCCAGCGCGTCAATCAGCGGATGAATGTTATAGCCGCCCTGCATGGTGCCGAGCAGTTCAATCGCTTTTTCAGGAGTAACCAGTGGGGAGGTGGCTTCGCCTTTGGCAACGGCGGCAAGGAATCCGGCTTTTACGTAGGCAGCTTCATCTACGCCAGGCGGTACACGGTTGATCAGCAGATCTAACAGGAATTCTTCTTCGCCCTCAGGCGGATTCTTCAGCAGCTCGACGAGCGCGGCCATTTGGGTTGCATCTAACGGTTTGGGTACAATTCCCTCGGCGGCACGTTCTGCTACGTGCTTACGGTATTCTTCTAGCACGACGGTTCTCCTCGCTCTCATTGTCATATGCGGCGGGCGTTCTCTTCACGCTCCTGTGAGACAGCAGTTTGTAGGGTAAATGCCCGATACCGCGTCGGGCAGCATAGCAGGATTTCTGCACAGTGTTAATCTGTTTACAAAAAAGCAACATTAAAAAATTTGCTGAATCGTTAAGCATGATGTAGCACCCCGTCACCGGGCCCGGAAGCAGTTCCGTAAGTCTGTCGTCCCCCCTCTGGCAACGCGCTGCTGGTCGCTCGCAAGAGCGGCCTTCTGAATTTCCGTCGCCTGCTCTGCCATCCGATATAATTGTGTAATAAATACTCATACTCTTTATCCGGATGCTTCAGAGTTTTTCCCAACAAAAGTCAAAACTGTAAAACACGGGTGAATGATACTCGCGGCAACAGCAACGCCTCACGGCACTGCACTCGTCTCGTTGGAGTCAATCTATGAAGTTGCCTTTTAAACCACATCTTCTTGTTCTGCTTTGCAGTGCGGGGCTGTTTGCCGCCTCGGGCGTCATGTTCGTTAAAAGCCGCGCAACGGAACCCGCTCCCGCACCTGCGCCGGTAGCCCCGCAGCTCCCCGACCCGGCAGCACAGCCTGCCCCGGTGGCCACCCCTGCCTATACCGCCGCGCAGATCGATCAGTGGACCGCGCCCATTGCGCTCTACCCCGACGCGCTGCTGTCGCAAATTCTGATGGCCTCAACCTATCCGGCGAGCGTGATTCAGGCCGCCCAGTGGTCAAAGGACAACCCTAAAATGCAGGGCGATGCCGCCATTCAGGCGGTCAGCGGGCAGCCATGGGATGCCAGCGTGAAATCGCTGGTCGCCTTTCCGCAGTTAATGTCGCTGATGGGGGAAAACCCGTCGTGGGTACAAAGCCTCGGCGACGCCTTTCTGGCCCAGCCAAAGGATGTGATGGATTCCGTGCAGCGTCTGCGCCTGCTGGCGAAGCAGACAGGCACATTGCAATCCACCCCGCAGCAGACCGTCACCACCGTGAAAAAATCTGCGCCAGCCTCCGCCAGTACAGCCGCGACGTCAACGTCGGCTAGTCCGACGGTGATTAAAATTGAGCCAGCCGATCCACAGGTGGTTTATGTCCCTACCTACAACCCTTCCACCGTTTACGGCACGTGGCCAAATGCCAGCTATCCGCCGGTGTATCTGCCTCCGTCTCCCGGCCAGCAGTTTACCAATAGTTTTGTCAGAGGCTTTGGCTATAGCCTCGGCGTAGCCACCACCTATGCGCTGTTCAGTAACATCGACTGGGACGATGACGACGATCATCATCACGATCATGATGACGATCACCACGGCGGTTATTCGCATAACGGCGATAACATTAATATTAATGTTAATAACTTCAATAAGATCACCGGCGAGCACCGTACCGATAATCACCAGGTCTGGCAGCATAATCCGGCCTACCGCAACGGCGTGCCCTACGCCAATAGCCAGCTTGCCAGCCGCTATCATCAGACTTCAGTGCCGGGCGGGTTGAGCGCTACCCGGCAGCAGCCGGTCAACCGCGATAGCCAGCGGCAGGCCGCGATGGCGCAGGTACAGCAGTCGACGGGCAAAACGCTCACACAGCTACAGCATGGCGACGCGCATTTCCCGCAACATTCAGCGTCCGCGCAGCAACTGAAGCAGCTCTCTCAGCGCAGCAACTATCGCGGCTACGACAGCGCGCGGCCCCACGCACAACAGATGAATAATACTCTTGCGCAAACCAGACGCCCGACGCAGGTTCAGCATCAGCCGCTGCGGGCAAACGCCCTGAGCGGCAACGACAGCCGTTCGGCCAGCTGGCAGGCCCAGCACCAGCGCGGGCTGCAAAGCCGCCAGCACGCGTCGCTGAACAGTGAGCAGCGTGCCAGCTTCCGCCAGCAGCTGTCCGAACACCATACCGAACACCATGAATTCCATCGTCGTTAAGGGAGCCGCTATGAACATGAAACCGATCGGTGGAATGCTGTTGTTGATGGTATCCACCTTCGCCTTCGCCCAGCAATCTTTCTCCACACCTGAGCAGGCGGCCAATGCCCTGACGAAGGCCATCAGCGAGCAGAATGAGAGCGCGATGGCCGACCTGCTGGGGGATAACTGGCGCGACTATCTGCCACCTGAAGGGGTTGATCCGGAGGCGGTGGCTCGATTCCTGCGTGACTGGAAGATAAACCATCGTACCGAAATCAGCGGCGATATTGCCCATCTGTCAGTTGGCGATAACGGCTGGCAACTCCCCATACCGGTAGTGAAGAAAAAAGAGGGCTGGCAATTTGATATGCAGAAAGCGGCTGATGAGATCCTGACCCGCGAAATCGGCCGCAACGAACTCGCGGCTATCGAAGCGCTGCACGCCTACGTCGACGCACAGCGGAGCTACTACGCCATGAACCACCGCTATGCGCAGAAGATTGTCAGCACGCCAGGGCTAAAAGACGGCCTGTACTGGCCCATCTCGCCGGGCGAAGCGCCAAGCCCGCTGGGTCCCGCCTTTAGCCCGCCGGAGCCTGGTATGGGCTATCACGGCTATCGGTTCCGCATTCTGTCGGATAAAAATGGCTTTGCGATGGTTGCCTGGCCCGTAAGCTATGGTCAGACGGGGGTAATGAGCTTTGTCGTTAACCAGGAAGACAAGGTTTATCAGGCAAATCTCGGCAACGATTCGGCGCAGAAAGCGCAGGCGCTCGCTGCATACCACCCGGATAAAACCTGGCAGCCTGTCACCCCCTGAACGCAGTGCATAAAAAAAGCGGCCTGAGGCCGCTTTTTTCATCTGAAGAAACTTATTTCTTCTTCGCTTTCGCGTTTGGCAGGTCGGTGATGCTACCTTCAAACACTTCTGCCGCCAGGCCCACGGACTCGTGCAGAGTCGGGTGAGCGTGGATGGTCAGCGCGATGTCTTCCGCGTCACAGCCCATTTCGATAGCCAGACCGATTTCACCCAGCAGCTCGCCGCCGTTGGTACCGACAATCGCACCACCGATTACACGGTGAGTTTCTTTGTCGAAGATCAGTTTGGTCATACCGTCTGCGCAGTCGGACGCGATAGCACGGCCAGAAGCAGCCCACGGGAAGGTGGCGGTTTCGTAGCTGATGCCTTTCTCTTTCGCTTCTTTCTCAGTCAGACCAACCCATGCAACTTCTGGCTCGGTGTAGGCGATAGATGGGATCACTTTCGGATCGAAGTAGTGCTTCATGCCGGCGATAACTTCAGCGGCAACGTGACCTTCGTGAACACCTTTGTGCGCCAGCATTGGCTGACCGACGATATCGCCGATAGCAAAGATGTGCGGCACGTTGGTACGCAGCTGTTTGTCAACGCGGATGAAGCCACGGTCGTCCACTTCCACGCCAGCTTTGCCCGCGTCGAGGTTTTTACCGTTCGGCACACGGCCGATAGCCACCAGTACGGCGTCGTAACGCTGTGGTTCGGATGGGGCTTTTTTGCCTTCCATGGAAACGTAAATACCGTCTTCTTTCGCTTCAACGGCAGTCACTTTGGTTTCCAGCATCAGGTTGAATTTCTTACTGATGCGTTTGGTGAAGACTTTAACGATGTCTTTGTCGGCAGCCGGGATAACCTGGTCGAACATTTCAACCACGTCGATCTCTGAACCCAGCGCATGGTACACGGTACCCATTTCCAGACCGATGATACCGCCGCCCATAACCAGCAGACGCTTAGGAACGGTTTTCAGCTCCAGCGCATCGGTGGAATCCCACACGCGTGGATCTTCATGTGGAATGAATGGCAGTTCGATTGGGCGAGAGCCTGCCGCGATGATCGCGTTGTCGAAGTTAATCACGGTTTTACCGTTTTCACCTTCCACTTCCAGGGTGTTCGCACCGGTGAATTTACCCAGACCGTTTACCACTTTCACTTTACGGCCTTTGGCCATACCCGCCAGACCGCCGGTCAGCTGAGTGATAACTTTCTCTTTCCAGGTACGAATTTTGTCGATGTCGGTCTTCGGCTCGCCGAAGACGATACCGTGTTCAGCCAGCGCTTTGGCTTCTTCGATAACTTTCGCTACGTGCAGCAGCGCTTTAGAAGGGATACAGCCGACGTTCAGACAAACACCGCCGAGGGTGCTGTAACGTTCTACGATGACGGTTTCCAGACCTAAATCCGCGGCGCGAAATGCTGCGGAATAACCTGCCGGGCCTGCCCCAAGTACTACGACCTGAGTTTTGATTTCTGTGCTCATCATGACCTCTTAATGTATACCCGTCGTCCACCGGGTCGTTCTATCCGCCCGTATTTTACAAAATTGTTAACAATTTTGAAACAACAAACGGCTCACGAATTATCGCTTTCACCAATAACCTCAAAAACCCCATGAGATTATCAGAAAAAAGCCGGCCGATTGGCCGGCTTTTCGATTACATCACCAGGCGGCGAATGTCGCTCAGCATGTTGTTAATGATGGTGATGAAACGCGCACCATCAGCCCCGTCGATCACGCGGTGGTCGAAGGACAGAGAGATTGGCATCATCAGACGCGGTACGAACTCTTTGCCATTCCACACCGGCTCCATCGCGGACTTGGACACACCGAGGATAGCCACTTCCGGCGCGTTCACAATCGGCGCGAAGTGGGTGGTACCCAGGCCGCCGATGCTGGAGATGGTGAAGCAGCCGCCCTGCATTTCGCCGGCAGTCAGCTTACCATCACGCGCTTTCTTGGAGATGGTGGTCAGTTCACGGGACAGCTCTGTGACGCTCTTCTTGTTCACGTCTTTGAAGACCGGAACAACCAGACCATTTGGCGTATCAACCGCAACACCGATGTTGATGTATTTCTTCAGCGTCAGCTTCTGGCCGTCTTCGGACAGGGAGCTGTTGAAGCGTGGCATCTGTTCCAGCGCCGCCGCAACCGCTTTCATGATGAAGACCACTGGGGTGAACTTCACGTCCAGCTTACGCTTCTCAGCTTCGGCGTTCTGCTGTTTACGGAACGCTTCCAGATCGGTGATATCGGTCTTATCGAAGTGGGTAACGTGCGGGATCATCACCCAGTTACGGCTCAGGTTAGCACCGGAGATTTTCTGGATACGGCCCAGTTCCACTTCTTCGATTTCGCCGAACTTGCTGAAGTCCACTTTCGGCCATGGCAGCATGCCCGGGATACCGCCGCCAGCGGCTGCCGCAGGTGCAGCTTCGGCGCGTTTCACCGCGTCTTTCACGTAAGCCTGAACGTCTTCGCGCAGGATACGACCTTTACGGCCGGTGCCCTTCACTTTCGCCAGGTTCACGCCGAATTCGCGCGCCAGGCGACGGATCAGCGGAGTCGCGTGGACATAAGCGTCGTTTTCAGCGAACTCAGATTTTTCTGCTTTAGCAGCAGGGGCAGCAGCCGGTTTAGCAGCCTGAGCCGGTGCAGCAGCCGGTGCCGGAGCAGCCGCAGCAGCAGGAGCGGCGGCAGGTGCAGCGCCTTCCACTTCGAAGACCATGATCAGAGAGCCGGTAGAGACTTTGTCGCCGGTGCTGATTTTGATCTCTTTAACGGTACCCGCGAACGGCGCAGGCACTTCCATGGAAGCTTTGTCGCCTTCAACGGTGATCAGTGACTGTTCAGCGGCAACTTTGTCGCCCACTTTCACCATCACTTCGGTCACTTCAACTTCATCACCGCCGATGTCTGGTACGTTAACGTCTTTCACGCCGCCAGCAGCCGCTGGTGCAGCAGCCGGAGCCGGAGCAGCTTCCGCTTTCGCTGGAGCCGCAGCGCCTTCAGAGCCCGCCACTTCGAAAATCATGATCAGGGAACCCGTAGACACTTTGTCACCGGTGTTGATCTTGATCTCTTTAACGGTACCGGCGAATGGCGCTGGTACTTCCATAGAGGCTTTATCGCCTTCTACGGTGATCAGTGACTGCTCAGCCGCAACGGTATCGCCCACTTTCACCAGGATTTCAGTGACTTCAACTTCGTCACCGCCGATGTCAGGCACGTTCACTTCTTTCGCTGCCGCGGCCGCTGCTGGAGCAGCAGCAGGAGCGGCTTCTTTCTTCTCTTCCTGCGCAGGTGCAGCTGCTGCTGCACCGTCGGCGGAATCGAAAATCATGATCAGTTTGCCAGTCTCGGTTTTATCGCCAACAGAGACTTTGATCTCTTTAACGATGCCAGCCTGAGGAGACGGGACTTCCATAGAAGCTTTGTCGCCTTCTACGGTGATCAGCGACTGTTCAGCTTCAACTTTGTCGCCCACTTTGACCAGGATTTCGGTGATTTCAACTTCATCAGCCCCGATGTCCGGTACATTGATTTCGATAGCCATTATTCTTTTACCTCTTACGCCAGACGCGGGTTAACTTTATCTGCATCGATGTTGAATTTAGTAATTGCGTCTGCAACCACTTTCTTATCGATTTCGCCACGTTTAGCCAGTTCGCCCAGTGCTGCTACAACCACGTAGGAAGCATCAACTTCGAAGTGGTGACGCAGGTTTTCGCGGCTGTCAGAACGACCGAAGCCGTCAGTACCCAGTACGCGATAATCATCAGCTGGAACGTAAGTACGAACCTGCTCAGCGAACAGTTTCATATAGTCAGTAGACGCCACCGCTGGCGCGTCGTTCATCACCTGAGCGATGTACGGAACGCGTGGGGTTTCCATTGGGTGCAGCATGTTCCAGCGCTCACAATCCTGGCCATCACGCGCCAGTTCAGTGAAGGAGGTAACAGAGTACACATCGGAACCCACACCGTAGTCTTTCGCCAGGATCTGCGCTGCTTCACGAACGTGACGCAGGATAGAACCAGAGCCCAGCAGCTGAACTTTACCTTTGCTACCTTCGATGGTTTCGAGTTTGTAGATACCTTTACGGATACCTTCCTCGGCACCTGCTGGCATTGCCGGCATGTGGTAGTTTTCGTTCAGGGTGGTGATGTAGTAGTAAATATTCTCTTGCGCTTCACCGTACATGCGCTGCAAGCCGTCATGCATGATGACTGCCACTTCGTACGCGTAAGACGGATCGTAAGAGATACAGTTAGGGATAGTCAGAGACTGAATGTGGCTATGACCATCTTCGTGCTGTAGACCTTCACCGTTCAGGGTCGTACGACCGGAAGTACCACCGATCAGGAAGCCGCGAGCCTGCTGGTCGCCTGCCTGCCAGCACAGGTCACCGATACGCTGGAACCCGAACATGGAGTAGTAAATGTAGAACGGGATCATCGGCAGGTTGTTGGTGCTGTAAGAGGTCGCAGCGGCCAGCCAGGATGCGCCTGCACCCAGTTCGTTGATACCTTCCTGAAGGATCTGGCCTTTCTCGTCTTCTTTGTAGTATGCAACCTGCTCACGGTCCTGCGGGGTGTACTGCTGGCCGTTCGGGCTGTAGATACCGATCTGACGGAACAGACCTTCCATACCGAAAGTACGCGCTTCGTCGGCGATGATTGGAACCAAACGATCTTTGATCGACTTGTTCTTCAGCATCACGTTCAGGGCACGAACGAAAGCGATAGTGGTAGAGATCTCTTTGTTCTGCTCTTCCAGCAGCTGAGAGAAATCTTCCAGCGCTGGCAGTTCCAGCTTCTCGGTGAAGTTAGGCTGACGAGCAGGCAGGTAGCCTTTCAGCGCCTGACGACGTTCGTGCAGGTACTTGTGTTCTTCAGACCCTTCCGGGAAGGTGATGTAAGACAGTTTTTCTACCTGCTCATCGGTCACTGGAACGTTGAAACGGTCGCGGATATAACGCACGCCGTCCATGTTCATTTTCTTAACCTGGTGAGCGATGTTCTTACCTTCTGCGGTATCACCCATGCCGTAACCTTTGATGGTGTGGGCCAGGATCACAGTCGCTTTACCTTTGGTTTCACGCGCTTTTTTCAGTGCAGCGTAAACTTTCTTCGGATCGTGACCACCGCGGTTCAGCGCCCAGATCTGCTCGTCAGTCCAGTCTGCAACCAGGGCTGCGGTTTCAGGATATTTGCCGAAGAAGTGCTCACGAACGTAGGCACCGTCTTTGGATTTGAAGGTCTGGTAGTCGCCGTCAACGGTTTCGTTCATCAGCTGGATCAGTTTACCGCTGGTGTCTTTACGCAGCAGTTCATCCCAACGACCGCCCCACATCACTTTGATCACGTTCCAGCCAGCACCTGCGAAGATGCCTTCCAGTTCGTTGATGATCTTGCCGTTACCGGTTACCGGACCATCCAGACGTTGCAGGTTACAGTTGATGATGAAGCACAGGTTGTCCAGCTTCTCACGGGTCGCGATGGTGATCGCGCCTTTAGATTCTGGCTCATCCATTTCACCGTCGCCCAGGAAGGCGTAAACGGTCTGCTCAGAGGTGTCTTTCAGACCACGGTGTTCCAGGTACTTCAGGAATTTAGCCTGATAGATCGCACCGATTGGACCCAGACCCATAGATACGGTCGGGAACTGCCAGAACTCAGGCATCAGTTTAGGGTGCGGGTAAGAAGACAGACCCTTACCGTGAACTTCCTGACGGAAGTTGTTCATCTGCTCTTCAGTCAGACGACCTTCTAGGAAGGCACGTGCATAGATGCCCGGAGAGATGTGGCCCTGGAAGTACACCAGATCGCCGCCGTCTTTCTCGTTAGCTGCACGGAAGAAGTGGTTGAAGCACACTTCGTAAATGGTCGCAGAAGACTGGAAGGACGCCATGTGGCCACCCAGTTCCAGGTCTTTCTTAGATGCGCGCAGAACGGTCATGATGGCGTTCCAGCGGATAGCAGAACGGATACGGCGTTCCAGATCCAGATTGCCCGGGTATTCCGGTTCGTCTTCGACGGCAATCGTGTTTACGTAGTTGCTAGCCCCTGCACCTGAAGCCACTTTCACGCCGCCTTTGCGTGCTTCAGAAAGCAGCTGATCAATCAGATACTGAGCGCGCTCAACACCTTCTTCACGGATGACCGATTCGATCGCCTGTAGCCAGTCGCGAGTTTCGATCGGATCCACGTCATTTTGGAGACGTTCTGACATGGGGGTATTCCTTATCTATCTAATACGTTGATTTGTCTGGAACCTGTCCCATTGTATTTTCGCCAGAAAACACAATAAGACAGGTTCTGCGTTTAGTTGCCGCGCTCTAAAAGTACCTGGCGCTTAATCCTTTCGTTGCTGTATGCGGCGTAATGAACGTTCGCGACGCGATTGTTCACGGCTGCGGTCCAGCAAGATTTCCTCAATGAAAGCCAGATGGCGGTGCGACGCTTCGCGCGCCTGCTCCGGTTCCCCGGCCATTATCGCCTCGAATACTCGGGTGCGATGGTTGCTTACCAGCGGGAGCATCTCCCGACGGGCATACAACAATTCAAAATTCTGACGAACGTTCTGGGCCAGCATCGGCTCCATGCAGCGTAGCAGATGGAGGAGCACCACGTTGTGCGCCGCTTCGGTGACGGCAATTTGATACTGGACGACGGCGCTGGACTCGGCGTCTAAATCGCCGGACTGCTGTGCCCGTTCAATGGCCTGATGCAGCTCGCGAATACGTATGCGGTCTTCATCAGTGCTGCGAAGGGCGGCGTAATAGGCCGCGATACCTTCCAGCGCGTGACGGGTCTCAAGCAGATCAAACTGGGATTCTGGGTGGTCAGAGAGAAGTTCTACCAGCGGGTCGCTGAAGCTCTGCCACAGGCTGTTTTGCACAAAGGTTCCGCCACCCTGGCGACGGAGCAACAGGCCCTTTGCTTCGAGACGTTGAATCGCCTCACGCAGAGAGGGACGTGAAACGTCGAACTGTTTTGCCAGCTCGCGTTCTGGCGGGAGCTTCTCGCCCGGGCGCAGTGTCCCTTCGAGAATTAAAAACTCCAGCTGCTGCTCAATCACATCGGAAAGTTTTGGTTGGCGAATTTTGCTGTAGGCCATATTCCCTGTCTTACGCCTTTTTGCCCGGAGTCAATTGGTCTTACCAATTTCATGTTCGTATCGCTAAAGTAACAAAGTATTCACCTTCTGTCCATATTGGTTTTGATTGAAATCAGTAAACCCGGCACATTTTAACAACCTTACAGAACTAACGTTTCAGGAATGTAACTTTGCACAAATGAAATGGTTACTACCAAAGAGGCAGTTTTAACCATAATGAAACGAGGGTTTTTGCAATCTGAAGCGATTCAACAAGGCAAAAAATGAAAATTCGCCCTCTTCTGACGCATTTCTATTCTATAGGTTGGGGTATGAGGGGTTAACGTACCGATTTACAATTGGTTTCTTTTTATTCAAGTCGTCATCGCCCCTTCATAAAGCAGGTGCATTCGCTGGCGCTTACCACTATTCTGGCGCTAACGGAAGCCATCTCCGCTTTTTTCGGTATCGTTAACCGTAAAGAAATAAATACAGAATATGGACTTTCATAATTACACACGCACAGCGTGAACATAACAACCACACACGAGGTTTCAAATGGAAGCTCAACAGCATGGCGATCAGCTAAAGCGCGGCCTTAAAAACCGCCATATACAGCTCATCGCCCTGGGCGGTGCTATTGGTACTGGCCTGTTTCTGGGCAGTGCATCGGTTATTCAGTCGGCCGGTCCGGGCATTATTTTGGGGTACGCGATAGCGGGTTTCATTGCATTTCTGATTATGCGTCAGTTAGGGGAAATGGTTGTTGAGGAGCCGGTCGCAGGCTCATTCAGCCACTTCGCCTATAAATACTGGGGCAGCTTCGCAGGTTTCGCCTCGGGCTGGAACTATTGGGTTCTGTACGTTCTGGTTGCCATGGCCGAGCTGACCGCCGTCGGGAAATATATTCAGTTCTGGTACCCGGAGATCCCTACCTGGGCGTCTGCGGCGGCCTTCTTCGTCCTGATTAATGCCATTAACCTCACCAACGTAAAAGTGTTCGGTGAGATGGAGTTCTGGTTTGCCATCATCAAAGTGATTGCCGTTGTAGCGATGATCATCTTCGGCGGCTGGCTGCTGTTCAGCGGCAACGGCGGCCCGCAGGCCACCGTGCGCAACCTTTGGGAGCAAGGCGGGTTCTTGCCTCACGGCATGACCGGCCTGGTGATGATGATGGCGATCATTATGTTCTCCTTCGGCGGTCTGGAGCTGGTGGGCATCACCGCCGCGGAAGCCGACAACCCGGAACAGAGCATCCCGAAAGCCACAAATCAGGTTATCTACCGCATCCTGATCTTCTATGTGGGCTCACTGGCGGTGCTGCTCTCGCTGCTGCCATGGACGCGCGTTACGGCGGATACCAGCCCCTTTGTGCTCATCTTCCACGAGCTGGGCGATACCTTCGTGGCGAACGCGCTCAACGTCGTGGTGCTGACCGCTGCGCTCTCCGTTTATAACAGCTGCGTTTACTGCAACAGCCGTATGCTGTTCGGCCTGGCGCAACAGGGCAACGCACCGAAAGCGCTGCTCACCGTTGATAAGCGTGGCGTACCGGTTAATACCATCATCGTGTCGGCGGTCGTGACGGCGCTGTGCGTGCTGATTAACTACCTGGCCCCGGAATCAGCCTTCGGTCTGCTGATGGCGCTGGTGGTTTCCGCCCTGGTGATTAACTGGGCAATGATTAGCCTCGCGCACATCAAGTTCCGCCGCGCCAAGCAGCAGCAGGGCGTAACCACGCGCTTCCCTGCCCTGCTCTATCCGCTGGGGAACTGGGTTTGCCTGCTGTTCATGGCAGCTGTACTGGTCATCATGCTCATCACCCCAGGCATGGCGATTTCCGTCTACCTGATCCCGGTCTGGATTGCGATCCTCGGCGTGGGTTATATGGTGAAACAGAAAAATGCCAAAACGGTGAAAGCGCACTAAGTGTTTTCTCGCTGTACTCGCGGTTGCGGGTACAGCGTCTTGTTACCTTCCTCACAAATTCGCGCCAACAGCAAAATCCTCCATATCACCGCCTTTATATTGCAACGCATATATTCGTTTGCCAGCGAATAATTCTCTCCATACCGAAACCCGGAGAGCTGTCGATGAATAACAACAAACTGTCAGTAAAAGAAAAGATCGGCTATGGCATGGGTGACGCCGGATGCAACATTATCTTTGGCGCCATCATGTTATTTGTTAACTATTTTTATACGGATATTTTTGGTCTGGCTCCTGCACTGGTTGGCGTTTTACTCCTGTCCGTGCGCGTCATTGATGCCGTAACGGACCCGATCATGGGCGCGATTGCTGACCGTACCCGCAGCAAATATGGCCGGTTTCGTCCATGGCTGCTGTGGATTGCCTTCCCCTATGCGCTGTTCAGCATTCTGATGTTCACCACGCCAGAGTGGAGCTATAACAGCAAAGTTATCTATGCCTTTGTCACCTACTTCCTGCTGTCGCTGACCTATACCGCCATCAATATTCCGTACTGCTCGCTCGGCGGCGTGATCACCAACGACCCGAAAGAGCGCGTTGCCTGCCAGTCCTACCGTTTTGTTATGGTTGGTATCGCCACGCTGCTGCTGTCGCTAACGCTCCTGCCAATGGCCGACTGGTTCGGTGGGGATAACAAAGCCAAAGGCTACCAGATGGCGATGACCGTGCTGGCGCTGATTGGTACCTGCATGTTCCTGTTCTGCTTCGCCACGGTGCGCGAGCGCGTGCGTCCGGCGGTGCAAACCCATGACGAACTTAAAAACGACCTGAAAGACGTGTGGAAGAACGACCAGTGGGTGCGAATCCTGCTGTTAACCCTGTGCAACGTCTGCCCTGGCTTTATCCGCATGGCGGCCACCATGTATTACGTTACCTGGGTCATGGGGCAAAGCACCCATTTCGCCACGCTGTTTATCAGCCTGGGCGTGATCGGCATGATGTTCGGCAGTATGCTGGCGAAAGTGCTGACCGACCGCTGGTGTAAGCTGAAGGTCTTCTTCTGGACCAACATCGCGCTGGCGATTTTCTCCTGCGCCTTCTACTTCTTCGACCCGAAAGCGACGACAACCATTGTCGTGCTTTACGTCCTGCTGAACATCCTGCACCAGATCCCATCCCCGCTGCACTGGTCCCTGATGGCCGACGTGGACGACTACGGTGAATGGAAAACCGGGAAACGTATCACCGGGATCAGCTTCTCCGGCAACATCTTCTTCCTGAAACTGGGTCTGGCGATTGCCGGGGCAATGGTCGGTTTCCTGCTCTCCTGGTACGGCTACGATGCGGGCGCAAAAGCGCAGAGCGCGGATGCCATCAACGGGATCGTGCTGCTCTTTACCGTCATTCCTGGCATTGGATACTTAATTACCGCGGGCGTAGTACGTCTGCTGAAAGTGGACCGTGAGACCATGAAGCAGATCCAGTCCGATCTGGAAAAGCGTCGCACCAACTATCGCGAGCTGAACGATTATCAGGAACTCAAAGCCGCTGAGACTAAATAAGGAAAGCCGAATGCAAACCTGGCCAAACCCGTTTATTGAACAACGCGCCGACCCGTATATCCTGCGTCACGATGGGCAATATTACTTTATCGCCTCCGTACCGGAGTACGATCGGCTGGCGATCCGCCGCGCGGACTCGCTGGAAGGTTTACGCGATGCCGAAGAGGTGGTTGTCTGGCGCAAGCCCGACACCGGCCCGATGAGCCAGCTGATCTGGGCACCGGAACTGCATCATATCGACGGCAGTTGGTACATCTATTTTGCCGCCACGCATACCCAGGCGCTCGATCAGCTCGGGATGTTCCAGCATCGCATGTTTGCCATTGAATGCGCAGATCGCGATCCGCTCACCGGTACGTGGGTGGAAAAAGGGCAAATCAAAACCCCGTTTGACACCTTCGCGCTGGATGCCACCACCTTTGTTCATCAGGGTAAACGCTGGTATTTGTGGGCGCAAAAAGCCCTGGATATTTCCGGTAACTCGAATCTTTACCTGTGTGAAATGGAAAATCCGTGGACGCTGAAAGGCGAGCCGGTGATGCTCAGTAAACCGGAATATGACTGGGAGTGCCGCGGGTTCTGGGTCAATGAAGGCCCGGCGGTGCTGTTCCATGGCGATAAGCTGTTTATCAGCTATTCCGCCAGCGCCACCGACGAGAACTACTGCATGGGATTACTGTGGGCAGACCTGAATGCCGATCCGCAAAACCCGGCTAACTGGCATAAATCCCCGCGCCCGGTGTTCGTCACCAGCTACGAAAACCGTCAGTATGGGCCAGGCCATAACAGCTTTACGCAGACGCCGGAAGGCGAAGATGTGCTGGTCTACCACGCGCGAAACTACACTGAAATTGAAGGCGATCCGCTTTACGATCCCAATCGCCATACTCGCCTGAAACTCATCCGCTGGAACGAAAACGGGATGCCTGAATTCGGCATCCCGCCCGCAGATACACCGTAACGGCTTCGGCGCGCTGGCTTAAACCAGCGTGCCGTAAATCGTCAGCAGCGCCACAATCACCACCACCACAAACGACGTTTTCTTCGCCATCGAGACGGCAGCCTTTGGCGTTGCGACTTTGTCCGTGTGCGGCTCACGGGCCAGCGAGAACTGTGCCAGTCGGGTTAAAACCTGATACTGCGAGGTATGGCGGTCAGCAAGGGAGACAAACCACGCGGGCAGCGCCTTTTCACCGTGACCGATGAGGGCATAGACCACGCCTACCAGACGCACCGGAAGCCAGTCGAGCACGTGCAGGATGGCATCAATGCCGGACTGTAGACGTTCATGCGGCGTAAGATAGCGGGCAAGCCAGGTCTGCCAGGCGCGCAGGAACGCGTAACCCATCAGCAGTACCGGCCCCCAGGGTCCGCCCACCACGAACCAGAACAGCGGCGCCAGGTAGTAACGGAAGTTAATCCACAGCAGCGCGTTTTGCAGCTCCCGCAGAAACTCGCGTTCATCGCAGTCCGGCGGTACGCCGTGGATCATCGTCAACTCGCTCGCCATCGCGCCGCGCGCGTGGGCATCATCCCGGGAAGCGGCTTTCAGATACGCGTGATAGTGCAAACGCACCTTGCCCGCGCCAATACACAACACGCCGAGCAGGATCCACATCACCAGCAGCGGCACGTTGAAAAAGAGGCCGTAAAGCGAGCGCAGCAACAGGAACGTAATCACCATCACGCCTGCCGCCATCAGCAGCGTGCGCAGCATGGAAAAATGCCTGATGCGGCGGAATAACACCTCCAGCCGATGATCCAGATGCCAGTGCTCGCCGAGCTTAAACAGGCGTTCAGCGATCATAACCAGCAGCATGGTAAACAACGTCATGTTATCTCCTTATCTGACGACGTGGTAAGCATGGCGTGAAACCGGGACCAGTCAAACGCCGGGCCGGGGTCGGTTTTTCTTTCGGGGGCGATGTCGCTGTGCCCTGTAATATTGTCTGCAATGGCGGGATAGCGCCCGATTAACGTTTGCGTTACAGCAACCAGTTTCTCATATTGCGCATCGGTGTAAGGCGTGGTGTCCGTTCCTTCCAGTTCAATTCCAATGGAGAAATCATTGCACCGCTCGCGCCCCTGATACTTCGACACGCCGGCATGCCAGGCACGCTTATCAAAAGGAACATACTGAACCACTTCGCCATCACGACGGATCAGACAGTGCGCCGATACGCGCAGATGCGCAATCTCAGCAAAGAAGGGGTGGGCATCGGGATCTATCGTTCCAGTGAATAACGCATCGATCCACGGACCGCCAAACTCACCCGGCGGGAGACTAATATTGTGAACCACCAGCAGTGTGGGCTTTTCATCCTCCGGGCGGCAGTCGTGGTGCGGCGACGGTACATGCCGCGCGTCCACCAGCCATCCGTTTTCTAACAACATGCTGGAACTCCTTATCTATGGTGCTGTTACTCGGTTCAGAGTAGCATGTTTCAATATTATGATTCGTTACCAATTTGGAGTTTTATCATGCCGCCTCGCCGCTATAACCCCGACCACCGACGTGACGCGCTTCTGGAACGTATTAATAGTGATATCCCGGCAAGCGTTGCCCATGCCCTGAGAGAAGACCTCGGCGGTGACGTCAGCGCCGATAACGATATTACCGCCCAATTGTTGCCAAAAGAGACACGCTCGCATGCGGTGGTTATCACCCGTGAAGCAGGGGTTTTCTGCGGCAAACGCTGGGTTGAGGAGGTCTTTACCCAGCTGGCGGGCGACGAGGTGCAGGTAACATGGCACGTTGAGGACGGCGATGCGGTCACGGCGAATCAGCCACTGTTCGAACTGGACGGCCCGTCCCGCGTCTTGCTGACTGGTGAACGCACCGCGCTCAATTTTGTGCAAACGCTCTCTGGCGTTGCCAGTGAAGTACGCCGCTACGTTGACCTGCTGGCAGGCACCCGCACGCAGCTGCTGGATACCCGTAAAACCCTGCCGGGCCTGCGCACCGCGCTGAAATACGCGGTACTCTGCGGTGGCGGCGCCAACCATCGTCTGGGGCTATCCGATGCCTTCCTGATCAAAGAGAACCACATTATTGCCTCTGGCTCGGTGCGTCAGGCCGTGGAAAAAGCCTTCTGGCTGCATCCGGATGTGCCCGTCGAAGTGGAAGTGGAAACGCTGGAGGAGCTGGACGAGGCCATTAAAGCGGGGGCTGACATCATCATGCTCGATAACTTCGACACGGAGCAGATGCGTGAAGCGGTCAAACGCACAAACGGCCAGGCGCAGCTTGAGGTGTCCGGCAACGTGACGTTCGACACCCTCCGCGAATTTGCTGAAACCGGCGTCGATTACATCTCCGTAGGCGCCCTGACCAAGCACGTCCGCGCCCTCGACCTCTCGATGCGCTTCAAATAAATTATCCCCCCTCTCCGCCCGGAGAGGGGAAATACGAAACCGCTCGCAATTACGCTGTCCTTCTCTGCAACACTGAATCATTTCCCTGAAAGCCCCTTCACGTTCACGCTTTTGCCCCTCGTTTCTGCGCGCAGTCACTGCCACAGTAGCGCCACTTAACATAAGGAGCAGACATGAACAGACAACAAGGATTTACCCTGATTGAGCTAATGGTAGTCATTGGCATTATTGCCATCCTGAGCGCGATTGGCGTCCCGGCCTATCAGAACTACCTGCGAAAAGCGGCGCTCACCGATATGCTGCAAACGTTCATCCCCTACCGCACCGCCATTGAGCTTTGCGCCCTGGATCGTGGTGGTGTGGATCGCTGCGACGCAGGCACCAATGGCATCCCCTCCCCGACAACCACACGTTACGTTTCAGCGATGAGCGTGGCGAAGGGGATCGTATCGTTAACAGGGCAGGAAAGCCTTAACGGACTTGAAGTGCTCATGACACCGATCTGGAGCGACGGTAACGGTATGACGGGCTGGACGCGTGACTGCAAAATTGCGTCCGACACGGCGCTCAGACAAGCCTGTGAAGATGTTTTCCGCTTCGACAACAACTGACAGGAGTGGACAATGAATACCGAACAGCTTATGACGCTCTGTCAGCGCCATCACGCACTGCTACTCGCAAGCGACACCGAGATGATCAGCATTGCGGTGGTGGGTAATCCTGCCTCTGAGCTGATGGAAGCGTTACGCTTCGCCACGCAGAAACGTATTGATATTGAGTGCTGGACGGCTGAACGGATGGAAAAACGGCTTCAGTCCCTCTCATCATCACACCTGCCGGGCATCGCGCCAAACTCAGCCGCTGACGTGCTCAGTACAACCTTGCAGCAGGCAGTAAACCAGCGGGCTTCTGACATCCATATTGAACCGACGGAGCACGGTTACCAGATCCGTTTGCGAATCGACGGTGTTCTCTACCCTCAACCGCCGATCTCTGCCGCCCTCGGGACGACGCTTGCCGCACGCCTGAAGGTGCTGGGTCAACTGGATATTGCGGAGCGCCGCCTGCCGCAGGACGGTCAGTTTACGGTGGAGCTGGCAAGCGTCCCCGTCTCTTTTCGTATCGCAACCCTTCCCTGTAGCGGTGGAGAAAAAATCGTGCTTCGTCTGCTTCACCAGGTACATCAGGCTCTGGAGCTTGAACAGCTGGGGATGAGCGCAGACCAGCAGGCCCGTTTTGCCGGGGCGCTTAACAGCCCTCAGGGGTTGATTCTGGTCACCGGCCCGACCGGTAGCGGGAAAACGGTGACGCTGTACAGCGCGTTACAGGCGCGAAATACCCCTGACGTTAATATTTGCAGCGTGGAAGATCCCGTTGAAATCCCGCTTGCAGGCTTAAACCAGACGCAGATTAATCCGCGTGCGGGGCTGACCTTCCAGAGCGTGCTGCGCGCCCTGCTCAGGCAGGATCCTGACATCATTATGGTAGGTGAAATTCGTGACGGCGAAACGGCAGAAATTGCCATTAAGGCGGCACAAACCGGGCATCTGGTGCTGTCCACCCTCCATACTAATTCGACGACTGAAACGCTGGTACGGCTGCAACAGATGGGCGTCGCGCGCTGGATGATCTCTTCGGCGCTCTCGATGGTGATTGCCCAACGGCTGGTGCGCCGTTTATGCCCGTACTGCCGACAGGAAGCCAGCCGCCACACCGAATTACCCCGCACGCTGTGGCCCCGGCCGCTTCCTCGCTGGCAACCCACCGGCTGCGATCGCTGCTACCACGGTTTTTATGGTCGCGTAGCCATTTTTGAAGTGCTCGTCATCGACGACACGCTGCGGCAGGCCATCGCCAGCGGAGCAAGCACGGAGGTGATTGGGTCCAGCGCTCGTCAGGCGGGAATGACCTCATTGTTTGAGCATGGCTGCATGGCCGTAGAGCAAGGGCTGACTCCGCTCGAAGAGTTGTTGCGCGTCCTGGGAATGCCAGATGGCTGCTAATTCGCTCTGGCGCTGGCGTGCCCTGACCACCGAGGGGGAGGTGCAAACCGGCACCCTCTGGGCCATCGACCGTAACGCAGCTTACACGGCTCTGGTGCTTAAACAGCTGCACCCGCTGGCGCTAAAACGCTGCCAGCAGCACCACCGATGGCAAGTGCAGCACTGCTACGATATTTTTCGCCAGCTCGCCACGCTGCTACAGGCCGGACTCACGCTGTCCCAAAGCCTGCACATGCTGGCGGAACAGCATCCTTTGCAGCACTGGCAGGCGCTGCTGCACAGTCTTGCTGATGACCTGAGCGAAGGTTTCGCTCTGTCAGAGGCCATGAAGAAATGGCCAGAGGTGTTTAGCCCCCTTTATGTCTCGATGGTGAAGACGGGTGAACTGACGGGTAAGCTCGAAGCCTGCTGCCGTCAGCTTGCGCAGCAACAAAAATCCCAGCAGCAACTCAGTGCAAAGGTGAAGAAAGCGCTGCGCTATCCGCTGATCATCCTGACGCTGGCCGTTTTCGTGGTGCTGGCGATGGTCACGCTGGTTTTGCCTGAGTTTGCTGCAATCTACAAAACGTTCAACACCCCGCTCCCTTTGCTCACGCAGGCAGTCATGGGGCTGGCGGCCTTAGTTCAGGCGCATATCCTCACCCTTTTGGCCCTGCTCGTGGCAATGGTTGTCATCGCCTGTAAGCTGCGGCGGCATCCGCGCTGGCAGTATGTCTTGTTACATGTACCGGTGATGGGCACGCTGACGCGCGGGCAAAAACTGGGGCAAATTTTTACCGTGCTGTCATTAACCCAGCAGGCCGGAATTGCCTTTTTACAAGGACTGGAGAGTGTGGAGGAGACCGTTGAGTGTGGCTACTGGCAGGAGAAACTCCGTGAGATACGCAGCGATATCGAACAGGGGATGCCCGTGTGGTCCTCCTTTCAGAAGGCCTCTGTTTTTACGCCACTGTGTATTCAGCTCATTCGCACCGGAGAAGTGTCGGGTTCACTGGATGTCATGCTGATAAATCTGGCCCGCCATCATACGGAACAGACATTTCAGCAGGCAGACAATCTGGCGGCGCTTCTTGAGCCTTTGCTACTGGTCGTGACAGGTCTGATTATTGGCACGCTGGTGGTGGCAATGTATCTGCCGATTTTCCATCTGGGGGATGCAATGAGCGCGGGGTAACGCTGGCGCACGGACGCGCGCCAGCCGTAGCCGTCAGAGGCTATTGAAAACGCGGTTTTCCTGCTCCTGAACGCGGATAAACGTCGTGCGTTTAGTCAGCTCTTTCAGGCGGGAAGCCCCAACGTAGGTGCAGGCAGAACGCAGTCCGCCGAGGATATCGCGCGCCGTGTTTTCGACCGGACCACGCAGTGGTAGCTTAACGGTTTTGCCTTCCGCCGCACGGTATTTCGCGACACCACCCACGTGACGGGTCATCGCGGATTCAGAGCTCATTCCGTAGAATAGCATGAATTTCTCGCCGTTCTCTTCCACCACGGTACCGCCGCTCTCTTCGTGGCCTGCCAGCATGCCGCCGAGCATCACGAAATCCGCGCCGCCGCCGAAGGCTTTCGCGACATCGCCTGGCATGGTGCAGCCACCGTCGCTGATGATCTGGCCGCCCAGACCGTGCGCAGCGTCAGCGCATTCAATTACCGCAGACAGCTGCGGATAACCCACACCGGTTTTCACGCGCGTGGTGCAAACGGAGCCCGGGCCAATGCCCACTTTCACAATGTCGGCTCCGGAGAGGATCAGCTCTTCACACATTTCACCGGTCACCACGTTGCCCGCGATGATGGTTTTGGTTGGCCAGGCTTCACGCGCCTTGCTGACGAACTGGACGAAATGTTCGGAATAACCATTTGCCACGTCAATGCAGACAAAATTCAGCGCCGGATTGGCGTTCAGGATCTGTTTGGTTTTCTCGAAATCTGCATCAGACGTACCGGTCGAGACCATCACATGCTTCACCACTTCAGCCGAGGCGGAGGCGACAAACGCATCCCACTCTTCAGCGCTGTAGTGTTTGTGTACCGCAGTAAGGATGTCGAATTGCGCCAGTGCGGTCGCCATCTCGAAGGTCCCGACGGTGTCCATGTTGGCCGCGATAATCGGCACGCCAGACCACGTCTGACCGGAATGCTTAAAGGTGAATTGACGTTCGAGTTCAACGTCTGAGCGACTTTTCAGTGTAGAGCGTTTAGGGCGGATAAGAACGTCTTTGAAACCTAACTTCAGATCTTCTTCGATACGCATGTGCGGATTCCTGGGGTTAGAGGCAAATATATTAAAAGCACAACTCCAGTGACGCTATCATACGCACTAATACCTGCTCCGCAAGACTGCGAAATTCTCTTTTTTTACGCTACAATCCTATAAATTTACCTGGTAAAAAGCGGGTAAAGAGAGCTAAACATTGGCTGTTGTAAGTTTGAATTTTAAGCAACTGATTTTAAAACTGAATAATTCCCAGGATCTGATTTAATGGGGTATATCGTCGCATTAACCGGCGGCATCGGTAGTGGTAAAAGCACCGTTGCGCACGCGTTTGCTCGTCTCGGCATCACGATTATCGACGCCGATATCATTGCCCGTCATGTGGTAGAACCCAATACACCCGCCTTAAACGCCATCGAAGCGCATTTTGGTCGCCGTGTGATACAGGCTGACGGCACCCTGAATCGTCGGCAGCTGCGTGAGTGCATATTTTCCGATCCAGCGGAAAAAGCCTGGCTTAATGCCCTGCTCCACCCCATTATCCACCAGGAAACTCAGCGTCAAATTGCCGCAGCCCGTTCGCCCTATGTGTTGTGGGTCGTCCCGTTACTGGTGGAAAATCAGCTTCAGAATAAAGCAGACAGAACGCTGGTGATTGACGTTTCCCGCGAAACGCAAATCCAGAGAACCATGGCGCGTGACCATGTTTCACGCGAACATGCTGAACAAATTCTTGCCGCACAGGCCACGCGCGAAGCGCGCCTCGCCGTTGCGGATGATGTTATTGATAATAACGGCGCACCAGATGCCATTGCATCGGATGTTGCTCGTCTGCACGCGCAGTATCTGACCTTCGCCGCGCAGGCCGTTGCACAGGAAAAACCATAATGTCGACTCATATCCTTTTTGAGCACCCGCTTAACGAAAAAATGCGTACCTGGCTACGCATAGAATTTCTTATTCAACAGCTTTCACAACATCTGCCTGTCAACGATCACGCCACCGCGCTGCATTTTTTCCGCAACGTGGGCGATCTGCTGGATGTGATTGAACGCGGTGACGTCCGCACTGAGCTGTTGAAAGAGCTGGAGCGCCAGCAGCGTAAATTACAGGCCTGGGCCGAAGTACCGGGCGTGGATCAAAGTCGTATTGACGCTTTACGCCAGCAGCTGAAAAACAGCAGCACGACGCTGATGGCCGCGCCGCGCGTTGGCCAGTTTTTACGAGAGGATCGTCTGATTGCGCTGGTGCGCCAGCGCCTGAGCATACCGGGCGGTTGCTGTAGCTTTGACCTGCCAACGCTGCATATGTGGTTGCACATGCCGCAGGAACAGCGCGATCGCCAGGTGAACAGCTGGCTGGGCAGCCTGGAGCCGATGAATCAGACGTTATCCTTGATCCTCGATCTTGTGCGTAACTCTGCCCCGTTCCGCAAACAAACCAGTCTCAATGGTTTCTATCAGGATAACGGCGACGACGCCGATCTTCTGCGCCTGAATCTGTCTCTTAGCGAGCAGCTTTACCCGCAAATTTCCGGACATAAAAGCCGTTTCGCGATCCGCTTTATGCCGCTGGACAGTGAACATGGCACCGTGCCGGAACGCCTCGATTTTGAACTGGCCTGTTGTTAAGGAGTGCCGATGTCTGACGTAACCACCGTAAACTGCCCAACCTGTGGGAAAACTGTCGTCTGGGGAGAAGTGAGTCCATTTCGCCCATTCTGCTGCAAGCGCTGTCAGCTTATAGACCTGGGCGAATGGGCGGCGGAAGAGAAACGCATTCCGAGCGAAGGCGATCTCTCGGATAGCGATGACTGGAGCGAAAACCAGCAGTAACGTTCAAAGCCTGCTGGCGCTTCGCTTAGCAGGCCTACGGTTGTGCAACCAGCCGGAGTATCACAGGCTCATTGGCGGGCGGGAATTTTTCCGCATCGCTGGCCTGAAGCTCAATCCAGTTACCCGGCTGCCCCTCTTTACCCCACGGTTCACCTTCCCAGCTTTCCACCAGCCAGAACCACAGCGTGATGTGACGATCCGGAAACTGGTACTCCAGCTTATCGAACAGCGTTGCGCCAAGCGGGGTGATCCCCACCTCTTCCTGAAGCTCACGCACCAGCGCCTGCTCCGGCGTTTCACCTGATTCGATTTTCCCGCCGGGGAATTCCCATTTGTTGGCCATGTGCGCATCGGCGGCACGTTGGGTAATGAAGATCTGGTTTTGCGGGTTGCGAATGATCCCGACAGCAATTTGCAGTGTTTTCATCATGTCACTTCCATAAAAAAGGCGCAGATATCTGCGCCTTTTCAGTTTGTTATGTTCTTAGCTCAGACGGCCGTGGCACGCCTTGTATTTTTTGCCGGAACCGCATGGGCACGGATCGTTACGACCAACTTTACGATCGCCCGTCTGCGCTGCGATTGCTGCTGCGGCTTCGCTCTCATCGGTCTGATGGCTCAACTGCTGCATCTGTGCCAGACGCTCAGCTTCTTCACGACGCTGCTGCTCCATCGCTTCCACTTCTTCCGGCATACGCACCTGAACTTTGCTCAGAGTGCTGATAACTTCATACTTCAGCGACTCCAGCATGGCAGCAAACATGGAGAAGGATTCACGCTTGTACTCCTGCTTCGGATCTTTCTGCGCATAACCTCGCAGGTGGATACCCTGACGCAGGTAGTCCATTGCCGCCAGGTGCTCTTTCCATAGGGAGTCCAGGGTCTGCAACATTACGCCTTTCTCGAAGTGACGCATCATCTCTGCGCCAACCACTTCTTCCTTACGCTTGTAGACGTCCAGCGCGGTTTCGTAGATACGCTCGCGCAGGGTCTCTTCGTGCAGTTCAGGCTCTTTGTCCAGCCACTCTTTGATTGGCAGTTCGAGATCGAAGTCGTTTTTCAGACGTTCCTGCAAGCCTTCGATATCCCACATTTCTTCCAGAGACTGCGGTGGAATATGAGCGTCGATAGTGGCTTTGAACACATCTTCGCGAATGCTGTTGATGGTTTCGCTCACGTCGGACACGTCCAGCAGTTCGTTACGCTGGGTGTAGATCGCACGACGCTGGTCGTTGGCAACGTCATCATATTCCAGCAGCTGCTTACGAATATCGAAGTTGCGGCTTTCCACTTTACGCTGGGCGTTGGCAATCGCTTTGGTAACCCACGGGTGCTCGATCGCTTCGCCAGGTTTCATGCCCAGTTTACGCATCATGCCGGACACACGGTCAGAGGCGAAAATACGCATCAGCGCATCTTCCATAGACAGATAGAAGCGGGAAGAACCGGCATCACCCTGACGACCCGCACGACCGCGCAGCTGGTTATCGATACGACGAGATTCGTGACGCTCGGTACCAATGATGTGCAGACCACCGGATGCCAGCACCGCGTCGTGACGCACTTGCCAGTCGGCTTTGATCTGCGCGATTTGCTCTGGGGTTGGGTTTTCCAGCTCCGCCACTTCAGCCTGCCAGCTACCGCCGAGCATAATATCGGTACCACGACCCGCCATGTTGGTGGCGATGGTTACGGCTGCCGGGTAACCCGCCTGCGCAACGATATCTGCTTCTTTAGCGTGGAACTTGGCGTTCAGAACGTTGTGTTTGATGCCTGCTTTAGTCAGCTCGTTAGACACCACTTCGGACTTCTCGATGGAGATGGTCCCCACCAGTACCGGCTGGCCCTTCGCGGTACGTTCGCGAATATCTTCGATGATCGCCTGAATTTTTTCCGCTTCAGTCATGTATACCAGGTCCGGCATATCCTTACGGATCATCGGACGGTTGGTAGGTACTACCACGGTATCCAGCTTATAGATGGAGCTAAACTCAAACGCTTCGGTATCTGCGGTACCGGTCATCCCCGCCAGCTTCTCGTACAGACGGAAGTAGTTCTGGAAGGTGATGGATGCCAGCGTCTGGTTTTCGTTCTGAATATCCACGCCTTCTTTGGCTTCCACGGCCTGGTGCAGGCCATCGGACCAGCGACGTCCCTGCATAGTACGGCCGGTGTGTTCATCGACGATGATGACTTCCCCGTCTTTAACGATGTAGTCAACGTCGCGGGTGAACAGCGCGTGCGCGCGCAGTGCAGCCGTTACGTGGTGCATCAGCATGATGTTGCTCGGGGAGTACAGAGACTCGCCCTCTTCCATAATGCCTTCAGCAACCAGCAGCTCTTCGATTTTCACCAGGCCGCGTTCGGTCAGGTTGACCTGACGCGCTTTTTCATCCACGGAGAAGTGACCTTCACCCTGGAAGGTATCGGAGTCTTCTTTCTCCTGACGCAGCAGGTGAGGAATGATTTTGTCGACTTTACGGTACATCTCGGAGCTGTCTTCGGCAGGGCCGGAGATGATCAGCGGGGTACGCGCTTCATCGATCAGAATGGAGTCAACCTCATCCACCAGCGCATAGTGCAGTTTACGCTGGACGCGCTCTTCAGGGCTGAACGCCATGTTGTCACGCAGGTAGTCGAAGCCGTATTCGTTGTTGGTGCCGTAAGTGATGTCCGCGTTGTAGGCTTCACGCTTGGCAGGTGCCGGCAGGCCGGACATGTTAATGCCCACGGTCATGCCGAGGAATTCGAACAGTGGACGGTTGTTTTCGGCGTCGCGCTGCGCCAGATAGTCGTTGACGGTAACAACGTGAACGCCCTTACCCGTCAGCGCATTCAGGTAAGACGGCAGCGTTGCAGTCAGGGTTTTACCTTCACCGGTACGCATTTCCGCGATGCAGCGCTCGTTAAGCACCATACCACCGAGCAGCTGTACGTCGAAGTGACGCATGCCGAAAACGCGTTTACTGGCCTCACGTACAACGGCGAAGGCTTCCGGGATCAGGCTTTCTAAGGTTTCACCTTTCTCCAGACGCGCGCGGAACTCCGCGGTTTTCGCTTTCAGCTCATCATCAGTGAGCTTCTCCATCGCCGGTTCCATACCGTTGATGACGTTCACAGCTTTGCGCATGCGGCGCAGGGTACGATCGTTACGACTACCAAAAACTTTGGTTAACAATTTGATTAGCATAATAAATTCTCAAACGCCCCAGTTGGGCAGATAAATTAAGGTATTGAAAAAGGTTAATTTAGCTGAGGCGTTGAGGCCCGGCACGGATGCCGTGAACCTGGCTAATCCATGTCGAAACAGAGAAGGATGCAGGGGAAACAAAATCCGTTTTCGCCGTCTGATTCACGGTCACTGGCGGCTGGTTGTCCTGCGTCAGAAGCGCATTAAGCGTATCGAGCAGGGCAAGATGCTGAGCCTGGACCGGCAGCGTTTCTTCCGCAACAGGCATCGTCTGCGGCGCCATCGCGAACGACAGATGGCGGATAACCGTGCGAATCGCGTGCTGCTGCCAGTAATCAACGGAGAAATTGGGACGACGGCTGGCTTCAAGCCATGCGAGATTAGTGAAGTTAACCCGTGTAGTGAGATCGTGTTTAGTCGTCGTGGAACGTGCTGGCGTCGCCGCGTCTGCGCTGTTGCTGAGCACAGGCAAGCCGAGACTCGCCGCGACCATCCCCAATAAGAGATGCGGCCAGAAGTAACGTCTGCCAAATTGTCGCCAGCGCGTCAGTATTCCGCTCACTTGCTCCACCACGTTCGCCCGCCAGTGCAGGCTGAGTTTAGTTATTCTTTTTTAGCGCCCAGATATTACCACTAAAGCCAATACACGGCAGCAGGAATGACACCTTGCGGCAGGTAAAAACGGTCAATAATGCAGCGAACACACCGTTATTCGGCACCCGACACAGGCCAGGGGTGAAAGGGACAAATTAAAGAAGGGCAGAAATAAAAACGACTGGCTTCCCTGGTCGGAGAGAGTACCATGTGAACCAGTCGCTTTTCTTACGAAACGGCTTTAACCGTTACGCCAGGACCATAGTCGGGGCTTTGAACGCCAGCGGCAGTTCAGCTTCGTCTTCGAAGGTCACATATTCCCAGGCTTCCTGTTTTGCCAGGACGGCCTGCAACAGTTTGTTGTTCAGTGCATGACCGGATTTAAACGCGGTAAAGGCACCAATGATGTTGTGACCACACATGAAGAGGTCGCCGATCGCGTCCAGCATTTTGTGACGAACAAATTCATCTTCAAAACGCAGGCCGTCTTCGTTCAGTACGCGATAATCGTCAACAACGATGGCACAATCGAAGCTGCCGCCCAGGCACAGGCCGCGGGATTGCAGATATTCGATATCACGCATAAAGCCGAAGGTACGTGCTCGGCTGATCTGACGCATGAACGCATCCGCAGAGAAGTTCATCGCATAGCGCTGGGTGCTGGAGTCAATCGCCGGATGGTTAAAATCGATGGTGAAGTCCAACGAGAAACCATTGTACGGTTTGAATTCAGCCCATTTGTCGCCATCTTCGACGCGAACGGTCTCTTTAATGCGAACAAATTTCTTCGCGCAGTTCAGTTCTTCGATGCCGGCATCCAGCAACAAATAAACGAACGGAGCAGCACTCCCGTCCATGATCGGGATTTCTGGCGCATCGACTTCAACCATAATGTTGTCGATACCCAGACCGGCCAGGGCGGCGTTCAGGTGCTCTACGGTAGAAATCCGCACGTCATGCTCGTTCACCAGACAAGTACAGAGCATAGTATCACGCACAGATTTGGCATCGGCCGGAAAATCTACCGGTGGATTCAAGTCGGTGCGACGATAGATGACCCCGGTATTGGCCGGCGCAGGGCGTAACGTCAGTGTGACTTTCTTGCCGGTATGTAAACCGACACCCGTCGCCTGAACGATACGTTTAAGTGTCCTTTGTTTGATCATCGTATAATCTCGCCAAATTAACTATCCAACCGAGAGTGTATATCACTAACGGTGGGCCAGTTTAGCACAAAGAGCGCAAATCCCCAAATTCCAGCCAATTCTTAGTCAGCTTGCTTACGCAGGAACGCCGGGATATCCAGATAATCTGGCTCTTTTGCCGTTTGTGGAGTCGGGTCGTTCACCACTTTCGCCGCCGGTTTTTGCTCCTGAGTAAGAGGCGCCATACCATGCTGCTGGTAACGATCCATAACCGGCTGCTGAGTCTGTTTGTTGGTTACCAGGGTGATCTCAGGACGCTTGTCCATACCGATACCGGTGGCCACAACGGTCACACGCAGTTCGTCGTTCATTTCCGGATCAAGGGACGTACCGATAACGACGGTCGCGTTGTCAGAGGCGAATGCACGGATGGTGTTACCCACGGTTTCGAACTCATCCAGACGCAGGTCAAAGCCAGCGGTAATGTTGACCAGCACGCCACGCGCGCCAGACAGATCGATATCTTCCAGCAGCGGAGAAGAGATCGCCATTTCAGCGGCTTCTTCCGCGCGGTCTTCACCGCTCGCCACGCCAGAGCCCATCATCGCGTAGCCCATCTCGGACATCACGGTGCGAACGTCTGCAAAGTCAACGTTCATCAGGCCAGGACGGGTAATCAATTCAGCGATACCCTGAACCGCGCCTTTCAGCACGTCGTTTGCCGCGCCAAAGGCATCCAGCAGAGAGATACCGCGACCCAGCACTTTCAGCAGCTTGTCGTTCGGAATGGTAATCAGAGAGTCCACGTGCTTGGACAGCTCGGTGATACCCTGCTCCGCGAAAGCCATACGCTTCTTACCTTCAAAGTTGAAAGGCTTGGTCACGACAGCAACGGTCAGAATACCTAAATCTTTAGCGACTTCCGCCACAACGGGTGCTGCACCGGTACCTGTACCGCCGCCCATACCCGCTGCGATGAAGACCATGTCTGCACCGTCAAGTGCAGCGCGCAGCGCTTCACGATCTTCTTCAGCCGCGTTGCGGCCCACTTCCGGGTTAGCCCCTGCTCCCAGACCTTTGGTGATGCCACCACCGATCTGAATCGTCTGGCCAACAGCCGTTTTACGCAGCGCCTGCGCATCGGTGTTCACCGCGAAGAATTCAACACCTTCGATGCGCTCGCGCACCATGTGCTCTACGGCGTTACCGCCGCCGCCACCGACGCCGATGACTTTAATCACCGCGTCGTTGGTTAATTCCATAGGTTCAAACATAATCTCTCTCTCCGTTGTGCCTGTCGCCCGAGACCGCTAATTCTCTCCGGTCTCTTAAAAAAATTAAAATTCTTTTCGCAGCCAGGTGTTAAGTCGTTTGACCCACGACCCCACCGAGACGCGTTTTTCCACCTCTGCCTCACCACTTAAATGGGACTCTTTCCCGTAGTGCAGCAGGCCCACCGCCGTTGAATAGTACGGCTCCTGGGCATAATCCGTTAAACCGGTGATATTCAGCGGCGCACCGATACGCACCTGCGTATGGAACACGCGCTGAGCGCAGGCCGCAAGACCTTCAATTTGCGCTGCCCCGCCGGTTAATACAATCCCCGCCGCGAGATGATGTTTCACACCCTGCTGGCGAAGCTGTTCCTGTAACTGCAAAATCTCTTCGTTGACCAGGTTGAGCAGCTCGGTATAACGCGGCTCAATTACCTCTGCCAGCGTCTGGCGTTGCAGGCTGCGCGGCGGTCGACCGCCTACGCTCGGCACTTCAACGCTCTCGTCTTTGCCGACGATAGAGCCCAGCGCGCAACCATGGCGCACTTTAATCGCCTCTGCATCGCTCGGTGGCGTACCAAAAGCGTAAGCAATATCGCTGGTCACGACGTTCCCTGCGTACGGGATCACTTTGGTGTGGCGTAACGCACCGCCGGTATAGACAGCCATGTCCATTGTACCACCACCAATATCGACCACACAGACGCCCAGTTCACGTTCGTCTTCGGTCAGCACGGAATAGCTCGCGGCAAGTCCGGCGAAAATGAGTTGGTCAACTTTCAGGCCACAACGTTCAACGGCTTTTACAATGTTCTTCGCCATATCGTTGTGACATGTGATCAGGTGCACTTTTGCCTGCATACGCACGCCCGACAGACCGACCGGATTCTTGATGCCTTCCTGGTAGTCGATCGCGTATTCCTGCGGGATCACATGCAGCACACGGTGCTCGTCGCGAACACGCACGGATTTCGCCGTGTGGACAACGTTCTCAACGTCTTCCTGCGTCACTTCTTCTTCGGAAATCGGCACCATACCGATTTCATTCTGGCAGCTGATATGCTTACCAGAAAGGGCCAGATAGACAGAGGAAATTTGGCAATCTGCCATCAATTCAGCCTGGTCGATGGCGCGCTGAACGCATTTCACCACCGACTCAAGGTCGTTTACCCCACCTTTATCCATACCACGGGAGGGGCAGCTGCCCACGCCAATGATATTGACCATACCGTCGGGCAGAACTTCCCCTACCAAAGCGGCAACCTTCGCGGTGCCAATCTCCAGTCCTACTACCAATTTTCTGTCCGTCGACTTGATCATTGTTGTTCTGCCTGTACCTGTGCCTGATTTTGTTGCTGATTAGGTTCCTCGACCGGAGCCGGCTCCCAACCGACTGCTGCGCCTGAGTCATAGCGCAAATCAACGTAGCTTATCCGTTTGCCATCCGTCTGCGCCTGCTGCTGTAAAACCGGGTAAAGTTCTACAAAACGCGCCAGACGTTTCATTGTATCGCCGCGGCCAAGGTTGAGCTTGATGCCATTCGTTAAGGTCAACTGCCAGGAACGGCGCGCCGTCATCGCAGCATCTTTTAACGTAAAGCGATCCTTAGCCAGCACCTGCCCCATCTCACGAAAACCCTGCAATACTTCGTTTTCGCTGCCTTCCGGCCCATACAACATCGGTAAATTCTGCTTGTTGACACGATCGCTCGGGACGCAGAACGAATTTCCGTCTACATCAACCATATGCTGATCATTCCAACGCGCAATCGGCACATATTCAACCAGATGAATCTTCAATTCATCAGGCCATTGCTTTCTGACACTTGCCTGTTTTATCCACGGCAGACGTTCAATCTGACTCTGAATAATGTTGACGTCCTGCGTCATAAAGGTGCCAGGCGACCCAAGCGCCAGAATCGACTGGCGAATATCATCGTTACGCGTGTAGTGTCGCTCCCCGGTCACCACCAGCTTTGAAAGCGGCAACCGCTGCGCATCTTCCATCCAGCCCAGCACCATCCAGCCGCTGATAAACACGGTGCACAGCACCCCGAGCAGGAAGATGATCCCTGCAAGACGCGTTCCATTACTCCGGCGCGAAGAGGAATATTCTTCTTCGTCATCGCGGTTGCGCGTGTTCAATGCAGCCTGAGACATATCAGCCCGCCTGGTCCAAAATACGTACAACTAATTGCGAGAAGCTCATTCCCGCCTGACGCGCCGCCATCGGCACAAGGCTATGGCTGGTCATACCCGGAGACGTGTTTGCTTCCAGCAGATAAAATTGCCCGTCACCGTCAAGCATTACGTCAATGCGTCCCCAGCCACGACATCCCAGAACATTCCACGCTTTAAGCACCAGAGACTGTAATTCGGCTTCACGCTCTGCTTCAAGACCCGCTGGGCAGAAATATTGCGTCTCATCAGAGAGATACTTCGCCTCATAATCATAGAAGACTCCGGCGGGTTGGATGCGAATTGACGGTAAAATTTCTTCGCCAAGCATCGCGACGGTAAATTCCGGCCCGCTAAGCCATTTTTCAATCAGAACTTCTTCATCATGTTGAAATGCCAGTGCTAAAGCGTCAGCCAAATCTACAGCTTTATCAACTTTGGACATTCCCACGCTCGACCCTTCACGGCTCGGCTTAACAATAACCGGTAAGCCCAGTGCCGCAATGCGTGTATTAACGCTGTCCGACAGACCCAATTCATATTCACGACGCGTCAGTGCAACCCATGGCGCAACGGGCAGGCCCGCGCCCTGCCACAGCAGTTTGCTGCGCAGTTTATCCATGGAGATGGCGGATGCCATCACGCCGCTGCCGGTGTACGGTATACCGATCAGCTCCAGCAGCCCCTGCAACGTGCCGTCTTCACCACCGCGGCCGTGCAACGCGATGAAGGCTTTATCGAAGCCCATCGCTTTCAGCTGCGTGACGTCCACCTCTTTCGGATCAACCGGATGCGCGTCCACGCCACCTTCACGCAGGCCCGCCAGCACGGCAGCGCCCGAATTCAGAGAAACCTCGCGTTCGGCGGAAGTGCCGCCAAACAGGACAGCAATCTTATCAGCCATGACGCTCGTCCTCCTGAGTTTGCGGCTTCAGTTTGATTTCAGCTAAGGTACGGGCGATTTTGCCGATATTTCCCGCGCCCTGAATCAGGATCAGATCGTTACCCGTCAGGACCGGGGCAAGCATTTCAGCCACCTGCGCCGGGTCGGGAACCAGAATAGGATCCACTTTACCGCGTCCACGGATGGTACGACATAAAGAACGACTGTCCGCACCCGGAATCGGCGTTTCACCCGCAGCATAAACATCCAGCATCAGCAGGGTATCAACCTGAGAAAGGACGTTGGCAAAATCGTCATACAGATCGCGGGTACGCGTGTAACGGTGCGGCTGGAAGATCATGACCAGATTCTTTTCCGGCCAACCCGCACGTGCCGCTTTGATGGTTGCGTCCACTTCCGTCGGATGGTGACCGTAATCATCCACCAGCATCGCAGACCCTGGCTTACCGTTTACCGGCTCCAGTGGGAATTCACCGAGGAAGTCGAAACGACGGCCCGTCCCCTGGAAGCTCTCCAGTGCACGCAGGATCGCTTCATCGTCAATGCCTTCTTCTGTCGCAACAGCCACCGCCGCCGCCGCATTCAGGGCGTTGTGACGTCCCGGCGCGTTCAGGGTGACATGCAGCAGGTCTTTATCCTGACGCGCGAGGGTGAAATGCCCCTGCGCACCGATCTGCTTGTAATCTTCTACGCGTACATCCGCGTCTTCGCTGAAGCCGTAGGTCGTAATTTGACGCCCGACGCGCGGCAGCAGTTCGCGAATAACCGGATCGTCCACGCACATCACCGCACGGCCATAGAACGGCAGGTTGTGCAGGAAGTTAATAAAGGTCTGCTTTAAGTTCTCGAAGTCACCCTGGTAAGTGTCCATATGGTCAGCTTCGATGTTGGTGACGATCGCCACCATCGGCTGTAGATGCAGGAACGACGCGTCGCTCTCATCCGCTTCCGCAATCAGATAACGGCTATGGCCCAGACGCGCATGCACGCCAGCGGCTTTCACCAGACCACCGTTAACGAACGTCGGGTCGAGACCCGCTTCCGCATAAATGCTGGAGACCATCGCTGTTGTGGTGGTTTTACCGTGCGTGCCGGCCACCGCAATGCCGTGACGGAAACGCATCAGTTCCGCCAGCATTTCCGCGCGACGGATCACCGGAATGCGCGCCTCATGCGCCGCAACGATTTCCGGGTTATCCGCGGAGATAGCGCTGGACACCACAACCACGCTCGCATCGCTCACGTTTTCCGGGCGATGATTGAAATAGATAGTCGCCCCCAGCGACGCCAGCTGCTGCGTAACAGGGTTTGGCGCCAGGTCAGACCCGCTGATCTGATAGCCTTCGTTAGCTAACACTTCGGCAATACCGCCCATGCCAGCACCACCGATGCCGACAAAGTGAATGTGCCGGACGCGACGCATCTCGGGCACGATAGAACGCAGTTTTGCCAGTTGTTGTGTATTCATTCTCTAAACGCCATCGACTACTTCAAAAAAATCGTGCAGCGCAACACGCGCTGCGAGAATTATGCCTTGGCTGCCAGGCTCACTTCTTTTGCCACCCGTTCCGTTGCATCCGGGATAGCGGTCGCGCGTGCGCGTTGCGCCATCTCCAGTAATACATCCCGGTTCCAGCCCGCCAGGGTAGTGGCGACCGCATCAGCGGTAAATTGTGGCTGCTCAAAAATCTTCGCGGCACCCGCTTTTTCAAGCGGCAGTGCATTCCAGTACTGCTGTCGGTCTTTGTGCTGGAACGGCACAAACAGCGCCGGTAAACCGGCGGCGGCGATTTCGCTCACCGTCAGCGCGCCCGAGCGACAGACCACGACATCGGCCCATGCATAGGCTGCGGCCATATCATCGATAAATTCAGTTACTTTATGCTGCGGCTGACCTTCCTGCGCGTAGGCCTGCTCAACGGTCTGCTGAGCGCCCTTCCCGCTCTGGTGCCAGATGGTCACTGCATCACCCAGTTTTGCCGCAACCTGCGGCATCGTCTGATTTAAAATACGCGCGCCCTGGGAACCGCCGACGACCAGCACCCGCACCGGCCCTTCACGACCCGCCAGACGCGTATCTGGCAGCGCCAGCGCCAGCACGTCCACACGTACCGGATTCCCTACGACATCCGCTTTCGGGAATGCCCCGGGGAAGGCCTGCATAACTTTGGTGGCGATTTTTGCCAGCCATTTGTTGGTCAAACCGGCAATACCGTTCTGCTCATGCAGAACAACGGGGATCCCTAATGACCACGCCGCCAGTCCGCCAGGGCCGGAAACGTAACCGCCCATGCCCAGAACGACGTCAGGCTTAAAGCGCTTCATGATGGCGCGCGCCTGACGCCAGGCATTGAAAATGCGCACCGGCGCCAGCAGCAGCGCCTTGATCCCTTTGCCACGAAGGCCGGAAATACGAATAAAGTCGATCTCGATACCGTGCTTAGGTACCAGGTCGGCTTCCATGCGGTCTGCGGTTCCCAGCCAGCGTACCTGCCAGCCCTGTTCCATTAAATGGTGCGCAACCGCCAGCCCCGGGAACACGTGTCCACCGGTACCGCCTGCCATCACCATTAACCGCTTAGGTTGATTCATCGTGAACCTCGTGTAAACGCCTGAGCTTTCTCCAGACGCGTTTCATAATCTATGCGTAACAAAAACATGATGGCCGTCGACATGATCAACAGACTCGAACCACCATAACTGATCAACGGTAACGTCAGACCTTTAGTCGGCAACATACCCGCTGCCGCCCCAACGTTTACCAGTGCCTGGAAGCTAAACCAGATACCAATTGAGCAGGCCAGGAAACCGGAGAAGCGGTGATCGATCTCCAGCGCTTTCCGGCCAATCGACATGGCGCGGAAAGCGACGAAGAATACCATTAATAGCGCCAATACCACACCGATATAACCCAGTTCTTCCCCAATAATGGAGAAGATGAAGTCGGTGTGCGCCTCCGGTAAATACTCCAGTTTTTGCACCGAGTTGCCCAGGCCTTGGCCCCAGACTTCGCCGCGGCCAAACGCCATCAGCGACTGCGTCAGCTGGTAACCGCTGCCGAACGGATCTTCCCATGGGTTCCAGAACGAGGTCACACGGCGGATACGGTAGGGTTCGGCGAGGATCAGCAGCACCACCGCCGAAATCCCCATCCCGATGATGGCAATGAACTGCCACAGTTTTGCGCCCGCCAGGAACAGCATCGCCAGCGTAGTGACAAACAGTACGACTACCGTACCGAGGTCGGGCTGCGCCAGCAGCAGGATCGCGAGGACCAGAATCACGCCCATCGGTTTTAAGAAGCCGCGAAGGTTGTTACGGACTTCGTCAACTTTACGCACCAGGTAGTTAGCCAGGTAGCAGAACAACGACAGTTTGGTGAACTCCGCCGGCTGAATACGCAGTGGGCCAAAGGCAATCCAGCGTGATGCCCCGTTAACGGAGCTCCCGACAACCAGCACGATCAACAGCATGATGATTGAGGCGATGAGCATGGCCGTACTGTGCCGCTGCCAGAACGACATTGGCAGGCGTAAGGTGATCAGCGCCAGGCAGAACGCGAGAATGATGTAAAGCCCGTCACGCTTGGCAAACAGGAAGGGGTCGTTTGCCAGACGCTGTCCGACAGGCATTGACGCCGAGGTGACCATAATAAAGCCGATCGCTGCCAGCCCCAGCGTGAGCCAGAACAGCGTGCGGTCGTACATAATCAGGCTGTCGGAATCTTTATCCCGTGAAGCCATCACCCAGCCTTTCAGCGCCGTAAACAGCCATACCAGGATACCAAATCCTGGCAGGCGCGGCATTTTCAGGCGAGGGAGAGATAAACGCATCAGCCTAACTCCTTCGCCAGGCGGGTAAAGACATCACCCCGCTGTTCGAAATTCTTGAATTGATCGAGGCTGGCACAGGCTGGTGAGAGCAGCACCATATCGCCGGGCTTCACGCGTGGGGCAATAAGACGCATCGCCTGCTCCATGGTCTCGGTTTGCTCGGCGACCTCAGGACGCAACGCCGCCAGCTCGCTACCATCGCGGCCAAAGCAATACAGGCGCACGTTATCACCGTTGAGGTACTGCTTCAGCGAGGAGAAGTCAGCCGATTTACCGTCGCCGCCCAGCAGCAGGTGCAGCGTGCCATCAACGTGCAGACCGTTCAGTGCCGCCTCGGTGCTACCCACGTTGGTCGCTTTGGAATCGTTAATCCAGCGTACGCCGTTGTGCTCCAGCGCAAGCTGGAACCGGTGCGCCAGGCCGGTAAAGGTGGTCAGCGCCTTCAGGCTTGAAGATCGCGGCAGGCCAACGGCATCCGCCAGCGCCAGCGCCGCCAGGGCATTGGTGTAGTTATGCTGGCCGGAGAGCATCATCTCTTTCACGTTCAGCACCTTCTCACCTTTCACCCGCAGCCAGGTTTCGCCCTGCTGACGGTTAAGGTGATAGTCACCCATATTAATACCAAAGCTAATGCAGCGATCGTCTGCGCCGCGCACCGGCATGGTGAGTGCATCATCGGCATTCACCACGCAAACTTTGGCATTTTCATAAACGCGCAGTTTGGCCGCACGGTATTGCTGCAAGCCGAACGGGTATCTGTCCATATGATCTTCGGTGACGTTTAAGATCGTCGCCGCCGCCGCATGCAGGCTTGAAGTGGTTTCCAGCTGGAAGCTGGAAAGCTCAAGGACGAACAGCTCGCACTCTTTATCAAGCAGCATCAGAGCGGGCAGACCAATGTTACCGCCCACGCCGACATTTTTGCCCGCCGCCTTCGCCATTTCCCCCACCAGCGTGGTGACGGTGCTTTTACCGTTCGAACCGGTAATGGCGACGATCGGCGCCTGCGCCTCCCGGCAGAACAGTTCGATATCGCCGACAATCTCAACGCCTGCATCCGCGGCGGCGCTCAGGGAAGGATGCGCCAGCGCCATACCGGGGCTGGCAACAATCAGATCGGCGGCCAGCAGCCACTCATCATTCAGACCACCCAGGTGGCGTTCAACCTGCTCCGGCAGCTTGTCCAGACCCGGCGGAGAGACGCGCGTATCCATCACGCGCGGCGTCACGCCACGCGCAAGGAAAAAGTCCACGCAGGAGAGGCCGGTGAGACCCAACCCGATGATAACGACTTTTTTGCCCTGGTAATCTGCCATGATTAACGTACCTTCAGCGTTGCCAGGCCAATCAGCACCAGCATCAGCGAAATAATCCAGAAGCGCACAATGACGCGCGGCTCCGGCCAGCCTTTCAGTTCATAGTGGTGGTGAATCGGTGCCATACGGAAGATGCGCTGACCGCGCAGCTTGAAGGAACCGACCTGCAAAATCACCGACAGCGTCTCAACCACAAACACACCGCCCATGATTACCAGCAGGAACTCCTGACGCAGCAGCACGGCGATAATACCCAGTGCGCCGCCCAGCGCCAGTGAACCGACGTCGCCCATAAAGACCTGCGCCGGATAGGTGTTGAACCACAGGAAGCCCAGCCCCGCCCCGACAATCGCCGTACAGACGATAACCAGTTCCCCCGCGTGTCGCAGGTACGGAATGTGCAGGTAATTTGCAAAGTTCATGTTACCGGTCGCCCAGGCTACCAGCGCGAAACCGCCCGCGACAAACACGGTTGGCATGATGGCCAGGCCATCCAGACCATCGGTCAGGTTGACGGCGTTGCCGGTACCGACGATCACAAAGTAAGCCAGCAAAATGTAGAACAGCCCCAGCTGCGGCATCACGTCTTTGAAGAACGGCACCACCAGCTCGGTAGCCGGGGTGTCTTTTCCTGCCAGGTAAAGGGCAAAGGCCACGCCCAGCGCAATCACCGACATCCAGAAATACTTCCAGCGGGCGATCAAACCTTTGGTGTCTTTGCGTACGACTTTGCGGTAGTCATCAACAAAACCGATGATCCCGTAGCCAACCAGAACGGTCAGCACGCACCAGACGTAGGGGTTAGACGGATACGCCCACAGCAGCACGGACACCACAATCGCGGTCAGGATCATGATCCCGCCCATGGTCGGCGTACCCCGCTTGCTGAAGTGCGATTCCGGACCGTCGTTGCGCACAACCTGGCCGAAAGAGAGTTTTTGCAGACGGGCAATCATGCGCGGGCCCATCCACAGCGAGATGAACAGCGCAGTCAGCAGGCTGACGATGGCACGAAACGTCAGATAGGAAAAGACGTTAAAGCCTGAGTAATATTTGACCAAATGTTCGGCCAGCCAAACTAACATGTCCCGTTCTCCTGTAATGCGTGCACAACCTCTTCCATGGCGGCACTACGTGAACCTTTAACTAAAACAGTCACAATCTGTTTTTCTGTAATCAATGCCTTCAGGCGTTCGATCAGTGCAGATTTATCGGCAAAATGTTCGCCAACTTCACTGGCATCGGCAATGGCCTTGCTCAGCGGGCCTGCGCTCAATACGCGGTCAAGCCCGGCGGCTTTCGCCGCTTCACCCACCTGAACATGGCAGGCTTCGCTTTCATCACCCAGCTCGGCCATATCGCCCACAACCATCACGCGATAGCCCGGCATTTCAGACAAGACCTGTACGGCCGCCGTCATTGAGCCAACGTTAGCGTTGTAGGAGTCATCCAACAGGAGTTTGTTTTCAGCCAGCTGGATCGGGAACAGACGCCCCGGCACGGCTTTTAAATTTGCCAGACCTGCTTTGATCGCCGCGTGTGAGGCACCTACCGCCATTGAGAGCGCTGCCGCAGCAAGCGCATTGGCGATGTTATGACGACCCGGCAGGGGCAGCAGCACGTCGATGTCGCCCGTTGGGGTTGTGAGGGTGAACTCGGTGCCGTGTGACGTCACATGAATGTTGGTCGCCGAAAAATCACTGTTTGCCGCATTCGGTGAGAAGCGCCAGGTTTTACGTGAACCAATGATGCTCTGCCAGTTCAGCCAGTCGTTGTTATCGGCGTTCATAATGGCGATGCCGTCATCCGGCAGGCCGGTATAAATTTCACCTTTCGCTTTCGCCACACCGGCCAGAGAACCAAAACCTTCAAGATGTGCCGCCGCCAGGTTATTCACCAGCGCCGCTTCCGGACGGGTCAGGCTCACGGTCCAGGCGATTTCGCCCTGATGGTTAGCCCCTAACTCAATCACCGCATATTCATGCTCGTGGGTCAGGCGCAGCAGCGTCATCGGCACACCGATGTCATTATTAAGGTTGCCCGCCGTATAAAGCGTGTTACCGCACTGGCTAAGGATCGCCGCGGTCATCTCTTTAACGGAGGTTTTGCCCGACGAGCCCGTCAGTGCCACGACGCGTGTTGGCACCTGCTGGCGAACCCATGCCGCCAGCTCGCCAAACGCCAGGCGCGTATCTTTCACCACAATCTGCGGCAAATCGATATCGAGCTTACGACTGACCAGCAGCGCGCCCGCGCCGTTATCTTTAGCCTGTTGCGCAAAATCGTGGGCGTCAAAACGTTCACCCTTCAGCGCCACAAACAGGCAGCCCGCCGTCACCTTACGGGTGTCGGTGGTTACAGCCTCGATGGTCAGATCCTGACCATGCAGCACCCCCTGCAATACCGCAGCGGCCTGGCTTAACGTAATGCTAATCATGCCACCACTCCCAGCAGACGCGCTGCCGTCACGCGGTCGGAGTAATCCAGACGACGATTGCCGACAATCTGATAATCTTCATGACCTTTACCGGCCAGCAGAACCACATCGTTCTCCTGCGCCTGCATAATGGCGTTAGTCACGGCCTCCGCACGGCCTTCGACCACGCGCGCACGTCCCGCATCCAGCATGCCCGCCAGAATGTCGTTGATAATGGCCCGCGGCTCTTCGGTACGCGGGTTGTCATCGGTTACCACGGGAATATCCGCGAACTGCTCAGCGATGGCGCCCATCAGCGGACGTTTGCCCTTGTCGCGATCGCCACCGCAGCCAAACACGCACCAGAGCTTGCCAGCGCAGTGCAGACGCGCCGCTTCCAGCGCTTTTTCCAGCGCATCCGGCGTGTGGGCGTAATCCACAACCACCGTCGGCTTGCCCGGCGCGCTAAACACTTCCATGCGGCCACAGACCGGTTGCAAACGCTCAGCCGTTTTCAGCAGATCCGCCATCGGGTAACCCAGCGCCAGCAGCGTCGCCAGCGCCAGCAGCAGGTTACTGACGTTAAAGGCCCCCATCAGGCGGCTTTCAATTTCACCTTCGCCCCAGGTGGAAGCAAAGCGGATCGTCGCCCCGCTATCGTGGTAGTTCACTTCGACCGCCTTCAGCCAGCGGCCGCGGCAGTTCGGATTAATGCGATCTTCCATCGACACCGCCACCGCATCTGGCAGTTTTTCCAGCCAGCGGCGACCGACTTCGTCGTCGGCGTTAATGATCGCCTGCCCGTGGTGGTGAGTGGAATAAAGCAGCCATTTCGCCGCTTCGTAGTGCTCCATATCACCATGATAATCAAGGTGATCGCGGCTCAGGTTAGTAAAGACAGAGGCAGCAAATTTCAGGGCCGCCACGCGATGTTGTACCAGACCATGGGAAGAGACTTCCATCGCAGCGAAGGTCGCCCCCTGCTCAGCGAGGCCCGCCAGCACACGCTGCACGTCAACCGCCGAGCCTGTAGTGTTTTCCGTCGGGCTTACTTTGCCCAGAAGACCGTTCCCCACCGTGCCCATGACGGCACCGGTTTCGCCCAGCAGCTGCGCCCACTGCGCCATCAGCTGAGTGGTGGTGGTTTTTCCGTTGGTTCCTGTCACGCCAACCAGCTGTAACTGGTCGGAAGGTTCGTTGTAAAAACGTCCTGCCAGCGCGGAGAGACGCTCATTCAGCTGGCTGAGATAGATGACCGGCACGCCGTGCATTTCACGGATCTCACCGTCTGTTGCCTCATCTTTGGCCTCAGCAATAATGGCAGCAACACCTTGCGCAATCGCCTGCGGGATATAACGACGCCCGTCCGCCTGATGACCCACCACTGCCACAAAAAGATCGCCAGAAGCCGCTACGCGGCTGTCCAGTACCATCTCTCGCAGTGCTCGCGCAGGTAGCATAGGCACCCACGGAGCAAGAAGGTCGCGCAAATTACGATCTGCCACCTGTTCCCTCGCCTTGATTAATTACAAATTCACTTTTTTCGCCCGCCGCCAGCGCATCCGGTTCAATGTTCATGGTGCGCAACACGCCGCCCATAATAGCCCCGAACACAGGCGCGGAGACGGCGCCGCCGTAGTATTTACCCGCCTGCGGATCGTTGATGACGACCACCAGTGCAAAACGCGGATTGCTTGCAGGCGCTACGCCTGCGGTATAGGCAATGTATTTGTTGATATAGCGGCCGTCCGGCCCCACTTTTTTCGCTGTACCAGTTTTAATGGCGATACGATAGCCCTTAATTGCGGCCTTCACGCCGCCACCGCCAGGTAACGCGACGCTTTCCATCATATGCACGACGGTACGAACGATAGATTCCGGGAAAACACGTTCCCCCGGAACCGGTGGATCAACTTTGGTGATCGACAGCGGACGATAAATGCCATAGCTGCCAATCGTTGCGTAGACTCGCGCTAACTGTAAGGGAGTTACCATTAGCCCGTAGCCGAAAGAGAAGGTGGCCCTCTCTATGTCAGACCACCGTTGTTTTTGAGGATATAAGCCACTGCGTTCTCCGACCAACCCCAAATTGGTCGCCTTTCCCAGCCCAAAACGTGAGTAAGTATCTACTAACGCTGAGGACGGCATCGCTAACGCCAGTTTTGACACACCGACGTTACTCGACTTCTGCAAGACCCCGGTCAGGGTCAGTTCGCTATAACGTGCCACGTCTTTGATTTCGTGACCGTTAATTCGATAAGGGATCGTATTCAGAACGGTATTTTCGTTGACGATGCCTCGCTGTAGAGCCGTCATCACCACCATGGGTTTTACGGTCGAACCGGGTTCAAACACATCGGTGATGGAGCGGTTACGCATTGCATCTTTTGCTGTACCGGCAAAATTATTCGGGTTGTATGAGGGGCTACTGGCCATCGCCAGCACTTCACCTGTCGCCACATCCACCAGCACGGCGCTGCCCGATTCCGCCTTGTTAAACGCGACGGCGTTGTTCAGTTCACGATAGACCAGCGCCTGCAAGCGTTCATCAATACTCAGGGCCAGGTTGTGCGCGGCCTGGCTGTCTGTCGAGGAAATGTCTTCAATGACGCGACCATAGCGGTCTTTACGCACGATTCGCTCGCCAGGCTGGCCGGTAAGCCACTTGTCGAAGCTTTTTTCAACGCCCTCAATCCCCTGGCTATCCACGTTGGTAAAGCCAATCAGGTGCGCGGTGACTTCGCCGGAAGGATAGTAACGGCGGGATTCTTCCCGCAGATGAATGCCCGGCAGCTTCAGTTTCTTAATGTAGTCAGCCATGTCAGGGTTCACCTGACGAGCAAGATAGATGAAGCGCCCTTTCGGGTTGGCGTTAACGCGTGACGCCAGCTGATCCAGCGGCATTTTCAACGCGTCTGAGAGCGCCTTCCAGCGGTTATCAAGGGTGATCCCGCCTGCGTCGTGCAGCTCTTTCGGATCGGCCCAGATCGCCTTCACCGGCACGCTCACCGCCAGCGGGCGGCCGGAGCGGTCGGTGATCATCCCACGAGAGGTAGAAACTTCCTGCACGCGCAGAGAACGCATATCCCCCTGACGCACCAGCATGTCAGGCGCGATGATTTGTAGCCACGCCACGCGTCCCAGCAGGAAACCCAGCGCCAGTAAAATGCAGCCGCAAAGCAACGCAAAACGCCAACTGACAAAGTTGGCCTGTTCTTCCTGGCGTTTTGGTTTTAGCGTTTTTGCCGCTGCTTTCATGCGTCGCGTTTTCCCTTATTTTTGTACTACGATATTTTCCTGCGAAGGATCAACATGCTGTAATTGCAGTTTTTCCGTTGCGATCCGTTCAACCCGGCTGTGATCGCCGAGCGCGTTTTCTTCAAGGATCAGATTTCGCCATTCAATATCCAGCGCATCGCGTTCCAGTACCATCTGTTCGCGCTGCGCAGTTAATAAACGGGTATGGTGAGCGGTGGTGACCACCATGACTGCCGTCACAATGATGCAAATGAACAAGCAGAGTGGCAGCTTCCCAAACCGCAAAAGATCGTCGCCGATCACGCCAGGCAAGGCATGGCGCTCGTTGCTTCCTAACGATCCCTTAACTTTGCTTAGGGTCTCTGTCACTCTGCTGATCATGCGTTCGTCCTCTCTGCAATACGCAGCACTGAACTACGGGCACGTGGATTCTCTGCCACCTCTTCTTCGCCCGGCATCAACTTGCCTAATGCTCGCAACTGACGGCCGCCCAGCTTTCTGAGTTGTTCTTCCGTCATCGGCAGCCCAGCTGGAACCTGCGGACCGCGGCTCTGTTCACGCATAAAGCGTTTTACGATGCGATCTTCCAGCGAATGGAAACTGATGATGGATAACCGCCCACCCGGGGCCAGCACGTCGAGCGAGCTTTTTAGCGCCAGCTCTATTTCCTCCAGTTCACTGTTTACCCAGATACGAACCGCCTGGAAGGTACGGGTCGCAGGATGTTTGTGCTTGTCCTTTACCGGCGTTGCCGCCGCGATGACTTCTGCCAGCTCTTTGGTACGGGTCATTGGCTCAACGCGGTTGCGCTCCACGATGGCGCGGGCAATACGTTTGCCAAAGCGTTCTTCGCCGAAGGTTTTGATTACCCAGGCAATATCCGCTTCGTCAGCAGTTTGTAACCATTCAGCGGCAGACTGGCCGCGAGTGGGGTCCATACGCATATCCAGCGGTCCATCACGCATAAAGGAAAAACCGCGTTCTGCATCATCAAGCTGTGGTGAAGAGACGCCAAGATCGAGGAGAATCCCGTCGATCTTGCCGGTCAGGCCGCGCTCAGAGACATAATCCGCAAGCGCAGAGAAAGGTCCATGCACGATGGAAAAGCGAGGATCATCGATGGTTTGCGCAACGGCAATCGCCTGCGGATCGCGGTCAATTGCCAGCAGGCGTCCTTCCGCTCCAAGCTGAGAGAGGATCAAACGCGAGTGACCACCGCGACCAAAAGTGCCATCAATATAGATGCCGTCTGGACGAATATTCAGGCCGTTAACGGCCTCATCCAGCAGCACCGTTGTATGTTTATAATTTTCCATCATATTTATAGAGACAAGTCCCGCAGCCGTTCCGATAATGTTTCGGAATCAGACTGCTCAGCGTCGATATCTTCCTTGACCTGTTGATACCAGGTCGTTTCGTCCCACAGTTCAAACTTGTTGAACTGTCCGACCAGCATCACTTCTTTAGTCAGACCGGCATGTTGCCGCAACACAGGCGCAATCAATAATCGCCCGGCGCTATCCATCTGACATTCACTGGCATGTCCCAATAACAGCCGCTGTACGCGGCGTTCCTGCGGGTTCATGCTCGACAGTCGCGACAGCTTTTGCTCAATGATTTCCCATTCAGGCAAAGGGTAAAGCAGCAGGCAGGGGGAGTTGATGTCAATGGTGCAAACCAGTTGACCCGAAGCGTTCTCAATCAGCTGGTCGCGGTATCGGGTTGGTACCGATAAACGCCCTTTGCTGTCGAGATTGACTAACGTTGCTCCACGGAACATACCAGTCTCACCCCTCCTCACCACTTTAACCCACAAATTCCCACCTGAAGGAGTTTACGGAGCGAGGGAAAAGCTTGTCAAGCCAGGTCTCTCTCTATACCGGCGCGAAAGCACCGTATTTACAGAGCAAGCGTGACCTGGCTAATTACTACACAACTGGCGAGGCAAAATTAACGTTATGAATATTTGTAAGAAAAAAACAGAATATGCACACGAGCGTTAAGACTCACTCAATATCATCGCAGGGAAATATAAAGTGTCAGTTTGCGACGCGGGCAGCATTTTAAGGCATATCGCCGGGGGATAACAGCGCCAGATTAACCTCAAAGCCAGATGGATTCGTTCGTGTGCGTTGAGGTCTGAAGGGGGGAGTAAAAAATGGCTGAATATTCATCGGCTGGCACCTGTTTGTAACAAAACAATACAAGGAATGCCCGTTAAAAATTATAATTGCACTTTTTAACATCAAAATGGACTCAGAATAATAGCAGGCTATGAATCTTAGAGATAAATCCTAATTTTTATCCGTGAATTATTTCCCGCAATAAATGCGCTTCAAAAGGGGCAGTTTTACCGCCCCTGTGGAAATATTAATGGCGGCTCAAAATTCCGCGCCGATAGAGATTACGTTTGATACGCGTAAGTCCGGGTTTCGGTTTGCGGGGTTCATCCAGGCTTGCCAGAACAATCTCAAGCACGCGCTCGGCGACGTCGCGGTGACGCTGGGCCACGGCCAGCACCGGACATTGCAGGAAGTCGAGCAGTTCGTTATCGCCGAAGGTCGCAATCGCCAGATCGGATGGCAGTTTGCCATCGCGACGTAACGTCACATCCATCACCCCCTGCAACAGGGCAAACGAGGTGGTAAACAACGCCTGCGGCATCGGGTGCGTTTCCAGCCATTTCTCGAACAGCTGGGCAGCCGCTTCACGCTCATAGCTGTTGGCATACAGATAATGAACGTCACGCGGATCGTCTTTCCATGCCGTACGGAACCCTTGTTCACGCAGGAAGCTTACGGAAAGTTCAGGCAAAGCGCCAAGATACAGCACCGTTTCAGCCGGGAAGGTACGCAGCTCGGCAGCCAGCATTTCTGCATCGTCCTGATCGGCACCTACGACACTGGTGAAATGTTCACGATCCAGCGCACGATCCAGCGCCACAATCGGGAACGGATCGTTTGCCCAGCGCTGATAGAAAGGATGCTCTGGTGGTAAAGAGGTCGACACGATGATGGCGTCAACCTGACGTTGCAGCAGATGCTCAATGCAGCGCATCTCGTTGTCAGGCTGATCCTCGGAGCAGGCAATCAACAGCTGATAGCCCCGCTGACGAGCCTGACGTTCCAGATAGTTGGCGATGCGGGTATAGCTGGTATTTTCCAGGTCCGGGATCACCAGGCCAATCGAGCGGGTGCGCCCGGCACGTAAACCTGCGGCGACAGCATTCGGATGGTAATTATGCTCACGAACGACTGCCATCACTTTCTCAACGGTCTTATCGCTGACACGATACTGCTTTGCTTTACCGTTAATCACATAGCTGGCCGTGGTTCTCGACACGCCGGCGAGCCGGGCGATTTCATCCAGTTTCACAATTGCCCCTCAAAAAAAGAAAAAAGTCCATGGCCCTGTCAAGGTTATGGTTAAATATTTTAACATCTAAACGCAGAATAGCTTTCACGGCAACCGCTTTTGTCCGCGTTGTCGGTGGATTACGCAAAAAAAAGCCCGGCTTTGGCTACCGGGCTGAAAGAGGCGAACCTTTTGCGCAACTAACGCATGATTTTATCGCCGCGCGAGAGGCCAACAACGCCAGAGCGCGCAACTTCAACAATTTTTGCTACATCCCTGACGGAGGCCAGGAACGCATCCAGCTTATCGCTCGTTCCGGCAAGCTGCACAGTATATATAGAAGGCGTGACGTCGATGATCTGCCCACGGAAGATATCCGTGTTGCGCTTGACCTCTTCACGACCGTAACCGCTGGCCTGAATTTTCACCAGCATCACTTCACGTTCGACGTAAGCCCCCTGCCCCAGCTCGCTGACGCGCAACACGTCCACCAGTTTGTGCAACTGTTTTTCGATCTGCTCAAGCACTTTCGCATCGCCGACAGTCTGGATCGTCATGCGGGAGAGCGTTGGGTCATCGGTCGGCGCAACGGTCAGGCTTTCAATGTTATAGCCGCGCTGCGCAAAAAGCCCAATGACGCGTGACAGTGCGCCCGACTCATTTTCCAGTAATACAGATAATATCCGGCGCATATCAGGTTCTCTCCGTTTTGCTTAACCACATTTCATCCATACCGCCGCCACGGATATGCATCGGATAAACGTGCTCTGTGCCGTCGACGATGACGTCCATGAAGACGAGGCGATTGTTTTTAACGTGCTCAAGCGCTTCGCCGAGCTTCGCTTCCAGCTCTGACGGATCGGTTACCCGCATGCCAATATGACCATAGGCTTCAGCCAGGCGGACAAAGTCCGGAAGTGACTTCATATAAGACTGAGAGTGACGGCCAGAATAAATCATATCCTGCCACTGCTTTACCATACCGAGGTAACCGTTATTCAGGTTCAGCACCAGCACTGGCAACTCATATTGCAGCGCAGTAGAAAGCTCCTGAATATTCATCTGTATGCTGCCATCACCCGTCACGCAGATCACCGTTTCGTTTGGCAACGCCAGCTTCACCCCCAGCGCGGCGGGCAGACCAAAGCCCATCGTGCCGAGCCCGCCAGAGTTGATCCAGCGACGCGGTTTATCAAACGGGTAATACAGCGCAGCGAACATCTGATGTTGGCCCACGTCAGAAGTGACATACGCATCGCCATTGGTCAGACGCCAGATCGTCTCGATCACCGCCTGCGGCTTGATGTTCTCACTCTGTGTGTCGTACTTAAGGCACTGACGGCCACGCCACTGTTCGATTTGCTGCCACCAGTCGCGGATCTCGTCCAGCGGTTGAGACGCGGTCTCCTGCGTCAGCAGATCCAACATTTGATCCAGCACCTGTCGTGCGTCCCCCACGATCGGCACATCCGCCGGCACCGTTTTAGAGATTGAAGTCGGATCGATATCAATGTGCAGCACCGTCGCATGCGGACAGTATTTCGCCAGATTATTGGTGGTGCGATCGTCAAAACGCACGCCGACGGCAAAAATCACATCAGAATGGTGCATCGTCATATTGGCTTCATAGGTGCCGTGCATACCCAGCATGCCCAGCGCCTGACGGTGGGTAGCCGGGAATGCCCCCAGCCCCATCAGCGATGACGCGACAGGAAGATTCAGCTTCTCAATCAGTTCGCGTAGTTGCGTTTCACAGGCTGCATTGACGGCGCCGCCCCCCACATAGACTACGGGCTTTTTCGCAGCCAGCAGCGTTTGCAGCGCACGCTTAATCTGGCCTTTGTGCCCCTGCGTCGTCGGATTATATGAACGCATGCTCACCGACTCAGGCCACAGGTAAGGCAGTTTATTCGCGGGATTGAGAATATCTTTTGGCAGATCGACAACCACTGGCCCAGGACGACCGCTGGCGGCCAGCCAGAAGGCTTTTTTCAGTACGCCCGGGATGTCTTCCGTTTGTTTAACCAGAAAGCTGTGCTTCACCACGGGGCGTGAGATCCCCACCATGTCGCATTCCTGAAACGCATCATAGCCAATCAGTGACGTCGCCACCTGTCCGGAGAGAATGACCAGGGGAATGGAGTCCATATACGCAGTCGCAATGCCGGTAATGGCATTGGTCGCCCCCGGTCCGGAAGTGACGAGCACAACACCCACCTCGCCCGTGGCGCGGGCCAGGCCGTCAGCCATATGCACAGCAGCCTGTTCATGACGAACCAGAACATGATCAATACCGCCTACCGTGTGCAGCGCGTCATAAATATCAAGAACCGCACCTCCAGGATAGCCGAACACTTGCTTCACGCCCTGATCGATAAGCGATCGGACGACCATTTCCGCGCCAGACAACATCTCCATGCTTTGCCTCCAGGCTTTTGTTATAGACGGTCAACAGAATTCATTTCCGCGCCGTCTTCTGACAGGGTAAACCCATCTTATAATGTGCAGAGTGATGGATACCTTAACCGCTCGTTATGAGCCAGGCAATTAGCAAACGGAATGCGGGAATGGGCAATAAAAGCAGAAAAAACAGCTGTCAGACACGAATATGGTGAATTCATCTGCTATGAGGGGAGACGCTAATAATTCATCTCTTAAAAAGAGGATGGATCAGGAAATCATCTATTTTTAAGCCTCCCTGAGTGTCTGAAAAAATGCGCACAGAACAAAATATTGCTTGCATAAAAAACCACAGAATAAACCGCATGGCACCATGCAGTTTATTCATCCTGTCTTATCGACGACAAATATTGACCAGCAGCTCTTCCATCCATTGATGCCCTTTATCCCGCCCCGCCGCTTCATGCCAGGAAAGATAACAGGTACGGCTATTCAGCTTGAGCGGCAGAGGTAAAATTTGCAGGCTCAGCGAATCGGAGAACTCTTCAGCAAGCCAGCGCGGTGCAATAGCGACTAGCTGCGTCTGAGAAACGACATTCAATACGCTGACCATCGCCATTCCCTGATAGGCCACGCTGGCTTGTTTATCGGCAGTGTCATACCACGGCAGACTAAATGAGGCATATCTGTCCAGAGCAACCACGGCATGCTGCTCGCTGTAAACATCGCTTTCACGCAGCGGAGAATTCATACGGGGATGTTTTTTGCTGGCGACTAACACCATTTCATCTTTAAACAATGGAACACAGGCAAACTCTGGACGGCGAAACTCTTCATAGCCCAGAACGAACTCCGTTTCCTGATAACGAAGCTGGTGCTCAGTATTTTGATTTAATGATGATTTAAAAACGAGATGAATATTAGGAGCAATCTGTTCAACTTTATTATATATAACAGACGTCAAATAATTGTCTAACGGACTGCAAACACAGAGATGGAAAACCCGTTCACTGCTTAAGGGTTCAAAACCCGAGCCGGGAAGCTCATTTTGTACCAGCTGTAGCGCCTGACGAATCGAACCGAATAGCTGGAATGCACGCGCCGTGGGCTGGATACCTCTTCCATAGCGGACGAATAACTCGTCGTTAAACATCACCTTAAGTCTGGCTACGGCATTACTCACGGCAGGTTGAGACATTCCCAGAGATTGCGCTGCTCGCGTAATATTCTGCTCCTGCATAACTGCATCAAATACAGTTAACAGATTGAGATCCACTGTGCGCAACTGAGGCTTAACCCCATCATAAGTCTGTGGTTGGTTAATATTATTTTCTGGCATTTCTGACTCCACCGTCACGCTAAATTCCCTTTGCCAAGGTACAGTAATAACTTCGAAAAATATGATTTACCATGCATATACAACAAGCGAAAGGGAATTATTTAAAATTCGGAATATATAAAGAAACCCCATTCAACGAGCGACTTTACGCATCCCATAAATGAAGAGCTAAAAATCGTTCAAAAGATATCTCAAACTTTAATGTGGGCATGAAACCATAAATCAGACAAATGCACAATCAACGCACTCATTAATAATGACTTAAGTGTTATTAAACTATTAATGGCATACATCGCATTTTCATTAACAAAATGATATCAATTTTGATAACTTACTCACCCGCAAATCATTCATGTAATTTATAAATCAATGATATGAAACAGATTCCATTTCACAGCACATTGGTAAAAATAGTATGTTCAATTGCTACCAATTATATTCAAATTATTCCAGAGATGAATCGCCAGTCCAATAATAGACAATAAAATCGGTTAGACATGCAAAAACCAGCACAATTAGCTAATGTGTTTATCCTGTACTGAGTGGCCGTTTTGCCTGAGAGGGGTTGACATGAGTTGGCGTATCCAGTACCACTAAAAGCATATCGCATTCACCTGGAGCACGATTCATGATTCGCACCCTTCGTTTCACCCGTCTACTACTACTAAACGCATCCACTGTGCGCGGTAGACTGGCGGGCGAAATTCAGCGTTGAATCGTCTTCAGTAAAACTAAAAACCCGCGCCACTGCGCGGGTTTTTTTATGCTCGTAGCAAGGCGCCCTAAGACTGACAAGGACCTAACCCATGAGCCAGCAAGTCGTTATTTTCGATACTACTTTACGTGACGGTGAACAGGCATTACAGGCGAGCCTGAGTGTTAAAGAAAAACTGCAAATTGCTCTGGCCCTCGAACGCATGGGTGTAGACGTTATGGAAGTCGGCTTTCCCGTCTCCTCGCCAGGTGATTTCGAGTCAGTGCAGACCATCGCCCGCACCATCAAAAACAGCCGCGTGTGCGGTCTGGCTCGCTGCGTAGAGAAAGATATTGATGTGGCCGCGGAATCCCTGAAAGTTGCAGAAGCCTTCCGTATCCATACATTCATTGCCACCTCCCCCATGCACATTGCGACCAAGCTGCGCAGTACGCTGGATGAAGTGATTGAACGTGCGGTGTATATGGTCAAACGCGCGCGTAACTACACTGATGACGTCGAATTCTCCTGTGAAGATGCAGGCCGCACGCCGATTGACGATTTGGCCCGTGTGGTGGAAGCCGCCATCAATGCCGGCGCCAAAACCATCAACATCCCTGATACCGTCGGCTACACCATGCCGTTTGAGTTCTCCAACATCATCACCGGCCTGTACGATCGCGTGCCAAATATTGATAAAGCCATCATCTCCGTGCATACCCATGACGATTTGGGCCTGGCTGTGGGCAATGCCATCGCCGCCGTTCACGCCGGCGCGCGTCAGGTAGAAGGGGCAATGAACGGCATTGGTGAACGTGCCGGCAACTGCTCGCTGGAAGAAGTGATCATGGCGATCAAGGTGCGCAAAGACATTATGAACGTGCACACTCGCATCAATCACAACGAAATCTGGCGCACCAGCCAGACCGTGAGCCAGATTTGCAACATGCCGATCCCGGCGAACAAGGCGATTGTTGGGGCTGGCGCGTTCGCCCACTCCTCCGGTATTCACCAGGATGGCGTGCTGAAGAACCGTGAAAACTACGAAATCATGACTCCGGAATCCATCGGTCTGAACCAGGTTCAGTTGAACCTGACCTCGCGCTCTGGCCGCGCGGCGGTAAAACACCGTATGGAAGAGATGGGTTATAAGGACAGCGATTACAACATGGATCAGCTGTACGACGCATTCCTGAAGCTGGCTGACAAGAAAGGCCAGGTCTTCGATTACGACCTGGAAGCACTGGCATTCATCAATAAACAACAGGAAGAGCCAGAACACTTCCGTCTGGACTACTTCACCGTTCAGTCAGGCTCAAGCGATATCGCTACCGCCTCCGTCAAGCTGGCCTGCGGCGATGAAATTAAAGCGGAAGCCGCCAACGGTAACGGCCCTGTGGATGCCATTTACCAGGCGATTAACCGCGTCACTGAGTACGACGTAGAGCTGGTGAAATACGACCTGACGGCAAAAGGGCACGGTAAAGACGCCCTGGGCCAGGTTGATATCGTCGTCAACTACAACGGTCGCCGCTTCCACGGTGTGGGTCTGGCGACAGATATCGTCGAATCCTCCGCGAAAGCGATGGTGCATGTCCTGAACAACATCTGGCGCGCCGCCGAAGTCGAAAAAGAGTTGCAACGCAAAGCTCAGAATAAAGAGAACAACAAGGAAACCGTGTGATGTCGAAGAATTACCATATTGCTGTGTTGCCGGGTGACGGTATTGGCCCGGAAGTGATGGCACAGGCGCTGAAAGTACTGGAAGCTGTTCGTTCGCGTTTTGCGATGAAAATTACCACCAGCCACTACGACGTGGGCGGTATTGCGATTGATAATCACGGTACCCCCCTGCCGAAAGGGACTGTAGAAGGCTGCGAAAATGCCGATGCCGTTCTTTTTGGCTCCGTGGGCGGCCCAAAATGGGAACACCTGCCGCCAGCAGAGCAGCCAGAGCGCGGTGCGCTGCTGCCGTTGCGTAAGCACTTCAAACTGTTCAGCAACCTGCGTCCGGCGAAACTGTACCCGGGGCTGGAAGAGTTTTGCCCGCTGCGCGCGGATATCGCGGCCAACGGTTTCGACATCCTGTGCGTGCGTGAGTTGACCGGCGGCATCTACTTCGGTCAGCCAAAAGGTCGCGAAGGCAGCGGTCAGCATGAGAAAGCGTTTGATACCGAGGTCTATCACCGTTTTGAAATCGAACGTATCGCCCATATCGCGTTTGAGTCAGCGCGCAAACGCCGCCGTAAAGTGACCTCTATTGATAAAGCAAACGTGCTCCAGTCGTCTATTTTGTGGCGCGAAATCGTCAGTGAAGTCGCTAAGCAGTACCCGGACGTTGCGCTGTCGCATATGTATATCGACAATGCAACGATGCAGCTGATCAAAGATCCGTCCCAGTTTGACGTGCTGCTGTGCTCCAACCTGTTCGGCGATATTCTCTCGGATGAGTGCGCCATGATCACCGGCTCCATGGGCATGCTGCCCTCGGCCAGCCTGAACGAAGAAGGCTTTGGCCTGTACGAACCGGCGGGCGGCTCCGCGCCGGATATCGCAGGCAAAAACATCGCCAACCCGATTGCGCAGATCCTCTCCCTGGCTCTGCTGCTGCGCTATAGCCTGGATGCAGGCGATGCAGCAACCGCAATTGAAAACGCCATTAACCGGGCGTTAGAAGAAGGCGTCCGTACCGGCGATTTAGCACGCGGCACGGCGGCAGTCAGTACCGATGAAATGGGCGACATCATTGCCCGCTATGTCGCTGAAGGGGTGTAATCATGGCTAAGACGTTATATGAGAAGTTGTTTGATGCGCACGTGGTCTACGAAGCACCAAACGAAACCCCACTGTTGTACATCGACCGTCATCTGGTACATGAAGTGACCTCTCCTCAGGCATTTGACGGCCTGCGCGCGCACAAGCGCCCGGTGCGTCAGCCGGGTAAAACCTTTGCCACGATGGATCACAACGTTTCCACCCAGACCAAAGACATCAATGCATCTGGCGAGATGGCGCGTATCCAGATGCAGGAGCTGATTAAGAACTGTAACGAGTTTGGCGTGGAGCTGTACGATCTGAACCACCCCTATCAGGGTATCGTCCACGTAATGGGGCCTGAGCAGGGGATTACCCTGCCAGGCATGACCATCGTCTGCGGCGACTCCCATACCGCAACCCACGGCGCATTTGGCGCGCTGGCGTTCGGGATTGGGACCTCTGAAGTTGAACACGTTCTGGCGACGCAGACCCTGAAGCAGGGCCGCGCCAAAACCATGAAGATTGAAGTGAAGGGGAAAGCCGCGCCGGGTATCACCGCGAAAGATATCGTGCTGGCGATTATCGGCAAAACCGGCAGTGCAGGCGGCACCGGTCACGTCGTTGAGTTCTGCGGAGATGCTATCCAGGCGCTGAGCATGGAAGGTCGTATGACCCTGTGCAACATGGCCATTGAGATGGGCGCCAAAGCAGGACTGGTGGCCCCAGACGAAACCACCTTCAACTATGTGAAGGGGCGTCTGCATGCGCCGAAAGGTCAGAATTTTGACGACGCGGTAGCGTACTGGAAAACCCTGAAAACGGACGAGGGGGCAATTTTTGATACCGTTGTGACGTTACAGGCGGAAGAGATCGCCCCGCAGGTCACCTGGGGCACCAACCCGGGCCAGGTGATTTCTGTCAACGACAGCATTCCTGACCCGGCTTCCTTCGCCGATCCGGTCGAGCGCGCCAGTGCGGAAAAGGCGCTGGCCTATATGGGGCTGAAACCCGGCGTACCGCTGACCGACGTGAGCATTGATAAAGTGTTCATCGGCTCCTGTACCAACTCCCGTATTGAAGATTTACGCGCTGCGGCAGAAATTGCTAAAGGCCGCAAAGTGGCGCCGGGCGTGCAGGCGCTGGTTGTGCCGGGCTCCGGTCCGGTGAAAGCCCAGGCGGAAGCGGAGGGTCTGGATAAGATCTTTATCGAAGCAGGCTTCGAATGGCGCCTGCCCGGCTGCTCCATGTGTCTGGCGATGAACAACGACCGCCTGAATCCGGGCGAGCGATGTGCCTCCACCAGCAACCGTAACTTTGAAGGCCGTCAGGGCCGCGGTGGCCGCACCCACCTGGTCAGCCCGGCAATGGCCGCCGCTGCGGCAGTCACCGGTCATTTCGCCGATATTCGCAGCCTGAAATAAGGAGACAATCATGGCAGAGAAATTTACCCAACATACGGGCCGTGTTGTCCCGCTGGATGCCGCTAACGTCGATACTGACGCTATCATTCCTAAGCAGTTTTTGCAGAAAGTGACGCGCACGGGTTTTGGTACGCATCTGTTCAACGACTGGCGCTTCCTCGACGATAAAGGCGAAGTGCCAAACCCGGAATTCGTCCTGAACTTTCCGGAATACAAAGGCGCCTCCATTTTGCTGGCGCGGGAAAACTTTGGCTGTGGATCGTCGCGTGAACATGCGCCATGGGCATTGACCGATTACGGCTTTAAGGTGGTTATTGCCCCCAGCTTCGCGGATATCTTTTACGGCAACAGCTTCAACAACCAGTTGCTGCCGGTGACGCTGAGCGACGAACAGGTCGATGAATTGTTCGCGCTGGTTAAGGCAAATCCGGGCATGTCGTTTGAAGTGGATCTGGAAGGGGAAGTGGTGAAAGCCGGGGATAAAACCTACAGCTTCAGCATTGATGCCTTCCGTCGCCACTGCATGCTGAACGGTCTGGACAGCATTGGTTTAACTCTCCAGCACGAAGACGCCATCTCAGCGTATGAGAAAAAACAGCCTGCGTTTATGGGCTAAAGACAATGGCCCGCAAAAAGCGGGCCATTGATTTGTTTCGTAAAGCCGCCTTCCAGAATCAGACATCCTTAACCCGGCAAGTCAGCCCAAGCGTAACCACCGAAATCGCGGCAATCACCCAGTAAACTGAGCCATGCCCGTAACTTTGCGCCAGCGCCCCCTGAATCACCCCCGCCAGGATCACTCCGGTCGAAATGCTGTTGGTAAAAAGCGTGGTCGCAGAGCCTGCGCGTCCGGGCATAAGATCCTGGAACCAGAGCATGCCGATCCCGGCAATGATGCCAATAAACACAGCATTAAACAGCTGAAGCGCCAGCAGCGCTTCGCGCGAATGGAATAAGATCAGCCCAAGATAAAACAACACCCCGGCTGCAACCGCAACCACCATCATTTTCCGTTTACCGAAACGTTTTACATAGTAACCCGCCAGAATCATCGCCGGAATTTCCAGCCCGGCAGCGGTGCCCATTAAGATCCCCGCGAGCTTGTCCGGTAAGCCCAGATCGCTGCTGATCCACAGCGGCATGTCGATGATGTACATGGTGTTGCAGGTCCACATCAGCGTCGAGGCAATAAACAGCATGCGGACGTTTTTGTCCTGCCAGCCGCTCACCTGGGTGAGCGGTTTATCCGCTGTCTGTTCGACGCGCGCCACGGACGGCAGTGCGAAGGCTATCAGCGCCAGGCTGATGACAAAAATCCCGGCTGCGATGGAAAACATCGCGGTAAAGCCGTAGTTCAGCGCCAGCATAAAGGCCAGCGGCGGACCAATGACCCACGCCAGCGAGAGCTGGGCGCGCATCACCGAGCTGAACATCACCACTTCCCGCGCCGAGCTATCCGCATATTCCCGGGCCAGCGCAAACAGCTGCGGCATGGCGGTGTTCGCAAGAGAGGCGAGCAGCACGCCGCAGGTAATGAGCGTCAGGTAATGACGATTGAAAGCAAAGAGCAGCGCGTTGCCCACGGCCATGGCGCAACAAAAGAGGATCAGCTTGCGGCGATCGCCCTGGCTGTCGGATCGTTTCGCCAGCCACAGGCTGACGAGGATCCCGGCAATGGCGTTGACGGTGTAGAACAGGCCCACCCAAAACGGCTGCGCCCCCACCTCGCGGCTGAGAAACAGGCTCAGCGTCGGCGCCTGTAGCGCGCCGGCTACGCCCATCATGAAGGCCACCAGCATAAAAGCGGCGTACACGCCATTCAGGCGTCGCCCCATCGTCATCAACCAGAGCATGCGCAAGTCCTTATGAAAGCGAATCGAAATTGGGTGAAATAGTAAACGAAAAAAGCCAGCAAAAAACATTTTGCTGGCGGGTGATTAGCACCAATACTCAGTCACACATGATCGAGGCGAGTTAGCGAGAAGAGGTCGGTTTCGTAACGTCCCACTGCATCAGATCTTCCAGTATTCTCAGCCGCTGCTCTGCGCACTGGCGGGCCAGCCAGGACACTCCCTTTGTCGCTGAAAAATAGTGCTGATAAAACTGACGTGCGGTAGACCTCTTCATAATTTACCTCCTCGCTTCATCGATAAGGATTATTGGCTTAATATAGGGATTAATAAATTGCTGATTTTTTGTCAGGAGTTCCCCTTTTATGCCTTCTGGTCGTCTGCAACAACAATTTATCCGCCTCTGGCAGTGCTGCGAGGGGCAATCGCAGGAGACCACGCTGAACGAGCTGGCTGAACTCCTCAACTGCTCCCGGCGTCATATGCGTACCCTCCTCAACACCATGCAGCAGCAGGGCTGGCTAAACTGGGAGGCTGAAGCCGGACGCGGCAAGCGCTCGCGCCTGACTTTCCTTTATACCGGCCTGGCGCTACAGCAACAGCGGGCGGAGGATCTGCTGGAGCAGGACCGCATCGATCAGCTGGTCCAGCTGGTGGGCGACAAAGCCGCCGTGCGCCAGATGCTGGTCTCGCATCTGGGACGCAGCTTTCGTCAGGGACGTCACATTCTGCGGGTGCTTTACTACCGCCCAATGAAAAATCTGTTGCCCGGTACGGCGTTACGTCGCTCTGAAACCCACATGGCCCGGCAGATATTCAGCGGCCTGACGCGGATAAATGAGGGAAACGGGGAACTGGAAGCGGATATTGCCCATCACTGGCAACAGGTGTCCCCGCTGCACTGGCGCTTCTTTCTACGCCCCGGCATTCATTTCCACCATGGACGCGAGCTGGAGATGCGCGACGTTATCGATTCCTTAGAGCGCGCCCGCACGCTGCCGCTCTATTCGCATATCTCGCGGATCCACTCCCCAACGGCCTGGACGCTGGATATTGAGCTATCGCAGCCGGACAAATGGCTTCCGTGGCTTCTGGGCTACGTCCCCTCAATGATCCTGCCTGCCGAGTGGCGCTCCCTGAACAATTTTTCCAGCCAGCCGATTGGTACGGGCCCCTACTCCGTTACACGAAACAACAGTAATCAGCTGAAGATCCGCGCCTTTGATGATTACTTTGGCTACAGGGCGTTGATCGACGAAGTGAACGTCTGGGTGTTACCGGATCTCAACGAAGAGCTGAGCGCAGGCCTGACCCTGGAAGGGCCAACAGCCGGTGAAAAGGCGTTCGAAAGCCGCCTGGAGGAGGGCTGCTACTACCTGCTCTTTGATAGCCGCAGCCATCGCGGGGCAAACCACGACGTACGCAGGTGGATCAGCCATATTCTTGCCCCTGCTAACCTGATTTATCACGCAGAGGAGCAATACCAGACCTGGTGGTTTCCGGCCTATGGCCTGCTTCCGCGCTGGCACCATGCGCAGCCAGTGCGCAGTGAAAAACCTGCCGGACTGGAGACCATCACCCTCAGCTACTATCGCGATCACATTGAGCACAGGTTTATCGCAAGGATCATGAGCACGCTGCTGGCAGCCGAAGGCGTGACCCTGGCGATACAGGAAGTCGATTATGATGAATGGCATCGCGGAGACGTTATCAGCGATATCTGGCTCAACAGCGCAAACTTTACGCTGCCGCTTGATTTCTCGCTCTTTTCTCACCTGTACGAAGTGCCCCTGATTCAGCACTGTATCAACCGGGACTGGCAGCAGGACGCCGCACGGTGGCGGGCAGGAGAAATGGATCTGGCCGCCTGGTGTCAGGAATTACTGGCCGGGCAGACGATCGTACCGTTGATTCACCACTGGCTGCTGATCCAGGGCCAGCGCAGCATGCGCGGCCTGCGGATGAACACCCTGGGCTGGTTTGATTTTAAATCCGCCTGGTTTGCGCCGCCGGAGCCATAACGCTTTCGTAATATTCACCAAATCATTACAATAGCGCCGTTCTCAACGGGGTGCTGCATCACTGATGTGCGCTGAGATAATACCCGTCGAACCTGATCCGGATAACGCCGGCGAAGGGATTTGAGGCTGTCTCTCAAAATCCTTTGCCACTCAACCCTGAGGTGCAAAGTGTTAAAAAACGTTCTTCCTCTGCTGGCGCTGTTTGCGCTGCCTGTTTTTGCTAAGCCTGTTCTGACGGTCTACACCTACGACTCCTTCTCCGCCGACTGGGGCCCTGGCCCGGTGGTAAAAAAAGCCTTTGAAGCGGACTGCAACTGCGAGCTGAAATTCGTGGCGCTGGAAGATGGCGTCTCGCTGCTTAACCGGCTGCGCATGGAAGGCAAAAACAGCAAAGCCGACGTGGTGCTCGGGCTGGATAACAACCTGCTGGAAGCCGCCACCCAAACCAGACTGTTCGCCAAAAGCGGCGTGGCGGCAGATGCCGTTAACGTACCGGGCGGCTGGAAAAACGACACCTTCGTTCCCTTTGATTACGGTTACTTTGCGTTTGTCTACGATAAAAACAAGCTGAAGAATCCGCCCAAAAGCCTGAAAGAGCTGGTCGAAAGTGACCAGAAATGGCGCGTGATTTACGAAGATCCGCGTACCAGCACGCCGGGTCTGGGGCTGCTGCTGTGGATGCAAAAAGTTTACGGGGATAAAACGCCGGAAGCGTGGCAGAAGCTGGCCGCGAAAACCGTTACCGTCACCAAAGGCTGGAGCGAAGCCTATGGCCTGTTCCTGAAAGGCGAAAGCGACCTGGTGCTGAGCTACACTACCTCTCCGGCCTACCACATTATCGCCGAGAAGAAAGACAACTACGCCGCCGCGAACTTTGCTGAAGGGCATTATTTGCAGGTGGAAGTGGCCGCCCGCACCGCCGCGAGCAAACAGCCGGAGCTTGCCGAAAAATTCCTGAAATTTATGATCTCCCCGGCATTTCAGAACGCTATTCCGACCGGCAACTGGATGTACCCGGTCACTGACGTTGCGCTGCCGGCAGGCTTTGAGCAGCTAAACAAGCCGCAAACCTCACTGGAATTTACGCCGCAGCAGGTTGCCGCCCAGCGCGCCGCATGGATTAGTGAATGGCAACGCGCCGTCAGCCGCTGATCCCCGGCTGGTTAGTTCCCGGGCTGCTCGCCGCCGTACTGATGGTCGTCGTCAGCCTGGGTGCATTCCTTGCGCTGTGGTTTAACGCGCCAGAGAGCGATCTACTCGCCCTCTGGCACGACAGCTATCTCTGGCACGTCATCCGCTTCTCCTTCTGGCAGGCGTTTCTCTCCGCGCTGCTGTCGGCGATCCCGGCCATTTTCCTTGCACGCGCCCTCTATCGCAGACGTTTCCCCGGCAGGCTTGCCCTGCTGCGGCTGTGCGCGATGACGCTGATCCTGCCCGTGCTGGTGGCGGTGTTCGGCATTCTGAGCGTCTACGGTCGGCAGGGCTGGCTGGCATCCCTCTTCAACCTGCTTGGTCTGGAATGGACCTTCTCCCCTTACGGCCTGAAAGGCATTCTGCTGGCGCATATTTTTTTCAATATGCCGATGGCGACGCGCCTCTTTTTACAGGCGCTGGAAAACATTCCCGGTGAGCAGCGTCAGATTGCCGCCCAGCTTGGCATGCGCGGCTGGTCGTTCTTCCGCTTTGTCGAATGGCCGTGGCTGCGACGCCAGATTGCTCCGGTTGCCGCGCTAATCTTTATGCTCTGCTTCGCCAGCTTCGCGACCGTACTTTCTCTCGGCGGCGGGCCGCAGGCCACCACCATTGAGCTGGCGATCTATCAGGCCTTAAGTTACGACTACGATCCGGGCCGCGCCGCGCTGCTGGCGATCGTGCAGATGGTCTGCTGCCTGGCGCTGGTGTTACTCAGCCAGCGGCTAAGTAAAGCGATCCCCACAGGTAGCAATAACTTGACAGGCTGGCGCGATCCGCAGGACAGCCTGCACAGCCGCGTCGCGGATTTTATGCTAATCGCATTGGCACTCCTGCTTCTGCTGCCCCCGCTGCTGGCCGTTATTGTTGATGGCCTGAATCGCAATGTGTTGTCGGTACTGCAACAGCCTGTCCTGTGGCAAGCAACGTGGACCTCATTGCGCATCGCGCTGGCTGCCGGGCTACTGTGCGTGATCCTGACCATGATGCTGCTCTGGAGCAGCCGCGAACTGCACGCGCGTCATGCCCGTAAAGCCGGACACGCGCTGGAACTGACGGGTATGCTGATCCTGGCGATGCCGGGCATTGTGCTGGCGACCGGATTCTTTTTACTGTTCAACAGCACCATCGGCCTGCCGGAAAGCGCCGACGGCATCGTCATTTTTACCAACGCACTGATGGCCATCCCTTACGCGCTCAAGGTGCTGGAAAACCCGATGCGCGACATCAATAGCCGCTACAGTTTGCTGTGTCAGTCGCTGGGCATGCAGGGCTGGCAGCGTCTGAAGGTGGTCGAACTGCGCGCGCTAAAGCGTCCGCTGGCCCAGGCGCTGGCGTTTGCCTGCGTGCTGTCGATTGGCGATTTTGGCGTTGTGGCCCTCTTCGGCAACGAGGATTTCCGCACGCTGCCGTTCTGGCTTTATCAGCAAATTGGCTCCTATCGTAGCCAGGACGGCGCCGTCACGGCGCTACTCCTGTTGCTGCTGTGCTTTGCGTTATTTACCGTTATCGAAAAACTTCCGGGGCGTGATGTTAAAACTGACTGATGTAACCTGGCTTTATGAGCACCTGCCAATGCGTTTTACCCTCTCCGTTCGTCAGGGAGAGCGAATCGCAGTGCTTGGCCCCAGCGGGGCCGGAAAAAGTACACTGCTCAATCTGATTGCCGGTTTTTTACAGCCTGCCAGCGGGTCGATCGTCATTGATAATGGCGAGTATACCTACGCTCCGCCGGCTAAGCGCCCGGTGTCGATGCTGTTCCAGGAAAACAATCTGTTCAATCATCTTACGGTGTGGCAGAACATCGCGCTGGGTATGGATCCGGGGTTGAAGCTCAATGTTGCGCAGCGTCAGACGCTGGAGGCGATCGCCGAACAAATGGGCCTGGCTGCGTTTATCAACAGACTACCGGGTGAGCTTTCCGGTGGCCAGCGCCAGCGCGTGGCGCTGGCGCGCTGCCTGGTGCGCAAGCAGCCGCTGCTGCTGCTCGATGAACCCTTTTCGGCGCTCGACCCCGCTCTGCGTCAGGAAATGCTCTCGCTGGTTGAGGAGGTTTGCGAGCGCGAACAACTGACGATGCTGATGGTTTCGCATAGCATCGAAGATGCCGCACGCATCGCGCCGCGATCGGTGGTGATCGCGGAGGGACGTATTTTGTGGGATGGGGAAAAAGAAGAACTTCTGAGTGGTAAGGCGGGGGCATCTTCACTTTTAGGTATTCGTGAGGTCTGATGCCCTCACCCTTGCCCTCTCCCACAGGGGAGAGGGAAAACACCTTAACGGCTCACCACCTTCAACAGGATCTCGCCGTACACCGGCATCAGCGGGTGGCGGATCAGCGCGATCAGCGCCACCACGGCCACCCCCAACGTCAGCGGGGCCAGCCAGAGCAGGCGAGTGCGCGGAAGATAGCGCGTCAGACGATCAACACTGGCTTTCGCGCTGCGCCACAGGCGCCAGCAGAGCCAGACCGCCAGCCACAGCAGCACCGCCGTGCCCAGCAGCAGCCATTTAAACTCACCGCTTTGCATACCGTCAGGAATATCAATCGCCGCGCCCGCCAGGATACCCGGCAGGAAGTAGAACGGCGGCCAGAAGACGCAGCCGATGATATTCGGCACCACAAACTTCGCGACGGGCAGATCCAGCATCCCGGCCACCATCGGCACCAGCGGACGCGTTGGGCCAACGAAGCGCCCCACGAGGATGGTGAACATGCTGTGCTGGTGCAGCGCATGCTCGGTTTTATCCAGCAGCGCTTTGTTTTTTTTCATGAACGACCAGCGGTGCAGCGGCTTCTTAAAGCGCCAGCCCAGCCAGAAGGAGATCCAGTCCCCCAGCAAACAGCCGATAATACCGGCCATCCACGCCTGCCAGAAATTGACCTCGCCGCTGCCGATAAGCGCCCCAAGCCCCGCCATCATCACGGTGCCGGGCAGGATCAGCCCGACCAGCGCCAGCGACTCCAGAAACGCCACCAGCGCCACGGCGATGAGCGAATACATAACGGACTGGGTAATAAAATGTTCCAGCAATGCCTGCATAACTATTCCGGTCAGAAAACGAATCAGCGATTCTGCTTAGCGCCCTGCACCGCGTCAAGGCATCAATTGTCTGAATAGTTTACAAGATGCGCCTGAAGTTCACCTGAATGTTTACCGATTATTCACATCCCGCACGGAATTCGCTCGGGCTGGCACCGGTGCACTTCTTAAACACGCGAGAGAAATAGAGCTGATCTTCAAAGCCGACGTTACGCCCGACGGTGGCGATAGGCATTCGGGTGGTGCTGAGCAGCAGTTTCGCCTGGCTGATGCGCTGATCCTCGCGCCAGCTGAGTACGCTCACGCCAAGCTGCTGGCGGAACAGATGCGACAGCCGTGACGGCGACAGGCACACATGCTGGGCGACGCTGGCAATATCAAACTGGCTGTCGGCAAGGTGGTCGCTGATGTACTGGCAGGCGTCGCGGACGCGGTTGTCCAGCGGCGGATTAAGCGACTCGTTGATGGCCTCCATGCGGCGCAGCAGCACCTGTTCAAGCAGGTTGATGGCCAGCAGTTCGGCGTAGCGCCCGCCCGCCTGCCCTGCCTCAATAATCTGTGCGAACAGCTCACGGAACTGCGCCAGATGCGCCTCATCCGGGCGATATAAACCGGTCTGGGCGAAAATGGCCGGCCACGAGAGCCACTCCTGCCAGTAGGCGCGCGGACGGAAATAGACCCACTGGTGATACCACTCTTTGGCATCCGGGTGGCGCCCGTAGTGATGGATCTCCCCCGGCGGGAACAGCAGCATATCACCGGGGCGGCAGATAAACTGTTGATCCCCATTTTTGACGACGCCTTCTCCGCGTACGGTCAGGTTCAGGATATATCCCTTCATGCCAAGAGGGCGATCGACGTAAAAATCGAGATATCCCTCGGCCTCAATTGGCGTCAGTCCCGCCACCAGATGGGCGTTAAATGAGTAGCCCGGCAGTAAGGGATCGTTTTGCGGTTCGGCCATAGATTCAGTTCTCCCAAGGGTCCTGAAGGAAACCAATTGTCCATATCGATAAAAGCAGTATAAAAATGGCCCGCGAAAAGATCCAAAAAGCATCACGCCTCTTTTACGTCCGCCATGTTTCAGCCTTTCCCCCTGATTTCTCCGCCAGCACGGGCGGATAAGCAGTAACAAAAGTGTCTATAAGTGCGGCAGAAATGTCCACATAGAATATTTGCACGGCGTCACACTTTGCGTGGCTACAGCAATTTAGTCCATAAGATTAGCGGATCCTGCCTGACGATTTTTGTCCCTAGTCTCTAATGTTCTTCCATACCTGTTTTTTGGATGGAGCAACACCATGGCAATTGCAATTGGCCTCGATTTTGGCAGCGACTCAGTTCGCGCGCTGGCAGTGGACTGTACGACTGGCCAGGAGATAGCAACCAGCGTTGAGTGGTATCCGCGCTGGCAAGAGGGGCGCTACTGCGATGCGCCAAACAACCAGTTCCGTCACCACCCGCGGGACTACATCGAGTCGATGGAAGCGGCGATCAAAACCGTTCTGGCGGAGTTGACCGACGCCCAGCGGGCCGATGTCGTGGGGATTGGCGTCGACAGCACCGGCTCAACGCCTGCCCCTGTCGATGCCGAAGGCCGCGTACTGGCGCTGCGACCGGAGTTTGCCGACAACCCGAACGCCATGTTTGTGCTGTGGAAAGACCATACCGCCGTGGAAGAGGCGGAAGCCATCACCCGCTTATGCCATCAGCCGGGCAAAACTGACTACTCCCGCTACATCGGCGGGATTTACTCCAGCGAGTGGTTCTGGGCCAAGATCCTGCACGTTACCCGCGCGGACGCGTCGGTCGCACAGGCAGCGGCGTCATGGATTGAGCTGTGCGACTGGGTTCCCGCCCTGCTCTCCGGCACCACGCGTCCGCAGGATATTCGCCGCGGCCGTTGCAGCGCCGGGCATAAATCGCTGTGGCATGACAGCTGGGGTGGTCTGCCTCCGGCAGCGTTCTTCGATGAACTCGACCCGATCATCAACAAAAACCTGACATACCCGCTGTTCACCGACACCTTCACCGCCGATATTCCGGTCGGCACGCTCTGCGAAGAGTGGGCGAAACGCCTCGGTCTGCCGCAAAACGTGACCATTTCCGGCGGCGCGTTCGACTGCCATATGGGGGCCGTGGGCGCGGGTGCGCAGCCCAACACGCTGGTGAAAGTTATCGGCACCTCCACCTGTGACATTCTGACGGCAGATAAAGCCAGCGTCGGCGACCGCGCGGTGAAAGGCATCTGCGGTCAGGTTGACGGCAGCGTGGTGCCTGATTTTATCGGCCTTGAAGCGGGCCAGTCCGCCTTCGGTGATATTTATGCCTGGTTTGGCCGCGTGCTCGGCTGGCCGCTGGATCAGCTGGCTGCCGCGCATCCTGAACTGAAAACGCAGATTACGGCGAGCAAAAAACAGCTCCTGCCGCAGCTCACCGACGCCTGGGCAAAAAATCCGTCTCTCGACCACCTGCCGGTGGTGCTGGACTGGTTCAACGGCCGTCGTACGCCGTTTGCCAACCAGCGTCTGAAAGGAGTGATTACCGATCTCAACCTCGCGACCGACGCGCCCGCGCTGTTTGGCGGCCTGATCGCCGCCACCGCGTTCGGCGCGCGCGCCATCATGGAGTGCTTCATCGACCAGGGCATTGACGTGAACAACGTGATGGCGCTGGGCGGCATCGCCCGTAAAAATCCGGTGATTATGCAGGCCTGCTGCGACGTGCTGAACCGGCCGCTGCAAATTGTGGCCTCCGATCAGTGCTGTGCGCTGGGTGCCGCGATTTTCGCTGCCGTGGCCGCAGGCGTCCATGCGGATATCCCGACCGCGCAACAGCATATGGCGAGCGCCGTCGAAAATACGCTCCATCCGCAGACTCAGCAGGCACAACGCTTTGAACAGCTTTATCAGCGCTACCAGCAATGGGCAAAAAGCGCCGAACTTCACTATCTCCCTGTCGCCGCCCCGGCCAAAAGCACCGCGGACACTACGGCAACCCTGACATATTAAGGACACGATAATGACCATTTTTAATAATTATGAAGTGTGGTTTGTGATTGGCAGCCAGCATTTGTACGGACCGGAAGCGTTGCAGCAGGTGACGAAACACGCGGAGCACGTTGTGAATGCGCTGAACGCGGAAGCCAAACTGCCGTGCAAACTGGTGCTGAAGCCGCTGGGGACTACCCCGGACGAAATCACCAACATTTGCCGCGATGCCAATTACGATGACAAATGCGCTGGCCTGGTGGTGTGGCTGCACACCTTCTCACCAGCCAAAATGTGGATCAACGGCCTGGCTATCCTCAACAAACCGCTGTTGCAATTCCACACGCAGTTCAACGCCTCCCTGCCGTGGGACAGCATCGACATGGACTTCATGAACCTGAACCAGACCGCTCACGGCGGCCGCGAGTTCGGCTTCATCGGCGCGCGCATGCGTCAACAGCATGCCGTGGTGACCGGCCACTGGCAGGATGGCCAGGCACAAAAACGCATTGGCTCCTGGATGCGTCAGGCGGTATCTAAGCAGGATACCCGTCACCTGAAAGTGGTGCGTTTCGGCGACAACATGCGCGAAGTGGCGGTCACCGACGGTGATAAAGTGGCCGCGCAGATTAAATTTGGCTTCTCCGTCAACACCTGGGCGGTGGGCGACCTGGTGCAGGTGGTGAATGACATCAGCGATGGCGACGTTGACGCGCTGGTGGACGAGTACGAAAGCAGTTACCGCCTGACGCCTGCGGCACAGGTCAACGGTGACAAGCGCCAGAACGTGCTGGATGCGGCGCGCATCGAGCTGGGCATGAAGCGCTTCCTGGAACAGGGCGGCTTCCACGCTTTTACCACCACCTTTGAAGACCTCCACGGTCTGAAACAGCTGCCGGGTCTGGCGGTACAACGTCTGATGCAGCAGGGCTACGGCTTTGCGGGCGAAGGCGACTGGAAAACTGCCGCTCTGCTTCGCATCATGAAGGTGATGTCGACCGGTCTACAGGGCGGCACCTCTTTTATGGAGGACTACACCTACCACTTCGAGAACGGCAACGATCTGGTGCTCGGCTCGCACATGCTGGAAGTGTGTCCATCCATCGCGGTTGAAGAGAAACCGATCCTCGACGTGCAGTACCTCGGCATTGGCGGCAAAGCGGATCCGGCCCGTCTGATCTTCAACACCCGTACCGGCCCGGCCATTAACGCCAGCCTGATCGACCTCGGCGACCGTTTCCGCCTGCTGGTGAACTGCGTCGATGCGGTGGAAACTCCGCATTCTCTGCCGAAACTGCCGGTCGCCAACGCCTTGTGGAAAGCGCAGCCTGACCTGCCAACCGCGTCGGAAGCCTGGATCCTGGCCGGCGGCGCGCACCACACCGTATTCAGCCACGCGCTTGACCTGAACGATATGCGTCAGTTTGCCGAGCTGCACGACATCGAACTGACCGTGATTGATAACGATACCCGTCTGCCAGCCTTTAAAGACGCGCTGCGCTGGAACGAAGTCTATTACGGTTCAAAACGCTAAGCCCTGAATGCCCGGTGGCACTTCGTTTACCGGACCTACGGTTCTGTAGGCCGGATAAGCGAAGCGCCATCCGGCAGGAGACGACAATGTTAGAAGATCTCAAACGTCAGGTACTCGAAGCCAACCTGGCGCTGCCAAAACATAACCTGGTGACCCTGACCTGGGGCAACGTCAGCGCCGTTGACCGGGAAAAAGGGGTGTTCGTGATCAAGCCTTCCGGCGTGGATTACACGGTAATGACCGCAGAAGACATGGTGGTGGTCAGCATCGAAACGGGTGAAGTGGTTGAAGGCAATAAAAAGCCCTCCTCCGATACGCCCACTCACCGCCTGCTGTATCAGGCCTTCCCGACCATCGGTGGGATTGTGCATACCCATTCGCGTCACGCGACCATCTGGGCGCAGGCGGGCCAGCCTATTCCGGCGACCGGCACCACCCACGCGGACTACTTTTACGGCACCATTCCCTGCACGCGTCTGATGACCGATGCGGAGATCAACGGTGAGTACGAATGGGAAACCGGGAACGTGATCGTCGAAACCTTCGAAAAACAGGGAATCGACGCGGCGCAAATGCCCGGCGTGCTGGTGCACTCCCACGGCCCGTTTGCCTGGGGTAAAAACGCGGAGGACGCGGTGCACAACGCGATCGTGCTGGAGGAAGTCGCCTATATGGGGATCTTCTGCCGCCAGCTGGCACCGCAGCTGCCGGATATGCAGCAAACCCTGCTGGATAAGCATTACCTGCGTAAGCACGGTGCGAAAGCCTACTACGGGCAGTAAACCTTTGCCCGGTGGCGCTGCGCTTACCGTGACTTCGGAACCTCTAGGCCGGATAAGCGCAGCGCCATCCGACTGAACAGGCACTGTATAAAACCCCAGCAAACACCCCTCAACCAGGCTATAATCAGGCCTGGTTTTGTTTTATGGGATAACGCCGTGACGCAGGCGCAAGAAGGCTTTTTACTGACCAGACACTGGCGGGATACCCCTCAGGGTACTGAGGTTGAATTCTGGCTGGCAACGGACAACGGCCCGCTAAACGTTACGCTCCCGCCGCAGGAGTCCGTGGCCTTTATTCCTGAAGCTCACGTCGAGAAAGTGAAACAAATGCTGCGCGGCGAAAACGGCTGGCGCATAACCCCGCTTGAACTGAAAGATTTCCACCGCCAGCCGGTTTACGGCCTCTATTGCCGCGCCCATCGCCAGTTAATGCGCTATGAAAAACTGCTCCGTGAAGCGGGCGTGACGCTTTACGAGGCCGACATTCGCCCGCCTGAACGCTTTCTGATGGAGCGGTTTATCACCGCCCCCGTCTGGGTAGATGGCACCGCGCAAAATGGCAGGATCGTTAACGCGCGCCTCAAGCCTAGCCCGAATTATCGCCCCCCGCTCAAGTGGGTCTCGCTGGATATCGAAACCACCCGCCACGGCGAACTGTACTGCGTTGGTCTGGAAGGCTGTGGGCAGCGGGTTGTCTATATGCTCGGGCCGCCAAACGGCGATGCGTCCGCGCTGGATTTTAATCTGGAGTACGTCAACAGCCGCCCGCAACTGCTGGAGAAGCTTAACCAGTGGTTTGCCGAGCACGATCCGGATGTTCTGATCGGCTGGAACGTAGTGCAGTTTGACCTGCGCGTGCTGCAAAAACATGCCGAGCGTTACCGTATCCCGCTGATTCTGGGGCGCGGCAACAGCGAGCTGGAGTGGCGTGAGCATGGTTTTAAGAACGGTGTTTTCTTCGCGCAGGCTAACGGTCGCCTGATTATCGACGGCATCGAGGCGCTGAAATCCGCCTTCTGGAACTTCTCTTCCTTCTCGCTGGAAGCGGTCGCCCAGGAACTGCTCGGCGAAGGTAAATCCATCGACAATCCCTGGGACCGAATGGACGAGATCGACCGGCGCTTTAATGAAGACAAACCCGCGCTCGCCACCTATAACCTGAAAGATTGCGAGCTGGTGACGCAGATCTTCCACAAAACCGAGATCATGCCCTTCCTGCTGGAGCGGGCGACGGTGAACGGCCTTGCGGTCGACAGGCACGGCGGCTCGGTAGCGGCCTTCAGCCACCTCTATTTCCCGCGGATGCACCGGGCGGGCTATGTCGCCCCTAACCTCGGCGACGTGCCGCCGCAGGCCAGCCCCGGCGGTTACGTGATGGATTCACGGCCCGGGCTGTATGACTCGGTGCTGGTGCTGGATTATAAAAGCCTGTATCCGTCCATTATCCGCACGTTTCTGATTGATCCGGTGGGGCTGGTGGAGGGGATGGCGCAGCCAGACGATGCGCACAGCACCGAAGGTTTTCTTGGAGCACGCTTCTCGCGGGAAAAACACTGCCTGCCCGAAATTGTGGGAAACATCTGGCACGGCCGCGATGAGGCCAAGCGCCACGGCAACAAGCCGCTCTCACAGGCGCTGAAAATCATTATGAACGCCTTTTACGGCGTGCTGGGTACCAGTGCCTGCCGCTTCTTTGATCCCCGTCTGGCGTCGTCCATCACCATGCGCGGGCACGAGATTATGCGCCAGACCAAAGCGCTGATTGAATCCCGGGGCTATGATGTGATTTATGGCGATACAGACTCCACCTTTGTCTGGCTGAAAGCCGCCCATTCGGAAGACGACGCCTCACAAATCGGCAAAGATCTGGTCGCCTTTGTGAACGACTGGTGGCGCGAAAGTTTGCAAAAAGAGCGGTTAACCAGCGCGTTAGAGCTGGAGTTTGAAACCCATTTTGCCCGCTTTTTAATGCCGACCATTCGCGGAACCGACCAGGGCAGCAAGAAGCGCTACGCCGGGCTGATTCAGGAAGGTGACACGCAGCGGATGGTGTTTAAAGGGCTGGAGACAGTGCGCACCGACTGGACGCCGCTGGCACAGCAGTTCCAGCAGACACTCTACCTGCGGGTGTTCCGCAATGAGCCTTATCAGGATTATGTGCGCGACACCATCGCCAGCCTGATGGCGGGTGAACTGGATGACCAGCTGGTGTATCGCAAGCGCCTGCGCCGCCCCCTGGCCGAATATCAACGTAACGTTCCTCCCCACGTACGCGCCGCGCGGCTGGCGGATGAAGAGAACGTTCGCCGGGGCCGTGCGCCGCAGTATCAGAACCGGGGAACGATCAAATACGTCTGGACCACTAACGGCCCGGAACCCGTTGATTACCAGCAGTCTCCGCTTGATTACGATCACTACCTGACCCGCCAGCTTCAGCCGGTTGCGGAGGGAATTTTACCGTTCATCAATGACGACTTTGCTACACTAGTGACAGGACAACTTGGGCTATTTTGACGCGTGACGAAACCGTTGCCATCCAGTACCATAGCGCCCTTTCCATTCCCGGACCCATTTTTCGATGACCGTCTTTTTTGACGGGGTCGAACTATTGCCTGCAATTAAAGATTAGAGCCGAACAACTATGCCTTTTACACTTGGTCAACGCTGGATCAGCGATACAGAAAGCGAACTTGGATTAGGAACCGTCGTTGCCGTCGATGCGCGCATGGTTACCCTCCTTTTCCCTGCTACCGGTGAAAACCGCCTGTACGCTCGCAATGACTCCCCTGTTACCCGCGTAATGTTCAATCCGGGTGATACCGTGACCAGCCATGACGGCTGGCAACTGAAGGTTGAAGACGTAAAAGAAGAGAATGGACTGCTCGCCTACATCGGAACGCGTCTTGATACCGACGAGACGAATGTCATCCTGCGTGAAGTGCTGCTCGACAGCAAACTGGTGTTCAGCAAGCCGCAGGACCGTCTGTTTGCCGGGCAAATCGACCGAATGGATCGCTTCTCCCTGCGCTACCGCGCGCGTAAGTTCCAGAGTGAGCAGTACCGCATGCCGTGGAGCGGCCTGCGCGGTCAGCGTACCAGCCTTATTCCCCATCAGCTGAATATCGCCCATGACGTGGGCCGTCGCCATGCGCCTCGCGTGCTGCTGGCTGACGAAGTGGGCCTGGGTAAAACCATCGAAGCAGGCATGATCCTGCACCAGCAGCTGCTCTCTGGCGCTGCCGAGCGCGTGCTGATTGTGGTGCCGGAAACGCTGCAACACCAGTGGCTGGTCGAGATGCTGCGCCGCTTTAACCTGCGCTTCTCTCTGTTCGATGACGAACGCTACGCCGAAGCCCAGCACGATGCGGACAACCCGTTTGAAACCGAACAGCTGGTGATCTGCTCCCTGGACTTCGTGCGCCGCAGCAAGCAACGCCTGGAGCATCTGTGCGACGCTGAATGGGATCTGATGGTCGTCGACGAAGCACACCACCTCGTCTGGAGCGAGGATGCGCCAAGCCGCGAATACATGGCGATTGAGCAGCTTGCCGAGCGCGTACCGGGTGTTCTGCTTCTGACCGCCACCCCGGAGCAGCTGGGTCTTGAGAGCCACTTCGCCCGTCTGCGCCTGCTCGATCCGAACCGTTTCCACGATTTTGAGCAGTTTGTTGAAGAGCAGAAAAACTACCGTCCGGTGGCGGACGCCGTCGCGCTGCTGCTGGCCGGTAATCGTCTCTCTAATGATGAACTTAACACCCTCAGCGATCTTATCGGCGAGCAGGATATTGAGCCGCTGCTTCAGGCCGCGAACAGCGACAGCGATAATGCGGGATCTGCGCGTAAAGAGCTGATCGACATGCTGATGGACCGCCACGGCACCAGCCGCGTGCTGTTCCGTAACACCCGTAACGGTGTAAAAGGCTTCCCGAAACGCGAACTGCACACCATCAAATTGCCGCTGCCGACCCAGTACCAGACGGCGATCAAAGTCTCCGGCATTATGGGCACCCGTAAATCTGCGGAAGATCGCTCGCGCGACATGCTCTATCCGGAGCAGATTTATCAGGAATTTGAAGGCGACACTGGCACCTGGTGGAACTTCGATCCGCGCGTGGAGTGGTTGATGGGTTATCTGACCGCGCACCGTTCCCGGAAGGTGCTGGTGATCTGCGCCAAGGCAGCCACCGCCCTGCAACTTGAACAAGTGCTGCGCGAGCGCGAAGGTATTCGCGCCGCCGTGTTCCATGAAGGCATGTCTATTATCGAGCGCGACCGCGCTGCGGCGTGGTTTAGTGAAGAGGACAGCGGCGCGCAGGTTCTGCTGTGCTCCGAAATCGGTTCTGAAGGCCGTAACTTCCAGTTCGCCAGCAATCTGGTGATGTTCGATCTGCCGTTTAACCCAGATCTGCTTGAGCAGCGTATCGGCCGTCTGGATCGTATCGGTCAGGCGCACGATATCCAGATCCACGTTCCGTATCTGGAGAAAACCGCCCAGTCCGTTCTGGTTCGCTGGTACCACGAAGGCCTGGATGCGTTTGAACATACCTGCCCGACCGGCCGCACCATTTACGATCAGGTGCATGCAGACCTGATCGGTTACCTTGCGGCGCCGGAAAACACCGAGGGCTTTGATGAGCTGATCAAATCCTGTCGAGAGAAGCACGACGCGCTGAAAGCCCAACTGGAGCAGGGGCGCGATCGCCTGCTGGAGATCCACTCCAACGGCGGTGAAAAAGCGCAGCAGCTGGCCGAAAGTATTGAAGAACAGGACGATGACACCAGCCTGATTAGCTTCTCCATGAACCTGTTCGACATCGTCGGCATTAACCAGGACGATCGCGGCGAGAACATGATCGTGCTGACCCCGTCCGATCATATGCTGGTGCCGGATTTCCCGGGCCTGCCGGAAGACGGCTGCACCATCACCTTTGAGCGTGATGTGGCGCTGTCCCGCGAAGACGCACAGTTCATCACCTGGGAGCACCCGCTGATCCGCAATGGCCTGGATCTGATCCTCTCAGGCGATACCGGCAGCAGCACCATCTCCCTGTTGAAGAACAAAGCCTTACCTGTGGGCACGCTGTTGGTGGAGCTGATCTACGTTGTGGAAGCGCAGGCGCCGAAACAGCTTCAGCTTAACCGCTTCCTGCCGCCAACCCCGGTGCGTCTGCTGCTGGATAAAAACGGTACGAACCTGGCCGGTCAGGTGGAGTTTGAAAGCTTCAACCGTCAGCTGAGCGCGGTGAACCGCCATACCGGCAGCAAGCTGGTGAATGCGGTGCAGCAGGACGTGCATGCCATTCTGCAACTGGGTGAAGCCCAGGCCGAAAAAGCGGCCAGAGAACTGATCGATGCGGCGCGTAGCGAAGCCGATGAGAAGCTTTCTGCCGAGCTGTCGCGCCTGGAAGCGTTGAAAGCGGTGAACCCGAACATTCGTGACGATGAGCTGGCCGCTATTGAGAGCAATCGCCAGCAGGTGCTGGAAAGCCTGAATCAGGCGGGGTGGCGTCTCGACGCCCTGCGTCTTATCGTTGTGACGCATCAGTAAGCGGAGCGCAAGATGGTAATGGAGCCCTACAATCCCCCGATGGATCCGTGGCTGGTCATTCTGTATCAGGATGAGCACATTATGGTGGTTAACAAGCCGAGCGGCTTGTTATCCGTGCCGGGGCGTCTGGAAGAGCATAAAGACAGCGTGATGACGCGTATCCAGCGTGATTATCCCCAGGCCGAGTCTGTCCATCGTCTGGATATGGCGACCAGCGGCGTGATTGTGGTGGCTCTGAATAAAGCGGCAGAACGCGAGCTGAAGCGTCAGTTCCGCGAGCGCGAGCCGAAGAAGCAGTATGTCGCGCGCGTCTGGGGTCATCCGGCGCAGGCGGAAGGGCTGGTGGATTTACCGCTGATTTGCGACTGGCCGAACCGGCCAAAGCAGAAGGTGTGTTATGAAACCGGCAAGGCCGCGCAAACCGAGTATGAAGTGCTGGAGTACGCGCCGGATAACACCGCGCGCGTCCTGCTAAAGCCGATTACCGGGCGCTCCCACCAGCTGCGTGTGCATATGCTTGCGATGGGGCACCCGATTCTGGGGGACAGATTCTATGCGCCGCCGGAAGCGCTGGCCTTAGCGCCGCGCCTGCAACTGCATGCGCAGACGCTCACCATTACCCACCCTGCTTTCGGCAACGCCATGACGTTCAAAGCCCCGGTGGACTTCTGAAAAAATGGCCCGACACTGTCGGGCCATTTTTTATTTAAAACCTTTCTGCTCTTTAATCAGCTCGTAGGCTTTCTGAATTTCCTGCGCTTTTTGCTTCGCCATCTCCATCATCTCTGGCGGCAGGCCTTTCGCCACCAGCTTATCCGGATGGTGCTCGCTCATCAGCTTACGATAGGCGCGTTTGATGGTCGTGACATCGTCAGACGGCTTCACGCCGAGGACGTTGCAGGCATCTTCAAGCGTGGGGCCACGCTGCGCCTGCTGCCAGCCGCCGGAGGAGTGCTGTTGCTGATAACCACCGCCAAACTGCGCGCCGCCCTGCATCATACGCAGGAACTGGTCGAACTGCATGCGGGAAATGCCCAGCTCTTCGGCAATCACATATAAAACGTCCCGTTCATTCGGATGCAGAGAACCATCCGCGAAGGCGGCCTGGATTTGAATTTCCAGAAACATCCGAATTAAATCAAAACGCCCGAAACAGATGCTACGGAACTGCCGCATTTTTTCACGCAGCGGGTAGTTATCTGATTTACCAATCCGGAACGCATTCTGCGCCGCGATGCGGGATTCGCCGTGCAGATTCATGCGATCCATAAAGACGCTGGCCACCTGAATATCGGCTTCCGTTACGCGCCCTTTTGATTTGGTTAAGTGCCCCATCACCTCGAAGGTGGTGGAGAAAAAGAGTGACTGGCGCTCGCGCTGGTTGGCAAACCAGGCCATTTTGCGGCTGCGTGCTTTATCAAACATATGGCCGATAATGAGGCCAAGAACGACACCCCAGAATCCGGCACCCATAATAATTGCGAACGCAACGCCGATTATTTTACCCCAATACTGCATATACTCCCCGAATGGTCATGTTCCTGGCCGACGCAACGCCATCATTACAGTGGTCGCGCCACGGTCAATTGAGGGACATCGCCTATAATTTGCATTATCATACTCGTCATTCGATAGCGAGCCTAACACTCTGGCGCGCAAACGGGCAGGATTAACGCTGGTACTGCGCTGATGAGTAAGATAGTCTCTGAGCGTTTGTAAGCCGTAGCCACTGATGACGGAACAATAAAATACAACGTATGAAAAAACGTATCCCCACCCTTCTGGCCACAATGATTGGCACCGCCCTGTATAGCCAACAGGGGCTCGCAGCCGATCTCGCCTCGCAGTGTATGCTTGGCGTCCCAAGTTACAATCGCCCACTGGTGAAAGGCGATACGAATGACTTACCCGTCACCATTAATGCCGACAGCGCAAAAGGTAATTATCCTGACAATGCAACCTTTACGGGCAATGTCGATATTAACCAGGGCAACAGTCGCCTGCTTGCTGACGAAGTGCAATTGCACCAGAAGCAACCGGAAGGTGCTCAGGCGCCTGTCCGTACGGTGGATGCGCTGGGTAATGTGCACTATGACGACAATCAGGTCATCCTGAAAGGTCCGAAAGCCTGGTCGAATCTGAATACCAAAGACACCAACGTCTGGGAAGGTGATTACCAGATGGTCGGTCGTCAGGGGCGCGGTACCGCGGACCTGATGAAGCAGCGCGGCGAAAACCGCTACACCATTCTCGAAAACGGCACGTTTACCTCCTGTTTGCCAGGGTCAAATACCTGGAGCGTTGTGGGCAGTGAAGTGATCCACGACCGTGAAGAACAGGTTGCAGAGATCTGGAACGCTCGTTTTAAACTCGGCCCGGTGCCCATTTTCTATAGTCCTTACCTGCAACTGCCCGTGGGTGACAAACGTCGTTCAGGTTTCCTGATCCCGAACGCCAAGTACAGCACATCGAACTACTTTGAGTTCTACCTGCCGTACTACTGGAACATTGCGCCCAACATGGACGCCACGATCACGCCGCACTATATCCATAAGCGCGGCAACATCATGTGGGAGAACGAATTCCGCTATCTGACCAAGGCGGGCGCGGGTCTGATGGAATTTGATTATCTGCCATCAGATAAGGTCTTCCAGGACGAGCATCCGAGCGAAGGTGATAAGCACCGCTGGATGTACTACTGGAAGCACGCCGGGGTATTGGATCAGGTGTGGCGCTTCAACATCGACTACACCAAAGTCAGCGATCCGTATTACTTCAACGACTTTGATTCTAAATACGGCTCCAGTACCGACGGTTACGCCACGCAGAAATTCAGCGTGGGCTACGCCATTGAGAACTTTGACGCGACGGTGTCGACCAAACAGTTCCAGGTGTTTGATACGCAATCGCGTAGTACCTATGGTGCCGAGCCGCAGCTGGACGTGAACTGGTATCAGAACGATGTGGGTCCTTTCGACACGCGCGTTTACGCTCAGGCGGTCCATTTCGTCAACACCAACTCGGATATGCCGGAATCAACGCGTCTGCATATCGAGCCGACGATCAACCTGCCGTGGTCAAACGACTGGGCGAGTCTGAATACCGAAGCCAAAGTGATGGCCACCCACTACCAACAGAAGAATCTGGACTGGTATAACAAACGTTATGGCACCGATCTTGAAGAATCGGTAAACCGTACGCTTCCGCAATTCAAAATGGACGGGAAGCTGATTTTCGAACGTGATATGGCTCTTCTCGCGGATGGATACACCCAGACGCTTGAGCCACGTATGCAGTATCTTTATGTGCCTTATCGCGATCAGAGCAAAATTCAAAACTATGACTCGTCCTTCCTGCAATCAGACTACAGCGGCCTGTTCCGTGACCGTACCTACGGCGGCCTTGACCGTATTGCGTCTGCTAACCAGTTAACGACCGGCGTCACAACGCGCGTATATGATGATGCTGCCGTTGAACGTTTTAACGTTTCTGTTGGTCAAATCTACTATTTCACCGAGTCTCGCACCGGTGATGACGACATTAACTGGGAGAAAGACAACAAAACGGGCTCACTGGTATGGGCAGGCGACACCTACTGGCGCATGACGGATCGTTGGGGTCTGCGCGGTGGTGTTCAATACGATACACGACTGGACAATATCGCGACGGGCAGCGCTGCCATCGAATATCGTCGTGATGAAGACCGCATGTTGCAGTTAACGTACCGTTACGCCAGCCCGGAGTATATCCAGGCGACACTGCCAAATTATGCGAATACAGACCAATACAAAGACGGTATTTCACAGGTGGGTACCGCCGCGAGCTGGCCGATTGCCGATCGTTGGTCAGTCGTCGGGGCCTACTACTATGACACGAATGCCCAAAAACCTGCTGACCAGATGCTGGGTCTGCAATATAACTCCTGCTGTTACGCAATACGTGTCGGTTACGAACGCAAACTTAACGGTTGGGATACGCAAAACAGTCAGGGCAAATACGATAACGTGATTGGCTTTAATATCGAGTTGCGCGGCCTGAGTTCTAACTACGGTCTGGGCACGCAGCAGATGCTGCGCTCGAACATTCTGCCGTATCGTAGTTCATTGTAATATGCTTGATTTACAACGTAATCCGCTTTGCGGTTAATTGAAATGGAAAAAGTATGAAGAACTGGAAAACGCTGCTACTCGGTGTCGCTATGGTTGCGAATACCAGCTTCGCGGCCCCACAGGTTGTCGATAAAGTCGCGGCTGTGGTTAACAACGGCGTCGTGCTTGAAAGTGACGTTGACGGTTTGATGAAATCTGTAAAGCTCAACTCGGGCCAGGCAGGTCAACAACTTCCGGATGACGCTACGCTGCGCCACCAGATCCTGGAACGTCTGATCATGGATCAGATTGTCCTGCAAATGGGCCAGAAAATGGGTGTGAAGATCTCTGACGAGCAGCTCGATCAGGCGATCGCCAACATTGCAAAGCAGAACAACATTACCCCGGACCAGATGCGTAGCCGCCTCGCCTATGACGGCATCAGCTACGCCACCTACCGCAATCAGATCCGTAAAGAGATGCTGATTTCAGAAGTGCGTAATAATGAAGTCCGTCGCCGCGTCACCATCCTGCCGCAGGAAGTGGATGCCCTGGCAAAACAGGTGGGGAATCAGAATGATGCCAGCACAGAGCTTAACCTGAGCCACATCCTGATCCCACTGCCGGAAAACCCAACCTCCGATCAGGCGGCAGAGGCGGAAAGCCAGGCGCGCGCTATCGTTGAGCAGGCGCGTAATGGCGATGACTTCGGCAAGCTGGCGATCACCTATTCCGCTGACCAGCAGGCGCTGAAAGGCGGCCAGATGGGCTGGGGGCGTATTCAGGAGCTGCCATCCCTGTTTGCCCAGGCGCTGAGCACCGCGAAGAAAGGCGATATCGTCGGTCCAATCCGTTCCGGTGTGGGCTTCCACATTCTGAAAGTGAACGACCTGCGCGGCCAGAGCCAGAACATTTCGGTTACTGAAGTTCACGCGCGTCATATCCTGCTTAAGCCGTCTCCGATCATGACTGACGATCAGGCCCGTGCGAAGCTGGAACAGATCGCCGCAGACATCAAGAGCGGTAAAACCACCTTCGATAAAGCAGCAAAAGAGTTCTCTCAGGATCCTGGCTCTGCAAACCAGGGCGGTGACCTGGGTTGGGCGGCCGCTGATATTTACGATCCGGCTTTCCGCGATGCGTTAATGAAGCTGAATAAAGGCCAGATGAGCGCGCCGGTACACTCCTCCTTCGGCTGGCATCTGATCCAGCTGATGGACACGCGCAACGTGGATAAAACCGACGCGGCGCAGAAAGACCGCGCGTATCGCATGCTGTTTAACCGTAAGTTCTCTGAAGAAGCCGCAACCTGGATGCAGGAACAACGCGCCAGCGCTTACGTGAAAGTGTTGAGCAACTGATGAAACCGCATCGTGTTGTGATCACCCCCGGCGAACCCGCCGGGATTGGGCCTGACCTGGTGGTTCAGCTCGCCCAGCGCAGCTGGCCGGTAGAGTTGGTTGTCTGTGCAGATGCAACACTGTTACAAGACCGGGCAGCTTTGCTCGGTCTGCCTTTAACGCTCCTCCCTTACGTTGAAGGCCAACAGCCCGCACCGCAGCAGTCTGGTACTCTCACCCTGCTTTCTGTTCCGCTCCGTGCGCCTGTTGTCCCCGGCGAGTTACACACCGAAAACGGCCACTACGTTGTCGAGACGCTGGCGCGCGCCTGTGACGGTTGCCTTCAGGGCGAATTTGCCGCCCTGATCACCGGTCCGGTGCATAAAGGCGTGATCAATGACGCGGGCATTCCGTTTACCGGGCATACCGAATTTTTCGAAGAGCGTTCGAACAGCCCGAAAGTGGTGATGATGCTGGCAACCGAAGCAATGCGCGTTGCGCTGGTAACAACGCACCTGCCGATCAAAGCCATTCCGGATGCCATTACGCCTGAACTCCTGCGTGAGATCATTGGCATTTTGCATCACGATCTGCAAACCAAATTCGGCATTCCGCAGCCGCATGTGCTGGTTTGCGGCCTGAATCCGCACGCGGGTGAAGGCGGACATATGGGCACCGAAGAGATCGACACCATCATTCCGGCGCTTGAGGAGATGCGGGCGAAGGGGATGAACCTCAGCGGGCCTCTGCCTGCCGACACCCTTTTCCAGCCCAAATACCTGGATAAAGCCGATGCCGTACTCGCGATGTACCACGATCAGGGTCTGCCCGTGCTAAAATACCAGGGCTTTGGCCGCGGGGTGAATATCACCCTCGGTTTACCCTTTATTCGAACGTCCGTTGACCACGGTACTGCGCTGGATCTGGCAGGCCAGGGAAAAGCGGATGTCGGCAGTTTTATTACGGCGCTTAATCTCGCCATCAAAATGATTGTTAATACTCAATGACTAATCGAGTCCATCAGGGCCACTTAGCCCGTAAACGCTTCGGGCAAAACTTCCTCAACGATCAATTTGTGATCGACAGTATCGTTTCTGCCATTAATCCGCAGAAAGGTCAGGCCATGGTCGAAATCGGCCCGGGTCTTGCCGCGCTGACCGAGCCGGTAGGCGAACGCCTCGACGAACTGACCGTTATCGAACTCGACCGCGATCTGGCCGCGCGTCTGCAAACGCACCCGTTCCTCGGGCCGAAGCTGACGATTTATCAGCAGGATGCGATGACCATGAACTTTGGCGAACTGTCAGAAAAAATGGGACAGCCGCTGCGCGTGTTCGGTAACCTGCCGTACAACATCTCCACCCCGCTGATGTTCCATCTGTTTAGCTATACTGATGCCATTGCCGACATGCACTTCATGTTGCAAAAAGAGGTCGTTAACCGTCTGGTTGCAGGGCCGAACAGTAAAGCGTATGGTCGTTTAAGCGTGATGGCGCAATATTACTGCAACGTGATCCCGGTATTAGAAGTGCCGCCTTCCGCGTTCACGCCACCGCCAAAAGTGGATTCTGCGGTTGTGCGCCTGGTGCCACATAAAACGATGCCGTATCCGGTCAAAGACCTGCGCGTGCTGAGCCGTATCACGACAGAAGCCTTTAACCAGCGCCGTAAAACGATTCGTAACAGCCTTGGCAATCTGTTTACCGTTGACGTATTAGCTGAGTTGGGCATCGACCCGGCAATGCGTGCGGAAAATATTTCCGTAGAGCAGTACTGCAAGCTGGCTAATTACATCAGCGACAATGCGCCGCCGAAGGAGAGCTAAGCCATGATTGATTCGCCCCGCGTCTGTGTTCAGGTTCAAAGCGTCTACATTGAGTCCCAATCCACACCGGATGAAGAACGTTTTGTCTTTGCTTATACCGTAACCATTCGCAATCTGGGGCGGATGCCTGTGCAACTGCTCGGGCGCTACTGGCTTATCACCAACGGCAATGGCCGTGAAATTGAAGTCCAGGGCGAAGGTGTGGTCGGTGAACAACCCCATATCGCCCCTGGCGAAGAGTATCAGTACACCAGCGGCGCGGTAATTGAAACGCCGCTGGGTACCATGCAGGGCCATTACGAAATGGTCGATGCCGACGGTAATGCTTTCCGCATTGCTATTCCCGTATTCCGTCTCGCCGTACCTACACTTATTCATTAATCTAATGTCTACATATCTGATTGGCGACGTTCACGGTTGCTACGATGAACTGATCGCATTATTAAAACAGGTCGACTTCACCCCCGGGCAGGATACGCTCTGGCTGACAGGCGACTTAGTGGCGCGCGGTCCCGGTTCCCTGGACGTCCTCCGCTATGTCAAATCGCTGGGCGACAGCGTGCGCATGGTGCTGGGCAACCACGATCTGCATCTGCTGGCCGTATACGCCGGGATCAGCCGTAATAAGCCGAAAGATCGCATTACCCCCCTGCTGGAAGCGCCGGATGCCGATGAGTTGCTCAACTGGCTGCGTCGCCAGCCACTGCTACAGATTGACGAAGAGAAAAAACTGGTGATGGCGCATGCCGGCATCACGCCTCAGTGGGATCTTGAGACGGCAAAAACCTGCGCGCGCGACGCCGAAGCGGTGCTGGCGAGCGACTCCTACCCGTTCTTCCTCGATGCGATGTACGGCGACATGCCAAATAACTGGAGTGATGATCTCAGCGGCCTGGCGCGACTGCGTTTTATCACCAATGCCTTTACGCGCATGCGCTACTGCTTCCCGAACGGACAGCTGGATATGTATTGCAAAGATACGCCGGAAAATGCGCCTGCGCCGCTTAAGCCGTGGTTTGCCATTCCGGGCCCCGTGACAAACGAATATAGCGTGGTATTTGGGCACTGGGCATCGCTGGAAGGAAAAGGCACCCCGGAAAATATCTACGCGCTGGATACCGGATGCTGCTGGGGCGGGGATTTAACCTGCTTACGCTGGGAAGATAAGACCTACTTTGTGCAGCCATCCAACCGACAGCTGGACTTAGGCGAAGGTGAGGCGGTCGCCTCCTGAAGATGTTTATCCTCTCCCTTCGAGGAGAGGATAAAACCGTTAACGACGTTCCAGAATTTCGAAGCAGTAGCTGTGCGAGTTTTGCGCATCCGCATCGTGAAACTCACTGAATACAGACTCCCACTCGTCCGGATCGTAATCCGGGAAATGGGTATCCCCTTCCACTTCCGCATCAATGTGCGTCAGATACAGTTTCTGCGCTTTTGGCAGGAACTGCTCATACACACGCCCGCCGCCGATCACCATGATCTCTTCGGCATCGCCGCAGGCGGCAATCGCTTCATCAACGGATTTCACCCACTGCACGCGATCGTCAGTGCCCGGCTGGCTACTGATCACAATATTCTTACGACCCGGCAATGGACGACCAATCGACTCCCAGGTCAGGCGGCCCATCACTACCGGCTTGTTTAACGTAGTACGTTTAAACCATGCGAGATCGGCAGGCAGGTTCCACGGCATGGCGTTTTCCATGCCGATAACGCGGTCTACCGCCAGCGCTGCAATCAGACTGATCATTGAAAATTTCCCGGATGCAAAAAATTGCCGCCACTATACGGAAAGCTTAATCTTTCGTCGACTGGCGGCAGGGTAAAGAATTAGAAATTTTTTAATATTGCTGGCAACTCCACTTCACGCAGAGGGTTTACTCTCCGGTTCATCCTCAGGATCACCGGTATGCTTGCCCTCTTCCGTTCCTTGCCAGCCGTGGCGCTGAACCAGCGACAGGTGATTACGATCCTCGTTGATGATCTCCGTCAGCATGGTGCTGGTGCGTTTAAACACCGCAGCGCGTTCGGTTGCCGTACTGCTCGCCATCGCCACCATCTCTTCCACCATCTCATGGTTAAAACGGCGGAATAAATCGGCACGCTCACGCGCTTCATACGCGCCAAGTCCCAGGCTTTCCAGCGCCATGCGACCAGATTTGAGTGCCCCTTCGAAGGTTTCACGTTCAGGGGCTGCCACACCCGCCTGACGGAGCTGGATGTAATGATCCACATCGCGCGCACGAGAGATAATGGTCAGATGCGGAAAATGCTCTTTGACCAGCTCAACCATCTGCATACTGGTCTCTGGATCGTCGATGGCGTTAATCAGCACCTCGGCCTTCGCCGCGCCGGCGGATTCCAGCAGATCAACCCGGGTCGCATCACCGTAAAACACTTTCATATCGAATTTACGCAGCGTATCCACATGGTCAGGATCGTGATCGAGGATAACCATTTTGACTCCGCTGGAGAGCAGTAAACGGCCGGTAATCTGCCCGAAGCGGCCAAATCCGGCGATGATCACCCGCGGCTGCTCCTCGTCGATCTCATCGGCTTCTCGTTCCTGTTCGCTTCCCGTTTTTTCCAGACGCGTCAGCAACACCAGCAGGATCGGCGTTGCGGCCATCGACAGCGCAACCGCCAGCGTCAGCGCTTTTGCCCATTCCGGATCGAGTACATTTGCCATCTGCGCTGCGCCAAAGACCACGAAAGCAAACTCACTCCCCTGCCCCAGCAGCACGGCAAACCAGCGGCGCTGCGGTTTTGGCACGTTTAACGGGCGGGCGATCAGCCACAGCATCGCCATTTTAATGACCAGGAAACCTACCAGCAGAATGATGATGCGCAGCGGATGGGTCACCAGCGTCCCGAAGTCGATAGACATCCCGACGCCGATGAAAAACAGCCCCAGCAGCAATCCTTTAAACGGCTCGATATCGCTTTCCAGCGCGTGACGGTATTCGGAGCTAGCCAGTAAGACCCCCGCGAGGAAGGCGCCCATTGCCATCGACAGCCCGGCCTCTTCAAGCAGCAATCCAAAACCAAACACCAGGAATAACGCAACGGCGCTGAATACTTCGCGCAGGCCAGAGCGAGCAACAAAGCGCAGCAGCGGACGCGTTACGTAGCGACCAAGCAGAACAACCAGCGCCAGCGCACCAACAACCTTCAGCGCTGATAAGGCAAATGCCCCCAGCGTCGTTGATGCGCCGCTGGTTGCCAGCAGCGGGATCATCGCCACCAGCGGGATGGCGGCAATATCCTGGAACAACAGTACGGAGAAGGTACTGCGCCCCATTTGCGACACCGTCAGGTTACGCTCGTTCATAGCCTGCATGGCAATAGCCGTCGAGGAGAGCGCCAGCGTCATGCCGATCAACTCCGCGACTTTCCACTCCATCCCGAGCAGAATGCAGAACCCGCCCAACAGCAGACCGCAGGCCAGCATTTGCAGAGCACCTCCGCCAAACACCGAGGCGCGCAGTTTCCACAGCCGCTGCGGATCCAACTCCAGGCCAATCACGAACAGCATAAGCACCACGCCGATCTCCGCAAAATGCAGGATCGACTCGGCATCCGTCACCAGCCGAAAACCCCAGGGGCCAATTACACACCCGGCAATCAAATAGCCGAGCACCGAGCCCAGCCCCAGACGAACCGCCACGGGCACAATTAATGCCGCCGCGCCAAGATAAATCAGCGCCTGTATCAGCGTATGGCTATCCATTGTGCGTCTCCTGCCACTCAAGTAAGCGTTGTTTGTAGTGACGAGCCTGCGCCTGCAAGGTTTCATCGTCGCAGACAAAGGTACAGTGCATCGCAAAAGGCGGAAGCCAGTTCAGACCGCAGTAAAGGGCAGTAGCCTGGAGCGGCTGCGCCAGCACGTCAAATCCGGGGAAGGCGCCAATCTCAAAATGGCTTTCCCCCCCGCCGGTGGTAACAGCCCACATCAGGCTTTTGCCATGAAGCGCGTTGCCGTTGTGTCCGTATGCCCAACCGTGGGAGAAAACTTTGTCGATCCACAATTTCAGCAGCGGAGGGGTGCTGTACCACTGCATCGGATGCTGCCAGACGATCAAATCGGCACGAGAGAGCGCCTCCTGTTCGGCGGCGACATCGATATTAAAATCAGGATAGAGTTGATAGAGGGAACGTATCTCTACGTTTTCGAGCGTCCTTGCCTGCTCAAGCATCCGCTTATTCGCATGCGAATGCTGCGGATAGGGGTGCGCATAAATTATCAGAACCATGAATATGCCTGTCTTCTGCTTTTCTTGTAGCAATGAGTGTAGACAGTTCCCCCCCCAACTGAAAGAGGCTAACGACCGCTTCAAAGTAAATCGCAAGGATTGGCAACCTTTGTCGCCATACAAACGCGACTGACGCGAAAGAAGGAGCACCACGCTAGCGACGAATTAACCCTGCAAAATGATTATGCAGACTCATATTTTTAACGAATATTTTTAGATTATCTTAAGTCATATTTTAATAAATCAACCTGTACATAACTCATTGAAAAAATAATAATTTTATGCTTTTTTGTTTTGAGCTCAACCTTAAAGATAGTCAATATACGTTTTACACACGTTATCTGATGTTCCTTCTCACTCAAATGGATGTGTACATGAGCAAAAAATTCTTCAAATTAAATAATACAACCAAAACTCTAGGGAAGATATTTCCTGCTTTGTTGATATGCACCCCCGCGGTTGCATTTTCTGCAATCATTGATCAATCAACCTCTGTCCCTCAAGATTTTTCAGCCGATGCTGAATATGTTATTAATAAAGACGTGACGATATCCTCCGCGGGTAGTGAAGCGGCGGTGTCTGTCACTGGGTTTACTACCACTACTACCACTAATTATGGCAATATTTCTGGCACGGGAAATGGCCTGGATATTAATACTGGTGAACAGCGCATTTTAATTAATAACGACATCGGTGCAACCATTTCCTCCACCACCGCGAATGCTGTTAATATTCAGTCAATGCTCGGTGATTTTAATAACAGTGGAAATATTATCGGTGCGGAAAATGGCATGTTTGTCGGCGAAAACTCTTCCGCAGTAAACATTATCAATACCAGCACCGGAATGATAAAAGGAAAAACGGGTCTAAGTACTCGGTATGGTATTGGCATTAATAACAGTGGCGCAATTATCGGTACAAATGGTGATGCTATTACGGCAACTAATGGCAACACCAAGCTTACTAACAATGCCCTTGTGCAGGGAACCGAGAACGGTATCAATGTAAAAGATACTGCAAAATTGGATATCAAGAATAGCGGAACGATTAGTGGTAATACAGCCGCTATAATGTTTGCCAGCAATAAAAATAACACGCTGGTGCTTGATACGGGTTCCGTCCTTGTCGGTGACGTTATTTCCACCAATTCCACGGGAAACACCCTCACTCTGATCGGCACCGGTACAGAAGACAGCAATTTTGTGGGTCTGAATGAAGGGGACGGTTTTGCCAGCGTCACAATGAACGGCGAAAACTGGGCGCTGTCGGGCGATATTGACATTATTGGCTCTGGCGACTCCTTGATGATAGACAAGGGCGCGTTAACCCTGGCGGGCGAAGTATCCAACACCGGTAATACGCGGGTGGCCAAAGACGCCTCGCTGCAACTGGGCGATGGCAAAAAAACTGCGACGCTCAGCGGTGGGATCACCAACAACGGTACCGTCATTTTCAATCAGGGTAGCGATTTCACTTTCGCCACCGACATGACCGGTAGCGGTAACGTCGAAAAAGTAGACTCCAACACCCTGACCCTGACGGGCAAAAATAGCTACACAGGGGATACGGTTCTGCACGGCGGCACCACGCTGGTCTCCACCGGCGCAACGCTCGGCGTCAAGGGCAGTAACGCCACTGTTACCGTTGAAAATGGCGCGACCTTTGCCACCGCAGGCGAAGTGAACAACAACATCGCGGTTCTTAGCGGCGGTACGCTGGCGGCATGGAATGCCGTCCAGGGTAACTCCACGCTCAGCGCTTCCGGCGTCGATACCATCAACGGCAACGTGACTAATGGTGGTACGCTGTTACTCAGTGCGGCTGATAATAGCGTTGGCAATAATTTTACGATTAATGGCGACTACACCGGCTCTGACGGTAGCCAGATTGTGATGAACAGCACCCTGGGTGAAGATAATTCACCAACTGACCACCTCACTATTACGGGCAGCAGCTTCGGTCAGTCCGGCGTCAGCATTACCAACATTGGCGGCGCAGGCGCGCAAACCATTAACGGTATGGAAATTGTCAGCATCGGCGGCAGTTCCGAAGCCCAACTGACGCTGGCAAAACCGGTCGTCGCAGGCGCCTGGGAATATAACCTCTACCAGCACAGTGACGGCAACTGGTATCTGGAATCAAAGGCGACGCCTTCTGATGATCCTTCTGACGACACCGATGACGGTGGCAATACCGATGATGGCGGCAACACCGATAACGGCGGCAACACCGATAACGGCGGCAACACCGATAACGGCGGTAACACCGACAACGGCGGTAACACTGACAACGGCGGCAACACCGATAACGGCGGTAACACCGACAACGGTGGTAACACCGACAACGGCGGTAACACCGACAACGGCGGTAACACTGACAACGGCGGCAACACCGACAACGGCGGTAGCACTGACAACGGCGGTAACAATGCGCCGGAAGTCATGGCGCCTGAAGTGGGTGCTTACTTAGGCAACTACCTTGCCGCACAGGGCATGTTCCTGCATAAACGTGACGATCGCGACCAGATCACCTTCCGCAATGAAGACGACCTGAACACCTGGATGTACGTTAAGGGTCGCTATCACGAGAACGATGCGGGTGGCAATAAAGTCAGCTATGACACCACCACGACCGTACTGCAAGTCGGCAGCGATTTCATGAGCAAGCCAATGGATAACGGTATCCTGCGTGCTGGCGGGATGTTCGGTGCAGGCCAGGCGAAGACCCACTCTGATGCGAAGCACAACGTGCGTGACGCTCAGGGTAAGGTTGATGGTTTCAATGTTGGGCTTTACGCCACCTGGCAGGAAGATCAGAAATTACGTCTGGGCAGCTACGTTGATACCTGGGCCGCATACAGCTGGTATAACAACAAAGTCACCAGCAACCGCAACGACGAAGACTACGATAGCGAAGGTTTCGCCGCGTCTGTTGAAGTCGGCCACGCGTGGGTTATCCAGTCAGAAAATGAACGTACCTGGAAGATCGAGCCGCAGGCGCAGGTGATCTACAGCTATCTCGATCAGGAAAATCATACCGATCGCGACGGCGTACGCGTCACTACCCTGGACAACGACAGCGTCTTTGGTCGTCTCGGCGTTAAAGCAAGCTACTTCCAGCAGAAGGACGTCAAGGCCTGGCAGCCGTACGTCGCGGTTAACTGGTTGAAAGGTGCTGGTCAAAACGATCTGGCATTCAACGACGAGACCGTCAGCAACGATACGCCGGAAGATCGTGGTCAGTTAGAGCTGGGCGTAACCGGCAACCTGAACGAAACCACGACAATCTCCCTGCGAGCCAGCGGCGAATGGGGTGAAAACAGCTATGCCGCATACGGCGGTCATATTTTGTTAAACCATCGGTGGTAATCGATCATTCTGAAGCAAAAAAGCAGTGGCATGTGCCACTGCTTTTTTTTAGTTATCCAGCTCACCCATTGATTGAACCTGGTCACGGTTAATCTGTTCAGTTTGACCGGTTTCGGCGTTTTTGTACGATACGAGACCGGTATCGTCATCCACCTGCGGTTTCCCGTCAGTAACAATCGTTTTGCCATCGGTGGTTTTTACGGCCTGATTGGACGAACAGCCCGCCACGGTGAACATTGCGGTGGCAGCCAGAACGGAAGCGATCAGTAGTTTATTTTGCATGGTGTTTTCCCCTGCTCTCAGTTGAATTTTCGTTATCGACCTAACTATTTTAGGCTAACTGACTGAAAGCGGATGAAAAACCAGAAGGTTCTTAAGATGGGAAAATTGCCCGGTAACCGAACGATACCGGGCAATGGGGGTTACTTGCTAATCTGCGCGTGCATTTCCTGCACCGAAATCACCTTCTCGGTGGCATCCGCATTCAGCGCCATCGCTGTTGCGAAACCGCCGTTCAGGGTGGTGTCGTAGTGCACTTTGTATTGCAGCGCGCTGCGGCGAATCAGCTTGGAGTCTTCAATCGCCTGGCGTCCTGCGGTGGTGTTGATGATGTAGGTATATTCGCCATTCTTGATACGATCCTGAATGTGCGGACGACCTTCATGCACTTTGTTCACCAGACGCGGGTTGATACCCGCTTCACCCAACACAATCGCCGTACCGTGAGTGGCGTCCAGCTCGAAGCCCTGTTTCAGCAGCTTGGCGGCCAGGTCAACCACGCGCTCTTTATCGCCTTCGCGAACGGAGAGCAGCGCACGGCCAGATTTTCTCATGGTGGAGCTACTGCCCAGCTGCGCTTTCGCAAACGCTTCTGCGAAGGTGCGGCCCACGCCCATTACTTCCCCGGTAGAGCGCATCTCTGGCCCTAACAGCGGGTCAACGCCCGGGAATTTGTTGAACGGCAGCACCACCTCTTTCACCGAGTAGTACGGCGGGATGATTTCTTTCGTGACGCCCTGCTGAGCCAGCGTCTGGCCAGCCATCACGCGCGCCGCCACTTTCGCCAGCGGAATACCGGTCGCTTTAGAGACAAACGGTACGGTACGCGCCGCACGCGGGTTGACTTCAATCAGATAGACTTCGTTGTCTTTTACCGCGAACTGAACGTTCATCAGGCCGCGAACCTGAAGCTCGAAGGCCAGCTTCTGCACCTGCTGGCGCATCACGTCCTGAATCTCCTGGCTCAGGGTATACGCTGGCAGAGAACAGGCGGAGTCACCCGAGTGCACGCCCGCCTGCTCGATGTGCTCCATGATGCCGCCAATCAGCACCATTTCGCCGTCGCAGATGGCATCCACGTCGACTTCAACCGCGTCGTCGAGGAAGCGGTCGAGCAGCACTGGCGCATCGTTGGAAACGCTCACCGCCGTCTGGAAGTAGCGACGCAGGTCCGCTTCGTCGTAGACGATTTCCATCGCGCGGCCGCCCAGTACGTAGGATGGACGCACCACCAGCGGGTAGCCGATCTCTTTCGCTTTCTCAACGGCCATTTCAATCGCGGTCACGGTGGCGTTCGCCGGCTGTTTCAGCTTGAGACGGTCAACCGCCTGCTGGAAACGCTCGCGGTCTTCCGCACGGTCAATCGCATCCGGGCTGGTGCCGATAACCGGTACACCTGCTGCTTCCAGCGCGCGCGCCAGCTTCAGCGGAGTCTGGCCGCCGTACTGCACGATCACGCCTTTTGGCTTCTCGATGCGCACGATTTCCAGCACGTCCTCCAGGGTAACCGGCTCGAAGTAGAGGCGGTCGGAGGTATCGTAGTCGGTCGAGACGGTTTCCGGGTTACAGTTGACCATGATGGTCTCGTAACCGTCTTCGCGCAGCGCCAGAGAGGCGTGTACGCAGCAGTAGTCAAACTCGATGCCCTGGCCGATACGGTTTGGACCGCCGCCCAGCACCATAATCTTGTCGCGGTCGACGGACGGGTTCGCTTCGCACTCGTCTTCATAGGTGGAGTACATGTACGCGGTATCGGTCGAGAACTCTGCCGCACAGGTGTCCACGCGCTTGTAAACCGGATGCAGGTCATACTGGTCGCGCAGCTTGCGGATCTCCGCTTCGCGCACGCCCGCCAGTTTAGCCAGACGCGCATCGGCGAAGCCTTTACGCTTCAGCATACGCAGGAAGTCAGCGTCCAGGCCGTTGATGCCCAGCTCCGCCACTTTCTCTTCCAGACGCACCAGCTCTTCAATCTGCACCAGGAACCAGCGGTCAATGTTAGTCAGGTTAAATACACCGTCGACGGACAGGCCCGCGCGGAAGGCATCGGCGATGTACCAGATACGCTCTGCGCCCGCGTCTTTCAGCTCACGGCGGATTTTGGTCAGTGCTTCCGGGTCGTCCAGGCTGACTTTCGGGTCAAAGCCGGTCGCGCCCACTTCCAGGCCGCGCAGCGCTTTTTGCAGGGATTCCTGCTGCGTGCGGCCAATCGCCATGACTTCACCAACGGATTTCATCTGGGTGGTCAGACGGTCGTTCGCGCCTGCAAATTTCTCGAAGTTAAAGCGTGGAATTTTGGTCACAACGTAGTCGATGGACGGCTCGAAGGACGCAGGGGTGCGGCCACCGGTGATGTCGTTCATCAGCTCGTCGAGGGTATAACCCACCGCCAGTTTCGCCGCCACTTTCGCAATCGGGAAGCCGGTGGCTTTGGAGGCCAGCGCGGAGGAACGGGACACGCGCGGGTTCATTTCGATAACAATCAGACGGCCGGTTTTCGGGTTCACCGAGAACTGCACGTTAGAGCCGCCGGTTTCCACGCCGATTTCACGCAGTACCGCCATCGAGGCGTTACGCATGATTTGGTACTCTTTGTCGGTCAGCGTCTGAGCTGGCGCAACGGTGATAGAGTCGCCGGTGTGGATCCCCATCGCGTCGAAGTTTTCGATGGAGCAGACGATGATGCAGTTGTCGTTTTTATCACGCACCACTTCCATCTCGTACTCTTTCCAGCCAATCAGCGATTCATCAATCAGCAGCTCTTTGGTTGGGGAGAGATCCAGGCCGCGCTCACAAATCTCTTCAAACTCTTCGCGGTTGTAGGCAATGCCGCCGCCGGTGCCGCCCATGGTGAACGATGGACGGATGATGCACGGATAGCCCACTTCTGCCGCAACGGCCAGCGCTTCTTCCATATTGTGCGCGATACCGGAACGCGCGGTATCAAGGCCAATTTTTTTCATTGCCACGTCGAAGCGGCGACGGTCTTCTGCTTTATCAATCGCGTCGGCGGTCGCACCGATCATGGTCACGCCGAACTCTTCCAGCACGCCCTGACGCTCCAGCTCCAGCGCACAGTTCAGCGCCGTCTGGCCGCCCATGGTCGGCAGCACCGCGTCCGGACGCTCTTTCTCGATAATTTTGCGTACCACTTCCCAGTGAATTGGCTCGATGTAGGTCGCATCCGCCATTTCCGGGTCGGTCATGATGGTGGCCGGGTTAGAGTTCACCAGAATGACGCGGTAACCCTCTTCACGCAGGGCTTTACACGCCTGCGCGCCAGAGTAGTCAAATTCACAGGCCTGGCCGATGACAATCGGGCCAGCGCCAAGGATCAGGATGCTTTTTATGTCTGTACGTTTTGGCATGGTCTTCTCAGCTCCTGATTATTTAGCGGTCTTACGGTATTGCTCGATAAGTTCGATGAAGTGATCGAACAGCGGCGCGGCGTCGTGCGGGCCCGGGCTCGCTTCCGGGTGGCCCTGGAAGCTGAACGCTGGCTTATCGGTACGATGGATACCCTGCAAGGTACCATCGAACAGTGATTTGTGCGTCACGCGCAGGTTAGCTGGCATCGTCGCTTCATCCACAGCGAAGCCGTGGTTCTGCGCGGTGATCATCACCGTGTTGTTGTCGATATCTTTCACCGGGTGGTTACCACCGTGGTGGCCGAACTTCATCTTGACGGTGTTCGCTCCGCTCGCCAGCGCCAGCAGCTGATGGCCGAGACAGATGCCGAATACCGGGATATCGGTTTCAAGGAAGGACTTGATGGCGTCGATAGCGTAGTCGCACGGCGCCGGGTCGCCAGGACCGTTAGAGAGGAAGATGCCGTCCGGGTTCATCTTCAGAACATCTTCCGCAGACGTTTGTGCCGGGACGACCGTCAGGCGGCAGCCACGGTCAACCAGCATACGCAGGATGTTGCGCTTGGCGCCAAAATCGTAGGCCACCACGTGGAACGGCAGCTCGCTTTCCGGTTTCGCTTCCGGCAGGTCGCCTTCCAGCGTCCAGCTACCCTGCGTCCAGCTGTAGGCTTCCGCCGTGGTCACTTCTTTCGCCAGGTCCATACCGTTCAGACCCGGGAAGGCTTTCGCTTTTTCCAGCGCCAGCGTCGCATCGAGGTTATCCCCTGCGATGATACAACCGTTTTGTGCGCCCTTCTCGCGCAGCAGACGCGTCAGCTTACGGGTATCGATATCGGCAATCGCCACAATGTTATGGCGCTTCAGGTAAGAAGAGAGGTCTTCGGTGTTGCGGAAGTTGCTGGCAATCAGCGGCAGATCGCGAATGACTAGGCCTTGCGCATGTACCTGAGAGGATTCTTCGTCAGCCGCATTGGTGCCGACATTGCCGATATGAGGATAAGTAAGAGTAACGATTTGGCGAGAATAGGAAGGATCAGTGAGGATTTCTTGATAACCGGTCATTGAAGTATTGAAAACGACTTCCCCAACCGCCGAACCCGTTGCCCCTATGGCCCGACCGATAAACTGGGTTCCGTCTTCCAGAACCAATAGCGCTGACTTAATCAAAACACCCTCCAGAGAATATTCACTCACTTTATTTGCATATTAATTCATAACCATGTCATGGATCAATGCAAATGTGTTGCCAGCGGATTTTTGGCAAACGGCGGCATTCTGGGGATTTACCATGTAAAAGTCAACTTAAAACGGGAGTTTTGTTTATTCTTTTGCAAGTCTGGCATCTGGAATGGGATTTAATGGGCAAAAAGATCAGGTAAATCATTCCGGAAAACGCTTGCGCGACAGGTTTGTTAGAATTTTAAGGAGGTGGATGACAAAAAGTGGACCAGATGGTCAAAATTTACATATATTTCACAGAAAAATGGCATATCAATAAGATTTATACCGCCTAAGCGTTATTTTTAATCTAAAACGGATAAAATAAGAGGGCAATAAATTATTGCCCCATGCAATCAAGTAATTACGACTGCAATAACCACATCACGATGGGTAATATCGCTTACAAATTATTGAGATCAAGCACATCTCGCATATCAAAAAGACCCTTTTCCTTCGCGTTAAGCCACAAAGCGGCGCGAACTGCACCATTCGCAAACGTCATGCGGCTTGACGCTTTGTGGGTAATCTCAACACGTTCGCCAATATCGGCGAACATCGCCGTATGTTCACCGACGATATCGCCTGCACGAACGGTTGCGAAACCAATTGCCCCGGGCACGCGTTCGCCGGTATGTCCTTCACGGGTATAGACCGCGCACTCTTTTAAATCTTTATCAAGTGCATGAGCAATCGCTTCGCCCATCGCCAGCGCCGTGCCTGATGGAGCATCAACTTTATAGCGGTGGTGTGCTTCAACAATCTCAATGTCGGTATAATTTCCCATCACCTTCGCTGCCTTTTCCAGCAGTTTCAGCATGACGTTAACGCCGACGCTAAAGTTCGCAGCGAAGACAATCGCAATGTCGGTGGCTGCGTCCTGAATGGCCTGTTTACCGGCATCATCGAAACCAGTGGTACCAATCACCATCCCTTTACCGTGCTGACGGCAAAACGCCAGATGAGCCAGCGTGCCTTCCGGACGGGTAAAGTCGATGAACACATCAAAGTCTTCTTTCACTGCCTCAAGGCTGCTCTGTACGGTTACGCCTGTCTTGCCCGCGCCCGCCAGTTCGCCTGCATCGGCTCCCAGCAGGGATGAACCCTCACGCTCCAGCGCCGCGCCGAGTGCCACGCCATCCATCTGTAGTGCCGCCTGAATCAGCTGGCGACCCATACGTCCACCCGCGCCCGCAATAGCAACGCGGATCTGTGCATCATGCATAGTTATTCTCTTACGTTAAAATGATGTAAACCGTTTTCAGATTAACCAGCCTTGGCAAAGCCTGCCAACTGAAAACACCGATAATTAGAATTTAACGTGAAACCGACTTAAATATCAGTAAAAGACATGATTTTGTCGTCACGATAAAGTTTGGGGCAAAAAAAAGGCCAGCACAGGAGGTGCTGGCCTTTCATCAGATAAAGAACTATTCCACTTCTCGCGCGTCAATACGCAACTCTTTCGGCACTTCAAAGACAATGTTCTCTTCGCGGCCTTCCAGCGGCACCGCTTCGCCACCGCCCAGCTCTTGCAGGCGGGCAATGACGTTCTGCACCAGAATATCCGGCGCTGAAGCGCCTGCGGTAACACCGACGCAGACCGCGTTTTTCACCCACGCTTCCTGAATGTCCGTTGCGTCGTCGATTAAAAACGCCGCTTTCCCCATACGCTGCGCCAGTTCGGCCAGACGGTTAGAGTTAGAGGAGTTTTTCGAGCCGACCACCAGTACCACGTCCGCCTGTTCAGCCAGCGCGCGCACGGCTTCCTGACGGTTGGTGGTTGCGTAGCAGATATCATCTTTGCGCGGCCCGACGATTTTCGGGAAGCGCTGGCGCAGGGCGTCAATCACGTCTGAGGTGTCGTCCACGGAAAGCGTCGTCTGGGTCATAAACGACAGTCGGGCTTCGTTTTTCACATTCAGCGTAAAGACGTCTTCCGGTGACTCAACCAGATACATGCCCCCTTCCGGGTTGCTGTACTGGCCCATGGTGCCTTCCACTTCCGGGTGACCGGCGTGACCAATCAGAATTGACTCTTCACCGCGACGGCTGGCGCGCGCCACTTCCATATGCACTTTGGTCACCAGCGGACAGGTGGCATCGAAAACGGTCAGATCGCGGTTTTTCGCCTCGTTGCGTACCGCCTGCGAGACGCCGTGCGCGGAGAAGATGAGAATTGCGCCGTCCGGCACTTCGCTAATCTGCTCGATAAAAATCGCACCGCGCTCGCGCAGGCTGTCGACCACGTAGCGGTTGTGCACCACTTCGTGACGCACGTAAATCGGCGCGCCGTAAATCTCCAGCGCGTTTTCAACAATGCTGATAGCGCGGTCTACACCGGCGCAAAAACCGCGCGGGTTAGCCAACAGGATCTGCATTTCAGGCCTCCAGTGCCGGATCGATCTCCAGCACTTCTACATCAAAATGGACAGTGCGCCCGGCAAGCGGATGGTTGAAGTCAACGGTAATCGAGTCGCCGTTGATTTCGCGGATCACGCCAGGCATTTCGCTGCCGTCCATAGCGGTAAAGAGCATAATTGCCCCGATCTCCGGTTCACCCGCGTCCATAAACTCACGACGGGAGAAGTACTGGATCAGATCCGGGCTTGGCACGCCAAACGCGGCATCCGGCTCCAGCGAAAAGGCTTTTTTCTCACCCTCTTTCAGACCGAGAAGCTGCTGCTCAAGACCTTCAGACAGGGAGGTATCGCCAAGACGAAACAGGGCTGGTTTGCCGTTGTTGCGGGTGGATTCGGCCGTAGAGCCGTCATCCAGCTTCAGCGTAAAGTGAACGAGAACCGCGCTGTTGCTCTGTACGGATTTAGACATGCAAATTGCTCGCTTGTTTTGGGTCACCTGTTGCCCGGTGGCGCTACGCTTACCGGGCCTACGGGGGCCACAAATTCTGTAGGCCGGGATCGCTACGCGTCACCCGGCTGGTTTTGTTACGCCTGCTCTTTCGCAGCCGGTTTAGGCAAGAAGCCTTCCAGCACGATTAACGCCGCACCAATGCATATTGCGCTATCGGCGAGGTTAAAGGTCGCGAAGTGCCAGTCGCCGACGTAGAAGTCGATCATATCGACCACAAAGCCGTGCCACAGGCGGTCAAACAGGTTACCCAGCGCGCCGCCAATGATCAGCGCGTAGGCGATGTTATTCAGCTTTTGCGTGGCCTTCGAGCGGTACATCAGCACCGCCAGCACGACGCAGATACCGATAGCGATACCCGCGAAGAACCAGCGCTGCCAGCCACCGCTGTCGGCAAGGAAACTAAACGCCGCACCGTAGTTGCGGGCGTAGTGCAGGTTAAGCGACGGGAATAGCGGGACCGTATCCCCCAGAGCGAAATTCTGGAGGATCAGGAACTTGCTCCCCAAATCAATAATCAGCACCACTACCACCAGCCACAGCCAGCGCAGTCCTGTTGAACAGAGAGTTTTACTCATCAGGCAAACTTACGTTTTTCGCCGTCACCGGCGACGTTGCTTACACAGCGTCCGCAGATGTCTGCGTGTTCCGCCACCTGACCGACATCGGTAGTGTAATGCCAGCAACGCGGGCATTTCTCACCGTCGGCTTTGCTCAGTGCGACCTTCAGTCCTTTGAGCAGTTCGCTCTGCTGAGCATCAGCAGACGCCTCGGCATAATCCGCAACTTTCGCACCGGAGGTCAACAGGACAAATCGTAATTCATCGCCCAGCGCGGTCAGCTTCGCGGCCAGCTCAGGCTCTGCGTACAGGGTCACCGTCGCTTCCAGAGAGCCACCGACTTTCTTGTCAGCGCGCGCCTGCTCGATAACCTTGTTCACTTCGCCACGCACTTTCAGCAGCTCGTCCCAATAGGCATCGTTCATCGCTTCGGTGCTGGAGAGATCGAACAGACCTTCATACCACTCGCCGGTGAAGACATACTTCTCACGGTCGCCCGGCAGGTAACCCCAGATTTCATCCGCGGTGAAGGACATGATCGGCGCCATCCAGCGCACCAGCGCTTCTGCGATGTGGTACAGCGCAGACTGACAGCTGCGGCGCGCCACGCTGTCCGCTTTCGCGGTGTACTGACGGTCTTTAATGATGTCGAGGTAGAACGAGCCCATCTCGATGGAGCAGAAGCGCATCAGGCGCTGCACCACTTCGTGGAAATCGTAAGACTCATACGCTTTCAGGATATCTTCCTGCGCCGCTTTCGCGCAGCCTACCGCCCAGCGATCGAGCACGACCATCTCTTCCGGCTTCACCATATCTTTTACCGGATCGAACCCGTTCAGGTTCGCCAGCAGGAAGCGCGCGGTGTTACGGATACGACGATAGCTGTCGGCAGCACGCTTCAGGATCTCGTCAGACACCGCCATTTCGCCGGTGTAGTCGGTAGAGGCTACCCACAGACGCAGGATGTCCGCGCCCAGCTTGTTCATTACGTCCTGCGGCGAAACGGTGTTACCGATGGACTTGGACATCTTACGGCCCTGACCATCCACGGTGAAGCCGTGAGTCAGTACCTGACGGTAAGGTGCTTTGCCCTTCATGGCGGTGGAGATCATCAGGGATGACATGAACCAGCCGCGGTGTTGGTCGGAGCCTTCGAGATACATGTCGGCAGCGTGACCGGCGAACTCAGGGCGCACGTCAACCACAGAGGCATGGGTTGAACCGGAGTCGAACCACACGTCCAGGGTATCCGGCACTTTCTCGTAGTTGTCCGCGTCCGCGCCCAGGATGTCGCGGGCGTCGAGATCCCACCACGCCTGAATGCCGTCAACTTCAACGCGTTTCGCCACTTCTTCCATCAGTTCCAGGGTGTTCGGATGCAGTTCCTGCGTCTCTTTGTGCACGAACAGCGACATCGGCACGCCCCAGGTGCGCTGACGGGAGATACACCAGTCAGGACGGTTAGCCACCATGGATTCGATACGCGCCTGGCCCCAGTCCGGGATCCACTGCACGCCTTTGATCTCTTTCAGAGACTGCTCGCGCAGGCCCTTCTGATCCATGCTGACGAACCACTGCGGGGTCGCACGGAAGATGATTGGCGTCTTGTGACGCCAGCAGCACGGATAGCTGTGCTGCATTTTTTCAACGTGCAGCAGCGCGCCGCTGGTGCGCAGCATGTCGACAATAATGTCGTTCGCTTTGAAGACGTTGATGCCGTCCAGCGCCGGGTAGGTGCCAGGCAGGTAAGAGCCGTCCGGCCCAACCGGGTTGGCGATTTCCAGACCGTACTTCAGGCTGATGTTGTAGTCGTCAGGGCCGTGGCCACCGGCGGTATGTACCGCACCGGTACCCGCGTCCAGCGTTACGTGGTCGCCCAGAATCGCCGGAACGTCGAAGTCCAGGAACGGGTGTTTGAAGCGCATCAGTTCCAGCGCGTCGCCTTTTACGGTGCCCAGCACGGTGTAATCGGTGATGTTCGCGCGTTTCAGTACGCTTTCGACCAGGTCTTTCGCCAGGATAACCGCACGGCCATCAATCTGCACCAGCGCATACTCAAACTCGCCAGAGAGGGAAATCGCGCGGTTAGCAGGCAGCGTCCACGGGGTGGTTGTCCAGATAACCAGCGAGACTGGACCGCTTACCCCAGGCAGACCAAATTTAGCTTTGATCGCATCCTGATCGACCGCTTCGAACGCCACGTCGATAGAAGGCGAGGTTTTGTCGTAATACTCTACTTCCGCTTCTGCCAGCGCAGAACGGCAGTCCACGCACCAGTGCACCGGCTTCGCGCCTTTGTGCAGGTGGCCGTTACCGATGATTTTGCCCAGCGCACGGATGATGTTGGCTTCGGTTTTGAAGTCCATGGTCAGGTACGGATGCGACCAGTCGCCCAGTACGCCCAGACGGATAAAGTCAGCGCGCTGACCGTCAACCTGGGTGGCTGCGTATTCGCGGCACTTCGCGCGGAATTCTGCGGCGGTGAACTTCTCACCCGGCTTACCGTACTCTTGCTCCACTTTCAGCTCGATTGGCAGACCATGGCAGTCCCAGCCCGGAACGTAAGGCGAGTCATATCCCGCGAGTCCTTTGGACTTCACGATAATGTCTTTCAGAATCTTGTTTACAGAGTGACCAATATGAATGCTGCCATTCGCATATGGAGGGCCATCATGCAGAATGAAGGTTTTTTTGCCTTTTTTGGCTGCACGAATGATGCCGTACAGGTCATCATCGGTCCAACGCGCCAGCATTCCCGGTTCACGCTTGGCGAGATCGCCGCGCATCGGGAACCCTGTTTCCGGCAAATTCAGGGTTGATTTATAGTCACTCATCAGATTCTCGGTTCCGTATTTATCACGTAGGCAGTTAAGCCGGTTCTAAAGCCCAAAAAACTCGCGGGCCGTTAATTCATCTCGCGCGATTTGCGCCTTAAGTTCATCCAGCGAAGCGAATCGCTGTTCATTGCGTATTTTTTTACGCAGTATCACATCTATATGGCGACCATACAGGTCCATTACAACGTCCAGCAGGTGTACTTCTAACTGTTGACGCACACCGGCAACCGTTGGACGTGTGCCAATGTTGGCGACGCCGTAGAAAGGCTTCTCGCCCAGTCCTGCCACTTCCACCGCATAGACCCCTTTAACCGGGGAGACCTGACGACGCAGCGGTATATTCGCCGTCGGGAAACCTATCGTGCGGCCCAGCGCATCGCCATGGACCACGCGACCTGAAATCGTGAACGGGTGACCCAGCAGCGTTTCTGCCGTGTCCAGTTCATCGTTCGCCAGCGCCTGACGTACCGCCGTGCTGCTGACGCGCACGCCGCCCTCGCAGAAGGTCATTGTACTGGTGACGTCAAACCCGTACTCCAGGCCAGCCTTCTGTAATAACAAGAAATCGCCCTGACGACCAGCGCCAAAGCGGAAATCATCGCCCACGGCGAGAAACTGCACGCCAAGCTGCCTGACCAACAGATCGCTGACAAAATTTTGTGCGGTCAGCGCGGCAAAACGACGGTCGAACCGTACACACAGGACGTAGTCCACCCCTGACTCCGCCAGGTAGCGTAACTTCTCACGCAGACGCGTCAGCCGCGCGGGGGATTTCTCGCCTGCAAACAGCTCCAGCGGCTGAGGCTCGAAAATCATCACCACGACGGGCAGGCCTCGCGCCTCGCCTTCTTTACGCAATCCCTGCAACAGCGCCTGATGCCCACGATGCACGCCGTCGAAATTACCAATGGTCAGCACGCACCCGTGCGGGGCTTGACTGAGATTATGTATGCCGCGTATCAGCTTCATGACTGGCTCAAAACAGTGAAAATCGCCAAAGTATACCTTGTACAGCGGTTAAGGTTAACCGGCGATTGTTCACGCTAAACAGAAAGCCGTATGATTTCATCACGCTGACCTTTCACAGCAAAAAAATCTGCCCGCGAACTGCGATTTTTACGCCGAAAAGCTGTATTCACGAACGACAAGCTGGTAGAATCCTGCGCCATCACTACGTAACGTAGCGTCGCCACATTAACGGCGCTTATTTGCACAAATCCATTGACAAAAGAAGGTATAGAGGGCATATTCCTCGGCCTTTGAATTGTCCACATAGATCATATTTGGGAGTTGGACCTTGGCTAATATCAAATCAGCTAAGAAACGTGCCGTTCAGTCTGAAAAGGCTCGTAAGCACAATGCAAGCCGTCGCTCTATGATGCGTACTTTCATCAAGAAAGTATACGCAGCAATCGAAGCTGGCGACAAAGCTGCAGCGCAGAACGCATTTAACGAAATGCAACCAATCGTGGATCGTCAGGCTGCTAAAGGTCTGATCCACAAAAACAAAGCAGCGCGTCATAAAGCAAACCTGACCGCGCAGATCAACAAACTGGCTTAATCGCCACTTGTTGTTGCTTGTTTGAAAGAACCCGCTTAACGCGGGTTTTTTTATGCCTTCAGATTGCCGGCGGCGTAAACAGCGCCGAGTAGTCCCGGTTGCAGATTCGCTGCACCGCCGGATGCTGAATCATCCTTTCGGCGAATATGGCGTGATACTCTTCCATCACGTTATCCACCCTGCCAATCTCGGTAATCTTGTCGTCTGAATAGAGATCGTGCGCATACAGCGTCGGGGCAACGAAGATAGCGTTGTGCGCCTCGCCAAAGGCTTTCATCAGCGCCGCATCGTCGAACTCACCGAGAATTTCTACGTTTAGCCCCTGCGAGTTAAACCAGTTCAGCAGCTTACGTCCGAGCATGGACCGCCTCCCCGGAACCAGCAAGCGGCGCTCTTCCAGGCAAGCCGGAAACGGTTTTTCCGGCGGTGGATTGATGCACCAGAAACTGACACCGCATTCGCCAATTTTCACCGAGAACAAGCCTTCCTGCTGCGTGGAATCGATAGGACAATCCGAAATAATCATATCCAGCTTATGCTGGCTCAGCTGTTCCAGCAGCATCTCGTGAGTGGACTCAAAGCAGCGTAAATGTATCTGTTCATCTTCCACCACCGCCGCATCCAGCACACCGCTTACCAGCCGTTTGGACAACGCATCCGCCACGCCCACGTCAAAGAGCAGGTTCGACTCTTTGCGATAGTTAACGATATCCAGCATCTCCTGGCTCAGGGTGAACATCTTGTCCGCATAGCGGAATACCAGTTCACCCAGCTCGCTCGGCTCAATGCCACGCCCTTTCCGCTTAAAAAGCTTTCCCTGCAAGCGCTCTTCCAGGGCTTTGATTTGCCCGGTGATAGTCTGTGGCGTCAGGTAGAGCGCCTCTGCGGCACCCACGACCGAGCCCTGCTTGTAGACATGCCAGAAGTAATAGAGATGGTTATAGTTCAAATGAGACATCACGTTTTCACTCCCTGATAGTTTATCGGGAGAAGGCTTCCCTTCTCCCGGTTTCCTGTTATGCCTGGACAGCCTGTCCGGACAACTTCACCTTCAACAAGGTGTAACCCATAACCGCGGCCAGGAACGACCCGATAAGAATGCCGAGTTTCGCCCAGACGATAAGCTCAGGCGCGCTTGCGCCAAACGCCAGCGTCGAGATAAAGATCGACATGGTGAATCCAATACCGCACAGCACGCCAACGGCCATAATCTGGCTAAAGGTGGTTCCGTTTGGCAATGACGCCAGCTTCAGCTTCAGCGCCAGCCAGCAGAACAGGCTGATGCCCAGCGGCTTACCAATAAACAGACCGGCGATGATACCCAGCGGCAGCACAGAGGTGAGTCCGTCCAGGGTAACCCCGGCCAGGGAAACACCCGCGTTGGCAAACGCAAACAGCGGCAGGATCATAAAACCCACCCACGGATGAAGCACATGCTCCAGCTGTCTGGCAGGCGATTTGCCGTCCTGTTCCTTCAGCGGAATAAAGAAGCCAACGATGACGCCCGCCAGCGTGGCATGCACGCCAGACTTCAGCACCGCCGTCCACAGCACCATCCCCACCAGAATATAAACCCCCGTGCGTCGGACGTTGAAGACGTTCAGCAACGCCAGCACCGCAATAGCTACGGCCGCCACGCTCAGCGACAGAAAGGACAGATCGCTGGTGTAGAACAGCGCGATAATCACGATAGCGCCCAGATCATCGATAATCGCCAGCGCCATCAGGAAAATTTTCAGTGCTACCGGGACGCGGCTACCGAGCAAGGCTAAGACCCCGAGCGCAAACGCGATATCCGTTGCGGCCGGGATCGCCCAGCCGTCACGAGCAACCGGATCCTGCCACGCAAATGCGAGAAAGAGCAACGCCGGAACGATCATCCCGCCAATCGCCGCGATCACCGGAAACGCCGCACGCTGACGGCTGGCAAGCGAACCGCTCACCAGCTCACGTTTAACCTCCAGGCCCACCAGCAGGAAGAACACCGCCATCAGCGCATCGTTGATCCACAGCAGCATGTTCTTGTTAATTTCCAGCGCCCCGACCTTCAGCTCGACGGGCGTTTCCAGAAATGCGTGATAGAGATCGCGTGTCATGCCCATATTGGCGAGCAGCATGGCAGCCGCAGCAGCAATAATCAGGATGACGCCGCCGGATGCCTCACTGCTAAAGAAACGGTGTAGTAATTTCACGTTTAAACTCTCTTTTACAACAATACCTCGGTAAAACCATAATATCAGCGCAAACAGATCGGTAAAAACAGATTAATATTGGTTATAGATTCAGTTTAACCGAGGTATAACGCTATAAAGCAAAAAGCCCGGAATCGCTTCCGGGCTTTAAATGATAGTAACAAGCTGGCGGGTTAGCGGGTTAAATCGTCGAAGAATTTTTTGACGCCATCGAAGAAGCTTTTGGAGCGCGGGCTGTTTTTCTCACCTGTCGGGCCACCAAAGCTTTCCTGAAGCTCTTTCAGCAGCTGTTTCTGCTTATCGTTCAGGCCGACCGGCGTTTCCACGACCACGCGGCATAACAGGTCACCCTGCGCGCCACCGCGAACGGATTTAACGCCTTTGCCGCGCATGCGGAACAGTTTCCCGGTCTGGGTTTCGCCAGGGATTTTCAGGTTAACGCGACCGTCCAGCGTCGGCACTTCGATTTCGCCGCCCAGCGCCGCCATCGCAAAGTTGATCGGCACTTCACAGTACAGGTTGTTACCTTCACGCTCGAAGATGGCGTGCTGCTTCACCTGAACCTGAACGTACAGATCGCCTGCCGGTGCGCCGTGCTCGCCGGCTTCACCCTCACCTGCCAGACGGATGCGGTCGCCCGTATCGACGCCTGCCGGGATCTTAACGGACAGCGTTTTGGTTTTCTCCACGCGACCGTGACCATGACATTTGGTGCACGGATCTTTAATCAGCGTACCGCGACCATGACAGTGCGGACAGGCCTGCTGCACCGCGAAGAAGCCCTGGCGCATCTGCACCTGACCGGAACCGTGACAGGTTGGGCAGGTCTGTGGCTGAGTCCCCGCTTTCGCACCGCTGCCGTGGCAAACGTCACACTCTTCCAGCGTCGGAATACGGATCTCTTTGGTGACGCCGCGAACCGCTTCTTCCAGCGTCAGGTCCATGTTGTAGCGCAGGTCTGCGCCGCGCGCCGCGCGCTGACGGCCACGCCCGCCACCGAAGATATCGCCAAATACATCACCAAAGATATCGCTGAAATCAGCGCCGCCGCCGAAGCCGCCGCCACCAAATCCACCGCCGCCCATGCCGCCCTGTTCAAAGGCCGCGTGTCCGTACTGATCATAGGCCGCACGTTTTTGTGCATCGGTCAGGACTTCGTAGGCTTCTTTAATCTCTTTAAATTTGGCTTCAGCCTCTTTGTCACCCTGATTACGGTCAGGGTGGAATTTCATGGCCAGGCGCTTATACGCCTTTTTGATTTCACGCTCTTCCGCAGTTTTCGGAACGCCTAAAATCTCGTAATAGTCTTGCTTTGCCATTGGTTTTTTTAAGCCCCTTAACATGCGAGCACGGGCGTGGAGAATTCTCCTACGCCCGTGCCGATTACTTACCCTGCATCAGGGCGATTATTTTTTGTCTTTCACTTCTTCGAACTCAGCGTCGACAACATCGTCGTCTTTCGCGTTGTTCGCCGAAGCATCAGCGCCCGCCTGCTGCTGTGCGTGCTGCTGCTGAGCGATTTCCATCAGCTTCTGAGAAACCTGTGCCAGCTCCTGCATCTTCGCTTCGATGTCCGCTTTGTCTTCGCCTTTCAGAGACGTTTCCAGCGCGCTCAGTGCAGTTTCGATTGCAGTTTTGTCTTCCGCTGGCAGTTTATCGCCCGCTTCTTCAACCTGCTTACGGGTGCTGTGCAGCAGATGGTCACCCTGGTTACGGGTCTGAACCAGCTCTTCGAACTTACGGTCGGATTCCGCGTTAGCTTCGGCATCACGAACCATTTTTTCGATTTCCGCTTCGTTCAGGCCAGAAGATGCTTTGATGGTAATCTTCTGCTCTTTACCGCTGTTTTTGTCTTTCGCAGACACGTGCAGGATACCGTCAGCATCGATGTCGAAGGTGACTTCGATCTGTGGCATGCCGCGTGGTGCCGGGTTAATACCGTCCAGGTTGAACTGACCCAGAGATTTGTTATCCGCCGCGCGCTTACGCTCACCCTGAATCACATGGATGGTTACCGCAGACTGGTTGTCTTCAGCGGTAGAGAACACCTGGCTGTGTTTCGTCGGGATAGTGGTGTTTTTGTTGATGAGCGGGGTCATCACGCCACCCATGGTTTCGATACCCAGAGACAGCGGGGTAACGTCCAGCAGCAGTACGTCTTTCACTTCACCGGTCAGTACACCACCCTGAACCGCAGCACCGATAGCAACCGCTTCGTCCGGGTTCACGTCTTTACGTGGCTCTTTACCAAAGAATTCAGCCACTTTCTTCTGAACCATTGGCATACGAGTCTGACCACCTACCAGGATAACGTCCTGAATGTCAGACACGGACAGGCCAGCGTCCTGCAATGCAACTTTCAGTGGCTCGATAGAACGGTTCACCAGGTCTTCTACCAGGCTTTCCAGTTTCGCACGGGTCACTTTGATGTTCATGTGTTTTGGACCGGTCGCGTCTGCAGTGATGTACGGCAGGTTCACGTCGGTCTGCTGAGCGGAAGACAGCTCGATCTTCGCTTTCTCAGCGGCTTCTTTCAGGCGCTGCATAGCCAGCGGGTCGTTACGCAGGTCAATGCCCTGATCTTTCTTGAACTCGTCAACGAGGTAGTTGATCAGACGGGTATCGAAGTCTTCACCACCCAGGTGGGTATCACCGTTGGTTGCCAGAACTTCGAAGGTTTTTTCGCCGTCAACATCGTCGATTTCGATAATAGAAATATCGAAGGTACCACCACCCAGGTCGTAAACCGCGATAGTACGGTTGCCAACTTCTTTATCCAGACCGTAAGCCAGTGCTGCTGCGGTTGGTTCGTTGATGATACGTTTTACTTCCAGGCCTGCGATACGGCCAGCATCTTTGGTTGCCTGACGCTGAGCATCGTTGAAGTAAGCAGGTACGGTGATAACAGCTTCAGTTACCGGTTCACCCAGGTAATCTTCCGCAGTTTTCTTCATTTTCTTCAGCACTTCAGCAGAGATCTGCGGAGGTGCAGTTTTGGTGCCTTTCACATCAAGCCATGCATCGCCGTTATCGGCTGCGATGATTTTGTAAGGCATGATGGAAACGTCACGCTGAACTTCTTCGTCCTGGAAGCGGCGGCCAATCAGGCGTTTGATCGCAAACAGGGTGTTTTGCGGGTTTGTCACTGCCTGACGTTTAGCCGGCTGACCAACCAGAGTTTCACCATCCTGGGTATAAGCAATGATAGAAGGCGTGGTGCGATCGCCCTCGGCGTTCTCCAGCACACGTGCAGTAGTGCCATCCATAATCGCTACACAAGAGTTGGTAGTACCCAGGTCGATACCAATAATTTTACCCATCTAAACGTCTCCACTAAAAATTCAGTCAACATGTGGTTGTGTACCTGTAATAAGGGCAGAACGTGCTTTTTCAACTGCCCAGATTTGATTTTTTTCAGGTCCACACACTGCGGTTGCTTACAAGATGGGGTCACAACGGCATCCATCAAGGGGGAAGGATAAAAAATTTTTTAATTTCACCCCGATGAGATCATAGACGGCGTCGATGCCGCCCATTATGATGCCGCGCCCCGTCAGGGAGAACTGGCGCGGGTTTAACCATTTCACCATATTAATGATGATTTTTTGAGGACTTATGGGCAACACTAAGTTGGCTAATCCGGCTCCGCTGGGCCTGATGGGTTTTGGCATGACCACCATTCTGCTGAACCTGCACAATATCGGGATGTTCCCGATGGACGGCATTATCCTGGCGATGGGCATTTTTTACGGCGGTATCGCACAAATCTTTGCGGGCCTGCTGGAATATAAGAAAGGCAACACCTTCGGCTTAACCGCCTTTACCTCTTACGGTTCTTTCTGGCTGACTCTGGTCGCGATTCTGCTGATGCCTAAAATGGGCCTGGCGGAGGCGGCAAACGCCCATTTCCTGGGCGTGTACCTGGGACTGTGGGGCGTGTTCACCCTGTTCATGTTCTTCGGTACCCTTAAGGCGAACCGCGCGCTGCAATTCGTCTTCCTGAGCCTGACCGTCCTGTTCGCCCTGCTGGCCATCGGTCACCTGGCGGATAACGAAGGCATCGTTCACGTTGCCGGCTGGGTCGGTCTGGTTTGCGGCGCAAGCGCAATCTACCTGGCCATGGGTGAAGTGCTGAACGAGCAGTTCGACCGCACCATTCTACCGATTGGTGAAAAACACTGATCCCTCTGTCGTGCCCGCGTCGCGGGCACAACGTCCCTCTGACTGGCGAAGCCACATCCCCAATACCAGCCCCATCAGCGATAACGCCAGCACGTACCACGCAGGTGCAAGGGGCGACAGCCCCATCAACACCGTCACCACAATCGGGGTCAGCCCGCCGAAAATGGCATACGAGACGTTATAAGAGAAAGAGATTCCGGTGAAGCGTACCTCCGGCGGAAAGGCGCGGACCATCACGTACGGTACGGCGCCAACGACGCCCACACACAGCCCGACGACACCGTACAGCAGGAACAGCTGTTCAGGATGGGTGCCCGCAAGATGATAGAATGCCCAGCTCGACGCGGCCAGCAGCAGGCTGCCGACAATAAAGGTCACGCTGGCGCCGAAACGATCCGCCGCCAGCCCGGCGGCCAGACAGCCAAAGCAGAGCATAATTGTCGCGATACTGTTCGCCTGTAACGTCACGGCAGGCGCAAAACCGTACTGTTTTTGCAGCCAGACCGGCGACATCAAAATGACCACCACGATACCCGCAGACAGCAGCCAGGTCAGAAGCATCGACACGACTACCGCTTTTTTATGCCGCACTACTACGGTTTTCACCGGCAGTTCTTGCGCCAGCGCCTTCCGCTGCTGCATTTCCAGAAATATTGGCGTCTCCTGCAACCAGCGTCGCAGGTACATTGCCACCAGCCCAAACGCCCCGCCCAGCAGGAACGGTATACGCCAGCCCCAGTCGTGAACGGCCTGTTGCGTCATGCTGGTATTGATGATGGTTGCAACTACGGAGCCAAGCAGGATCCCGATCGTCAGCCCTGCGGTCAGCGTTCCGCACGCAATGCCGATGCGGCGCACCGGGACGTGCTCAGCGACAAACACCCACGCGCCAGGCACTTCCCCGCCGATGGCCGCGCCCTGGAGAATACGCATCAGCAGCAGCAATAACGGGGCGATAATGCCCATCGACTCATAGGTAGGCAAAAGGCCAATCGCCAGCGTCGGCACGGCCATAAGCAGGATGCTGAGGGTAAACATCTTCTTGCGCCCAACCAGATCGCCAAAGTGCGCCATGACAATGCCGCCCAGCGGACGCGCCAGATAGCCGGCAGCGAAAATGCCGAAGGTTTGTACCTGACGCAGCCATTCAGGAATATCCGCCGGGAAAAACAGCGCCCCCACAACGGCGGCGAAGAAGACAAAGATGATGAAATCGTAAAACTCCAGCGCGCCGCCCAGGGCAGCGAGCGTGAGGGTTTTGTAGTCCTGTCGATTCAGAGGTCGGGGATTATGTGACATAGCGAACCATTGTGCATGTGTTGTGGATTATTTTTTACAGCAATCGTAAAGAAAAAATTACTATATCGTAAATCCATTTACACGCTACTGCGGCTGGCGCTTATGTCACATTTTAATCATTTTCAGGAGATTGTTTCGCGGCGAGCGCTTTTAGGGCGAAATGCTGCTACCACGTTGCCGTCAGTTTCCACGTACGGACCGTCAAGCAGTTGTATACAATACGGTACACTTGCAAAGATACCGTGGACGATAACGCTGCCGTCCTCGGCTTTTACCCCTTCCAGCGTCTCTTTTATCGACTTCGGCTGCCCCGGCAGGTTCAGGATCAGCGCCTGTTTGCGGATCACCCCGACCTGACGGGAAAGAATGGCCGTCGGGACAAAGTGTAGACTGATCTGGCGCATCTGTTCACCGAAGCCCGGCATTTCACGATCGGCGATAGCCAGCGTCGCGTCCGGCGTCACATCGCGGCGCGCGGGGCCGGTGCCGCCCGTCGTCAGCACAAGGTGGCAGCTCATTTCATCCACCAGCTCACACAGGGTTTGCTCGATGATCGGCTGCTCGTCCGGGATCAGGCGAGTCTGGATCTCAAACGGGGTAGTGAGCGCGCTGCCCAGCCACGCTTCCAGAGCAGGGATGCCTTTATCCTGATAAACACCGCTGGAGGCGCGGTCAGAAATCGACACTAAGCCGATGCGTAAGGTATTCATATCCATTCCATTCAAAAAGTACTGATTAAAGGGAATGATACACGCAGAGAGAAAATTCAGACAGAGGCGGGGGAAAGACGCGTGACCGGGAGCCCGGTCACGCAGAATGATTACAGCAGGTCGCCGATCATTTTTTCCAGTTTTTCCTGGTCGATAGCAAACTTACGGATACCGTCCGCCAGTTTATCTACGGCCATTGGATCCTGGTTGTGCTGCCACAGGAACTCGGACTCGGTGATGCGCTCAGGACGCGCTTTCACTTCGCCAGTGTAAGACAGTTTACGCTCGATAGCACCTTCGCTTTCTGCCAGCTCTTTCAGCAGCGCAGGGGCGATGGTCAGGCGGTCACAGCCAGCCAGCTCGATGATTTCGCCGACGTTACGGAAGCTTGCGCCCATAACAACGGTCTCATAGCCGTGCTGTTTGTAGTATTCGTAGATTTCAGTCACAGAAATCACGCCTGGATCTTCAGACGCCGCGTACTCTTTCTTGTCGGTGTTGGCTTTGTACCAGTCCAGAATACGGCCCACGAACGGAGAAATCAGGTATACGCCAGCTTCGGCACATGCACGCGCCTGCGCGAAGGAGAACAGCAGAGTCAGGTTACAGTTGATCCCTTCTTTTTCCAGCTGCTCAGCAGCGCGGATGCCCTGCCAGGTAGAGGCCAGTTTGATCAGGATACGGTCGTTGCTGATGCCCGCATCGTTGTACAGTTTGATCAGGCGTTTTGCTTTGGCGATAGAGGCTTCGGTGTCGTAGGACAGGCGAGCATCAACTTCGGTAGAGATACGGCCAGGAACGAGCTTCAGGATTTCCAGACCGATGTTCACTGCCAGTTTGTCAGTGGCATCCACAACCTGCTGCGCGCGGTCATTGCTCTGTGCTTTTGCCCAGGTCACCGCCTCGTCGATCAGTTTGCGATACTCAGGGATCTGCGCGGCGTTAAGGATCAGAGAAGGGTTGGTTGTGGCATCCTGCGGCTGGTACAGCTTCATTGCCGCAATATCTCCGGTGTCAGCGACGACAGTGGTGAACTGACGAAGGGAGGTCAATTTATCCGTCATGATAGTGTTTCTCTTTTAACGTGCCCTGGATAATTCACACTACCGACAGCTTGCCAGCAGCGGAAAAATGACAGGTTTACTTGTTAGGGGGATGTAACCGGTCTGCCCTGATGATAACACGAGTGAGAGGCAGCGCAACCGCAGACAGTGCGCTTAGGCAGAGTATGATAAACTCAGAATATTAACAGGCTGCTAAGTAACAGCATGCACACTCAGTGGTAGCGCTTACATATTCACTTTGGCATCAACAAGAGGGACGTTAGTGCCTGATTTCTTTTTCTTTATTAACGAAGTCCTCTGGGGTTCGATCATGATATACCTGCTTTCTGGAGCAGGTATCTGGTTTACGTGGCGCAGCGGGCTGATTCAGTTTCGCTATATCCGCAAATTTGGCAGAAGTCTGAAAAACAGCGTCACCCCACAGCCGGGCGGCCTGACATCGTTTCAGGCGCTCTGTACTAGCCTTGCCGCGCGCGTCGGCAGCGGTAACCTGGCCGGTGTCGCGCTGGCGATCGGCGCGGGCGGTCCGGGCGCGGTATTCTGGATGTGGGTGACGGCGATTATCGGTATGGCCACCTCCTTTGCTGAATGCTCGCTTGCGCAACTCTACAAAGAAAAAGACGGCAAAGGTCAGTTTCGCGGCGGTCCCGCCTGGTATATGGCTCGCGGGTTGGGAATGCGCTGGATGGGCGTTCTGTTCTCGATCTTTTTGCTGATTGCCTATGGCCTTATTTTCAATACCGTTCAGGCAAATTCCGTCGCCCACGCGCTGCGCTTTGCCTTTAATTGTCCGGAGTGGCTGACGGGCGGCGCGCTTGCCCTTCTCACCCTGCTGACCATTGTGACCGGGCTCAAAGGGGTTGCCCGCCTGATGCAGTGGCTGGTTCCGCTGATGGCGCTGCTGTGGGTGTCCACCAGCGTGATGGTATGCGCGATACATATTGACGAGGTGCCGAACGTCATCGTCACCATTTTCCAAAGCGCGTTCGGCTGGCGCGAAGCGGCTTCAGGCGCGTTGGGTTACACCCTTAGCCAGGCTCTCACTGCGGGTTTTCAGCGAGGCATGTTCTCCAACGAAGCGGGAATGGGCTCCACGCCGAATGCCGCCGCAGCGGCCGCATCCTGGCCCCCGCATCCCGCCGCGCAGGGCATTGTACAGATGATTGGCGTCTTCACAGACACCATTATTATCTGCTCCGCCAGCGCGATGATCATGCTGCTGGCCGGTGCCGCTGAGCAACCGTCCGGTAGTACGGCAGGCATTCATTGGGTACAACAGGCGCTGGTCTCCCTCGTCGGCGGCTGGGGCGCCGGCCTTGTCGCACTTGTCGTGGGACTTTTTGCCTTTAGTTCCATTGCGGTGAACTATATCTATGCCGAAAACAACCTTATCTTCCTGAAAGTCAATTCGCGTCTGACCCGCAACGTCCTTCGCGCGGGTGTGCTGGGAATGGTTTTCGTCGGCTCCCTGCTCAGTATGCCGTTGGTCTGGCAAATAGCGGACGTCATTATGGCGCTGATGGCCATCACTAACCTGACGGCCATTTTGCTGCTTTCACCGGTTGTGGCGCTGATCGCGCGCGATTATCTGCGTCAACGCAAGCTCGGCGTACAGCCCGTCTTTGACGCCTCACGCTATCCCGAAATCGAGTCACAAATTGCCCCTGGCACCTGGGATGATTTGCCGCGGCAATAACAGCTATCGATCAATTCAGGGCGATTTTTTGTTAAAGTCGCTCTAAATTTCCTGCAAGGACTGGATATGCTGATTCTGATTTCACCTGCCAAAACGCTCGACTACCAGAGCCCGCTCGCCACTGAGCGTTATACCCAGCCGGAATTGCTGGACTACTCGCAACAGTTGATCCACGAGGCGCGTAAGCTTTCGGCTCCGCAAATCGCTTCGCTGATGAGCATCAGCGATAAACTCGCCGACCTGAACGCCACCCGTTTTCATGAGTGGCAGCCTGACTTCACGCCCGCCAACGCCCGCCAGGCGCTGTTGGCCTTCAAAGGTGACGTCTACACTGGCCTGCAAGCAGAAACGTTTAGCGAAGCCGATTTCGATTTTGCCCAGCAGCATCTGCGCATGTTATCCGGCCTGTACGGGGTGCTGCGCCCGCTGGATCTGATGCAGCCGTATCGTCTGGAGATGGGTATCCGCCTGGAAAACGCTAAAGGTAAAGATCTGTACCAGTTCTGGGGCGATGTCATTACCGACAAGCTTAACGCGGCGCTGCAAGCCCAGGGGGACAACGTGGTGATCAACCTGGCCTCCGATGAGTACTTCAAATCGGTGAAACCGAAAAAGCTGGATGCGGACATTATCAAGCCGGTATTCCTCGACGAGAAAAACGGCAAATTTAAAGTAATCAGCTTCTACGCCAAAAAAGCGCGCGGTCTGATGAGCCGCTTCATCATTCAAAACCGCCTGACGAAGCCAGAGCAGCTCACCGGCTTTAACAGTGAAGGGTATTTCTTCGACGAGGCATCGTCAGGAAAAAACGAGCTGGTGTTTAAGCGTCACGAGCAATAAAAGACAACCCCGCCAGCTGGCGGGGTTTATGTTAATGGTGCTTCCGGTCCGGGCCCGGGCGGCGCTCGTCATGACGGTGGTGATCGTCACGATCGCGATGTTCATCGTGCGGACGCCAGTGGTTATCGCGCCAGTCATAGTGTGCTTTCCACCAGTCATGGTCGCGCCAGCGGCCGCCATCCCAGTAGTGCCCGTTATTATCCCGATCGCCAATTTGCAGTTTTACCGCGGGCACGAGGGTGATCTCAGCTGCCTGCACCGCCATGGGAGCGACCAGCATCAGTGAAAGCGCGATAAGTGCAGGTTTCAGGGTAGACATAGGTGACTCCTTATTCTTCTTGCCCAACGTGGGCCGATGTAAGGAGAGTACATGATGGGAACGGGGGATGTTATTCTCTGCAATCCTAAACGCTAAGTGACCGCATTTATTGGGAAATTCTGCTTTTTTCCTGCTGTTTTTCTCCTTAATTTCTCCATAAAAAAGCCGGGTGGCGCTGCGCTTACCCGGCCTACGTTCTGAGCCGTTGTAGGTCGGGTAAGGCGTAGCCGCCACCCGACAAAAATCACGCTCGGGTCATCATCAGCTTACGCAGCGCGGCAAAGTCTGCGGGCAGCTCATGAGACAGCAGCGGCAGGTCGGCGCGCTCGGCCAGCTCTTTTGGCAGCGGCAGCGTTTCCCCCAGGATCGCTTCCACGCTCTCTTTGAACTTGGCCGGATGGGCGGTGCCGAGGAACAGGCCATACTCACCCGGTTGAAGCTGATCGCGCAGGGCACGATAGGCAATCGCCGCGTGCGGCTCAGAGGTATAGCCCACCGCTTTCAGCTCGCGCATGGTGGCTTTCGTGGTTTCGTCCGTCACCGCTGCGTAACCCAGATCGCCCAGACGCCAGACCTTACGGCGGAACAGCTCTTCCACACGCGGCCAGTTGTTAGGCTGTGACACATCCATCGCATTGGAGAGCGTGGCCTGAGTCGCGTTCGGCGCCCATTTTCCGTCCTTCAGGAAACGCGGCACGGTGTCGTTGGCGTTGGTGGCGGCGATAAAGCGCTTCACCGGCAGGCCGAGTGATTTCGCCAGCAGGCCTGCCGTCAGGTCGCCGAAGTTCCCGCTTGGCACGGAAACCACCAGCTGATTGCGCGCGTCCTGCGGCAACTGCGCCACCGCTTCGAAGTAGTAGCAGATCTGCGCCAGCAGACGGCTGATGTTGATGGAGTTGGCAGAGTTCAGCCCCAGCGCCGCCTTCAGCTCTTCGTCATCGAAGGCTTGCTTCACCAGCGCCTGACAGGCATCGAAATCGCCGTCGATCGCCACGGTTTCAATGTTGCCCCCAAGGGTGCAGAACAGTTTTTCCTGAAGCGGGCTGATTTTGCCTTTCGGATAGAGGATCACCACGCGGACGTTTTTCAGGCCGTAGAACGCATGGGCCACCGCCGCACCGGTATCGCCTGAAGTCGCGGTCAAAATGGTCACCGGTTTGTCGCCGCTGATGTGGGTCAGCATCTGCGCCATAAAACGACCGCCGAAATCTTTGAACGCCAGCGTCGGGCCGTGGAACAGCTCCAGACAGCCAACGTCAGGCTCCACCTGCTTCACCGGCGCCGGGAAAGCAAACGCCGCACGCACGCGCTCTTCCAGCAGCTCCTGTGGGATTTCGTCGCCGATAAACGCAGACAGAATTTTGGTGCTGCGGGTGACAAAGCCCTGCTTCAGCAGTTCATCGATTTCGGTCAGCTGAAATTCCGGCAGGTCGTGGGGGAAGAACAGCCCCTGATTTTTGCCAAGCCCCTGCGTTACCGCCTGCGCAAAGCTGACCTGCTCGTTATGATCTTTAAGGTTGTAGAGTTTCATTCGTTATCCCAGTACTCGTGCGCCAGCCGTGTCCAGACGGCAAATATGAACAAAGCCTTCCTGATTTTGCAGGTAGTGTTTAGAGAGCCAGTCCGCCACGCGCTGCGCGGTGTCTGGCTTGTCGCATAAGGCGAACAGCGTCGGGCCGGAGCCGGAGATGCCGCACGCCTGTGCGCCGATATCCATGGATGCCTGTCGCGCTTCGTTAAAGCCCGGCAGCAGCTTCGTGCGATACGGCTCGGCAATAACGTCTTTCATCAGTTTCGCCGCCAGCTGCGGCTGTCGGGTGTAGCAGGCATGAATAAAGCCCGCCAGATGACGCCCGTGGGCGATACAGTCCTGACGACGATACTGCGCCGGCAGGATCGCACGCGCTTCGGCGGTAGACACTTTAATGCCCGGATAGGCCAGCACCCACAGCCACTCATCAAACCCTGGCACCTGCTGGCTGATGATGCCATTTTCTTCAATCATCAGCTGCATGCCGCCAAGGAAGCACGGCGCCACGTTATCATAATGAATGCTGCCGGAGATGCGCCCTTCCAGCTCGCCCATCAGCGCCAGCAGACGGCTGTTGTTCAGCGGCTTGCCGCAGTGCTCATTCATCGCCACCAGCGCGGCGACCACCGAGCAGGCGCTCGAGCCCAGCCCCGAACCAATCGGCATGCTCTTTTCCAGCGTCATGGCGACCGGCACGTTTTTGCCAATCTCCTGACAGAAGCGTTCCCAGCACTGATAAACAATATTCTCGCGCGGTTCAGACGGCAGCTTACTGGCGAAACGGCCGATGTTATTCAGGCTGAAGCGCTCTGCCGCCTCAACCGTAACCGTATCGCCCAGCAGCGAACCGTCCACTGGCGTTACCGCCGCGCCCAGCACGTCAAATCCGACGCTCATATTGGCGCTGGAAGCCGGGGCATATACTTTAACCATCTTAAACTCCTAACTTCCATGACAGGGTACGCAGCAGATCGGCAAACACGCCTGCCGCCGTCACATCATTCCCTGCGCCATAGCCGCGAAGCACCAGCGGCAGTGGCTGATAATAATGGCTGTAGAACGCCAGAGCGTTCTCGCCGTTTTTCACCTTGTACAGCGGATCGTTGCCATCCACTTCGGCAATCTTCACCCGGCAGACGCCGTCTTCTTCAATGTTGCCAACATAGCGCAATACCTTACCTTCATCACGGGCTTTCGCAACGCGTGCGGCAAAGGCATCGTCAAGCTGAGGTAAATTCGCCATAAAGGCGCTGACGTCACCGCTGTCATCAAATTCTGCTGGCAGCACTGGCTCAATCACGATATCCGAAAGCTCCAGCTCGCGGCCGGTCTCGCGCACCAGGATCAGCAGCTTACGCGCCACGTCCATACCGGAGAGGTCGTCGCGCGGATCCGGCTCGGTGTAGCCCAGCTCGCGCGCGGCGCGGGTGGCTTCCGACAGGCTCATCCCTTCGTCCAGCTTGCCGAAGATAAACGACAGGGAGCCGGAGAGGATGCCGGAGAAACGCTGTAGTTCGTCGCCCGCGTTCAGCAGGTTTTGCAGGTTCTCGATGACCGGCAGGCCCGCGCCCACGTTGGTGTCATACAGAAACTTGCGGCGCGACTTACTCGCCGCCAGACGCAGCTGGTGATAGTAATCCATTGACGAGGTGTTGGCCTTTTTGTTCGGCGTCACCACGTGGAAACCTTCGCGCAGGAAATCCGCGTACTGATCGGCCACCGCCTGGCTGGAGGTACAGTCAACGATCACCGGGTTAAGCAGGTGATATTCTTTCACCAGACGGATCAGGCGGCCCAGGTTAAACGGCTCTTTCGCCTCTTCCAGCTCCGCCTGCCAGTTTTCCAGGTTCAGACCGTGGACGTTAGTCAGCAACGCTTTCGAGTTCGCAATGCCGCAGACGCGCAGATCGATATGTTTCTTCTTAAGCCACTCCTGCTGACGCTTTACCTGCTCCAGCAGCGCGCCGCCGACGCCGCCGACGCCCACCAGGAACAGCTCAATCACCTGGTCGGTGTTGAACAGCATCTGATGCACCACGCGCACGCCGGTAGTGGCGTCATCGTTATCCACGACAACGGAAATGGAACGCTCGGATGAGCCCTGGGCAATCGCCACGATATTGATATTGGCCCGCGCCAGCGCGGCAAAGAATTTGGCGGAGATACCGCGCAGGGTGCGCATACCGTCGCCGACCACCGAGATAATCGCCAGACGCTCCTGAATGGAAAGCGGCTCCAGCAGCTCTTCTTTCAGCTCCAGATAGAACTCTTCTTCCAGCGCGCGACGGGCGCGCAGGCAATCGCCCTGCGGAACGCAGAAGCTGATGCTGTATTCGGAAGAAGACTGTGTGATCAGCACCACGGAGATCCCGTTGCGGGACATAGCGGCAAAGACGCGTGCCGCCATGCCGACCATGCCCTTCATCCCCGGGCCGGAGACGCTGAACATCGCCATGTTATTGAGGTTAGAAATGCCTTTCACCGGCAGGTCATCTTCATCCGCGCTGGCGCCAATCAGCGTACCCGGCGCCTGCGGATTACCGGTATTCTTAATCAGGCAAGGGATCTGGAACTGGGCAATCGGGGAGATGGTACGCGGGTGAAGAACTTTAGCGCCGAAGTAGGAAAGCTCCATCGCTTCCTGGTACGACATCGACTTCAGCAGCCTGGCGTCCGGCACCTGGCGCGGATCGCAGGTATAAACGCCGTCGACATCAGTCCAGATCTCACAGCAGTCTGCGCGTAAACAGGCCGCCAGCACCGCAGCGGAGTAGTCAGAGCCGTTACGCCCCAGCACCACCAGTTCGCCCTTCTCGTTACCGGCGGTAAAGCCTGCCATCAGGATCATATGGTCAGAGGGGATTTTGCTCGCGGCAATACGGCGGGTTGATTCGGCAATATCAACGGTAGATTCGAGGTAGTGGCCCGCTGCCAGCAATTTCTCAACCGGATTGATCACGGTAACGTTGTGGCCGCGCGCTTCCAGCACGCCCGCCATGATGGCGATAGAGAGTTTTTCACCCCGGCAAATCAGCGCCGCGTTGATGCTGTCCGGGCACTGGCCAAGCAGGCTGATACCGTGAAGAACGTGTTTAATCTGGGCAAATTCAAGTTCAACGGTGCTTTTCAGCTGCGCCAGCGGGAAACCAGGCTGGGCGTCGGCCAGCCCCTGAAGCAGATCGGCGAAGATACGCTCGGCATCGCTGATGTTCGGCAGTGCATCCTGACCACCGATGGTTTTTTCAATCATCGCCACCAGGTGGTTCGTGATTTTGGCCGGGGCAGAGAGCACGGTGGCAACCTGCCCCTGCCTGGCGTTGCTTTCCAGGATATCGGCAACACGCAGAAAACGTTCTGCATTTGCCACTGACGTACCGCCGAACTTCAACACTCGCATGGTTCTACCTCATTTCCTTTAGCCGAAAAAAAAGCCCGCACTGTTCAGGTGCGGGCTTTTTTCTGTTTTTCCTGTACGCGTCAGCCCGCATCGTTACCTGTGGTAATGATGATGGTTGTAGTAATGGTGGTGATGCTGATGCGTTTCATGGATGTTGTGTACTCTGTCATTATTATCTGTCTGTGCTCTATTCTTTTAGGGTTAAAGGATCGAGCCCCTTAAGTCAATGAATTTTTAATTCGATCACAATTCGGGACATTCTCACGTCCCGCTGCGCGCAGATTTATTTTCATCGGAATACCCCAGTTGCAACCCCAGACATCAGCAGGATCGGCCATAATAAAAACCTATGGCACTATTTTACTCGGCTAATTTTTTTTCAATATCATGAAGCAATCGGTGCAGCATTGCCGTGTCGCGCTGTTCAAGACGCCCCAGGCGCTGCTGTAACCAGTCCACCATTTTTTGATCGTCAGCGACGCCCAACTGCGCAAGAAGCTTATCTGCACGAACACGCAGTGCCGCCAGCTGGTTTTCATCCGAAACTGTCACCGGTGGCTGAGAAATTTGTATTAAGGATGCTAATTGATAGCAATAGACCATCACCGCCTGCCCCAGATTGAGTGACGGATAATCCGCCACCATCGGCGCGCCCGTCAGCACGTCAGCCAGCGCCAGCTCTTCGTTAGTCAGCCCGGAATCTTCTCGCCCAAACACCAGCGCGGCTTTCTCCAGCCACTGGCTTTTCTCTTCCAGCATCGGCACCAGTTCAGCAGGCGTGGCGTAATAGTGAAACTTCGCCCGGCTGCGCGCGGTCGTCGCGACGGTAAATGAAATATCGTGGAGTGCGTCGGCGAGCGTAGCGTAAGTGGTTATATTATCGAGAATATCACCCGAACCGTGCGCCACCCAGCGCGCAGCAGGCTCCAGATGCGCCGTGCTGTCCACAATACGCAAATCGGTAAAACCCATAGTCTTCATGGCACGCGCCGCAGCGCCAATATTTTCAGCTCTTGCTGGTGCCACCAGCACAATCGACAGATGCATTTACGCTCTCTTTTTAATCAGTTAGCAGGTAAAAATGTGATTCAGTTCAACATATTACGCAGCACGAATTTACATTTTTGCAACACAAATCACCGAAATAGCGTTTCATAACAATTAAAAAAAGCTAAACTATTTTGTGACTGAACAATCAGTTAGAATGTTAACAGAAGACCATTATCCTTATGTTTTGTAATGATAATGACCATATGAATACTCTTTTCTGATTGGATTCGTACCGTTTATCAATCAATGTCCGCAACTAGTTGGTTTATTGAAAAATTGTGACAAAGGCTAGCATTCAGCTACGATGATTTCATCAAACTGTTAACGTGCTACAATTGAACTTGATATATGTCAACGAAGCGTAGTTTTATTGGGTGTCCGGTGTCACTTAGCCTGTTATGTTGCTGTTAAAATGGTTAGGATGACAGCCGTTTTTGACACTGTCGGGTCCAAAGGGAAAGTACCCACGACCAAGCTAATGATGTTGTTGACGTTGATGGAAAGTGCATCAAGAACGCAATTACGTACTTTAGTCACGTTAAGCCGATCATGTTAATTTGCGACATGCATCAGGCAGGTCAGGGACTTTTGTACTTCCTGTTTCGATTTAGTTGGCAATTTAGGTAGCAAACATGCAGACCCCGCACATTCTTATCGTTGAAGACGAGTTGGTAACACGCAACACGTTAAAGAGCATTTTCGAAGCAGAAGGCTACGATGTCTTTGAAGCGACCGATGGCGCAGAGATGCATCAGATCCTTTCTGAAAATGATATCAACCTGGTGATTATGGATATCAACCTGCCGGGCAAAAACGGGCTTCTTCTGGCGCGCGAACTGCGTGAACAGGCGAACGTCGCGTTGATGTTCCTGACAGGCCGTGACAACGAGGTTGATAAAATTCTTGGTCTGGAAATCGGCGCGGATGACTACATCACCAAGCCGTTCAACCCTCGCGAGTTAACCATTCGTGCACGCAACCTGCTGTCCCGCACCATGAATCTGGGTACGGTCAGTGAAGAGCGTCGTAGCGTCGACAGCTACAAATTCAACGGCTGGGAACTTGATATCAACAGCCGTTCGCTGATTAGCCCGAACGGTGAGCAGTACAAACTGCCGCGCAGTGAATTCCGCGCGATGCTGCACTTCTGCGAGAACCCGGGCAAGATTCAGTCTCGTGCAGAACTGCTGAAGAAAATGACCGGTCGTGAGTTGAAGCCACACGATCGTACCGTTGACGTAACCATCCGTCGTATTCGTAAACATTTCGAATCTACGCCTGATACGCCGGAAATCATCGCCACGATCCATGGTGAAGGCTATCGTTTCTGCGGTGACCTCCAGGAGTAATCCTCACGTCACGCAGTAAAGAACGGCGCATTTGCGCCGTTTTTTTTATCAATGCCACGGCATAATCGGCACCGCGCTAATCGCGTTTTTCGGTGAACCTTCCACGACTTTGTCCGAGTAGGCCAGATAAGCCAGGGTGTTACGCTTCGCATCATAAAAACGGACCACCTGTAGCTTTTTGAACACCAGCGAGGTCCGTTTCTGGAATACAACGTCGCCCTGCGCTTTGCCGTTTTTAATTTTGTCACTCAATTCCACCGGTCCAACCTGCTGGCAGGAGATGGCCGCGTCAGACGTGTCTTCAGCCAGCCCCAGGCCGCCTTTAATCCCGCCGGTCTTCGCCCGGCTGACATAGCAGGTGACGTTTTTAACGTCCGGATCGTCAAACGCCTCCACCACAATTTTGTGGTCCGGCCCAAACATTTTAAACACGGTATCCACGGAGCCAATTTGCTCCGCCTGCGCCACGCGCCCTGCCATCAGCGCCAGTGCTGCAAAGACTAAAACCTTGTATTTCATATTGTTACCATTCATAAAAAATTACGCTGAGCGATTATTCAACAGGTTAGATAAAAATGTAGCAAGATCACAGGATTAGAATATATCCGCACATAAATCACCATAAAAAGCATTTATGCGCAAAAAAAACACTGAATGCTAAAACGTCAAAAAATGCTATTATCCGCTAACCTGTAAACAGGCACCTGCGGCAGTTTTAAGGATGAGGATAGTATATGGATCAGGCTGGAATTATTCGCGACCTGCTCACCTGGCTGGAAGGTCATCTCGACCAGCCATTGTCACTGGATAATGTGGCGGCAAAAGCAGGCTATTCCAAGTGGCATCTGCAAAGGATGTTCAAGGATGTCACCGGTCATGCTATCGGTGCCTATATTCGCGCACGTCGTTTATCAAAGTCTGCTGTTGCGTTGCGCCTGACCGCGCGACCAATCCTTGATATTGCCCTGCAATATCGTTTCGATTCACAGCAAACTTTCACCCGCGCCTTTAAAAAGCAGTTCTCGTTAACGCCAGCGCTTTATCGCCGCTCGCCGGACTGGAGCTCCTTTGGTATGCGTCCGCCGCTGCGTCTGGGCGAGTTTGCGATGCCAAAATATGAAATCATCACCCTGCCAGAAACGCACCTGGTCGGCACCACGCAGAGCTACTCATGTTCCCTTGAGCAGATCTCCGAGTTCCGCCATCAGATGCGCGTTCAGTTCTGGCGCGAATTTTTAAGCCATGCTCCGGCGATCCCGCCGATTCTGTATGGTTTGAACGAAACGCATCCAAGCCAGGAAAAAGATGACGAGCAGGAGGTGTTCTATACCACGGCGCTGACGCCTGATATGGCGAACGGTTACATTCATGGCTCGAAGCCTGTCGTGCTGGAAGGCGGCGAGTATGTGATGTTCTCATACGAAGGTTTAGGAACGGGCGTTCAGGAGTTCATCCTGACCGTTTACGGGACCTGCATGCCGATGCTGAATCTGAATCGCCGTAAAGGTCAGGACATTGAGCGCTACTATCCGGCGCAAGATGCTAAACCGGAAGAAGGCCCTATCAATCTGCGTATGGAATTCCTGATTCCGGTACGTCGTTAACGCTGCAATTCGTCCAGTGCAGGGGCATCAAGATGCGAAATGTCCCCTGCCATCTCAACCACCCACCCCGATGCCAGCCAGGCACTTTCCTGATAGTCGATACGGGAAATGGAACAGTTGCGCAGACGCAAACGGCGTTCGGCGTAAGCCGGCAGTCCCAGAATGGTGCTCACCAGACAACCCAGCGCGATACCGTGGCTCACCAGCAGCGGTCGGCTACCTGCCGGGAGTTTCAGGCACTCGGCCAGCGCGGCATGCATGCGCACGCTCAGCTCCTGCATGGATTCACCCTCAGGGATGCGACCATCTTCAGTGCCGTTCACCAGCGTGCGGCGCCAGCCTTCTTCGGTTTCCGTCAGCGTATCGATAGGACGTTTTTCCAGCACGCCCATATCCAGCTCGCGCAGACGCGGTTCGAGGGTCACGTCGCAGCCACAGGCATCGGCGATGATGCGTGCTGTCTGCTGTGTGCGGCCTAAATCACTGGAGATGACGTGAGTGATGCCCAGCGTTCTGGCGCGCTCCGCCACCTGCCACGCTTGCTGCACACCTTTGTCGGTGAGAGGACTGTCTGACTGGCCTTGAATACGTCGCTCGGCGTTCCACTGCGTTTCACCGTGGCGAACAAGGTATACCTGTAACATGCTTTTTTTCCGTTATACTGCGATGAATTTTTTAAATCGAGCTTAATTATGCACCATGTTGTCTCTGCTACCACCAATCCTGCCAAAATTCAGGCAATTCTAAGGGCATTTGAAGAGATATTTGGCGAAGGATCCTGCCATATTGACGCCGTCGGCGTCGAGAGCGGTGTGCCGGAACAGCCGTTTGGCAGCGAGGAAACACGCGCTGGCGCACGAAATCGCGTGGCGAATGCAAAAGCCGCCGCGCCAGACGCTGACTTCTGGGTCGCGATTGAAGCTGGTATCGACGAAGGAGCGACCTTCAGCTGGGTTGTCATCGAAAGCCGTGAGCAGCGCGGCGAAGCGCGTTCTGCCACGCTGCCGCTGCCGGAGATCATACTGGAGAAAGTCCGCGCGGGTGAGGCGCTGGGGCCGGTAATGTCGCACTATACCGGCATTGATGAGATTGGTCGTAAAGAGGGGGCGATTGGCGTCTTTACCGCGGGCAAGCTCACCCGTTCGAGCGTTTACCACCAGGCCGTTATTCTGGCGTTAAGTCCGTTCCATAACGCGATTTATCGTTAAGTCTGTAGGCCGGATAAGGCGAAGCCGTCATCCGGCGTTTTTCAGCAATACCGCTTCCAGCCACTGACGCAGTTCAACCGGCGCCGACTTCAGGCTGTTTGAACCACGGGTAATGGTCGCGATGCCCGCGCCCAGCTCGTTTTTCAGCTCGCGCTGGCTCATTTCGCCGCGCAGCAGTTCCTCAATAATGCGTACCCGCGTGCCCAGCGCTTCGCGTTCATCGGGCGTCAGCATCAGCTGTAGCAACGGTAAATGCAGATCTTTGTCGTAAGACTGGCGGAGCAACTCCACAAAACGAAGCCACTCCTGATGACGCTGTTCGGCCATGGCCGAGGAATACGGGGAATGCTGGATCATGTTATGCTGCCTCTTGTACTCATTAGCGAGTACAGCATAACACAACCCGCGCCGATCAGTAACGTCTCTGCCACTCGGCATCGCTCATCAGGGTATCTTTCTGCCCCATGAAGTAGCGATAGTAGGCGTCATAGGCCAGCACGTTCTTCACATAGCCGCGCGTTTCCGAGAACGGAATGCTCTCGACAAACGCCACGGCGTCGATACGCCCTGCGCTGTTACCAAGCCATGTCCGCACGCGGCCTGGCCCGGCGTTGTACGCCGCTGACGCGAAGATACGGTTATTACCGAACTGCTGATAGACGTACTGCAAGTAGCTGGTACCGATGTTGATGTTGGTCTCCGGATCCAGCAGCTGGGACGGGCTGCTGTAGCCTGGAATATTAAACATCTTCACCGTGTGCGTCGCGGTGCCCGGCATAATCTGCATCAGGCCGCTGGCACCCACTGGTGAACGCACTTTCGGGTTCCAGGCGCTCTCCTGACGGGCAATGGCCATCGCGTAGCTTTGCGGAATATCTTTGCCGCTGGTGTAGCGATCGAACAGATCCTTATAAGCCAGCGGGAAACGCTCTTCGAGATGATCCCACAGTTTGCCGGCGATCGTCGCCTGCACGCTCAGATCCCACCAGCGATTATCAAACGCATAGCGGGCAAGCTGCGCTTTCTCTTCAGTGGTACGGCTGGTGACCAGATTCGCCCATTCGCTGCGCGCGGTATTATCCAGATTCCAGTACATCAGCTCGCGCACGCGCGCCATTTCCGGCCCCTGCGTCAGCGCCGGGTTCGCGTTGGCTGGCGCTTTGTCAATCTTCAGGGTGTACTCCTCGCCCAGACGCTGCGCCGCCGCCATCGGGTAGAATCCGCGCTGCTGCATCAGGGAGTGGAGGATCTCTTTGGCTTCATCGTCACGACCACGCTCCAGCAGCAGGTCTGCCTGCCAGTAACGCCATTCATCTTTCTCTTTGGCATCCATCGGCAGACGCGCCAGCCAGGTATTGAGGCCACGACGATCGCCCGTTCCCAGCGCCATGCGCACGCGACGCTCCACCAGCGAGACAGAGTTTGAACGCATCACCGCATCATCACGCCAGCGCGCCTGTTCGTCGGTGACATCTGTTCCCATCAGTCGCCATGCCACGATATCGCGCAGCTCCTGAGTTTGATCGTCATTAAGCTGCTGGGCATGCTCCAGCTGCGGGATCATCAGCCTGGCGTTTTCCACATCATCACGCGCCACGCTGGCAAAGGCCACCGCCGCCATCTGGCGGGTAAAATCGGTCGCGCCGGTGGTACGCGCAAACGTCAGCACGGTATTGGGATCGTTTGCAAGACTGATAACGGCAGACGCAATGGTCTGATAATCTGCGGGCATCTGGCCCGCCAGTACGGTGACCAGCCGGGTGTTTCCGGCCTTCATCGCCAGGCGAATACGTTCCAGGTAAGAGAGCGGATCCTGCTTGCCCGAGGCGCGCCAGGCGCTGAACAGCGGGTCACAGGCGTTTGGCTGGCTTTTGCCCGTCAACCACAGCTCTTTCGCACCGACCCAGGCTTCCTCCTGCTGACCGGTCGCCCATTTCGCATAATAGTAATTACACTGCGCTTCCGTCGCGCCCGGCTTGTCCGGGCTGAAGGCCAGCAGGCCGCGCCAGTCTTCGCGACGGGCAAGCTCGTTCACGAACCGGGACTTCAGGGTGCGCGCAGGCGGCAGGGTCGGGTTCGCCTGAATGAAGTTATTCACGGTGACGGTCGGCTGGTTCATCAGATCGTCCGTGATCTGGCGATACTCCAGATACGGATACAGCGGATAATCCTTGAGCGTCGGCATCAGCGCCTGCACGGTATCCATCTGCTTGTTGTCCCATGCCTGTTTAATCTGGGCATAGCGGTTACGTTGTTCATCCAGTGAATCGGCATGCACCGCCTGGCTTACCGCCATTACGCATACGCTGGCAGCCAGCAGACGCCAGACCACCCGTTTGGCTTTTTCCACAAGCTCTTCCTCATTGTTTTTCGTCAGTTGCAGCGTCTTGCCACGTCAAAGTTACATCAACTTATGCTAACCAGGCATCCCACAACGCGCCACGTCATGGACACTTTTTTACCTTTCTTGCGCGTTTTAACACTCCCGACGTTCCTGGCTGGGATTAGGGCGTGAAAAAGGCTACACTTCGAGGCTGAAATTCATTCTCATCACGATAAAAGAGGCGAAGTCCAACGTGGCTCAATTCGTTTATACCATGCATCGTGTCGGCAAAGTTGTCCCGCCGAAACGTCATATTCTTAAAAATATCTCGCTGAGCTTCTTCCCGGGCGCAAAAATCGGTGTTCTGGGTCTCAACGGTGCCGGTAAGTCCACCCTGCTGCGCATCATGGCCGGCATCGATACAGACATCGAAGGTGAAGCCCGTCCGCAGCCTGGCATTAAGATCGGCTACCTGCCGCAGGAACCTCAGCTGAACCCGGAGCACACCGTGCGTGAATCCGTTGAAGAAGCGGTATCCGAGGTGGTTAACGCCCTGAAAGGTCTGGATGAAGTGTATGCCAAATACGCCGAGCCGGATGCGGACTTCGACAAACTGGCCGCTCAGCAGGGCAAATATGAGGAAATTATCCAGGCGCACGATGGTCACAACCTGAACGTGCAGCTGGAGCGCGCGGCTGATGCCCTGCGTCTGCCAGACTGGGATGCGAAAATCGCAAACCTGTCCGGTGGTGAACGCCGCCGTGTGGCGCTGTGCCGCCTGCTGCTGGAAAAACCAGACATGCTGCTGCTCGACGAACCGACCAACCACCTGGATGCCGAATCCGTGGCGTGGCTGGAGCGCTTCCTGCATGACTTCGAAGGCACCGTGGTAGCGATTACCCACGACCGTTACTTCCTCGACAACGTTGCGGGCTGGATCCTGGAGCTGGACCGCGGCGAAGGTATTCCGTGGGAAGGCAACTACTCCTCCTGGCTGGAGCAGAAAGACCAGCGTCTGGCGCAGGAAGCGTCTCAGGAAGCCGCCCGCCGTAAGTCTATTGAGAAAGAGCTGGAGTGGGTGCGTCAGGGCGCGAAAGGCCGTCAGTCTAAGGGCAAAGCCCGTCTGGCACGCTTCGAAGAGCTGAACAACACCGAATACCAGAAACGTAACGAAACCAACGAACTGTTTATTCCACCTGGAGCTCGTCTGGGGGATAAAGTGGTTGAAGTGACTAACCTGCGTAAGTCCTACGGCGACCGCGTGCTGATCGACGATCTGACCTTCTCCGTTCCGAAAGGCGCTATCGTCGGCATCATCGGTCCGAACGGCGCGGGTAAATCCACCCTGTTCCGCATGATGTCTGGTCAGGAACAGCCTGACAGCGGCTCTATCACCCTGGGTGAGACCGTGAAGCTGGCCTCCGTTGACCAGTTCCGCGACGCGATGGACAACAGCAAAACCGTGTGGGAAGAAGTCTCCGGCGGTCTGGATATCATGCGTATCGGCAACACCGAGATGCCAAGCCGCGCCTATGTTGGCCGCTTTAACTTCAAGGGCACCGACCAGGGCAAACGCGTGGGCGAGCTGTCCGGCGGTGAGCGCGGTCGTCTGCACCTGGCAAAACTGCTCCAGGTTGGCGGCAACGTTCTGCTGCTCGATGAACCCACCAACGACCTGGACATCGAAACCCTGCGCGCGCTGGAAAACGCCCTGCTGGAGTTCCCGGGCTGCGCGATGGTTATCTCGCACGACCGCTGGTTCCTGGACCGTATCGCGACCCACATCCTGGACTACCAGGACGAAGGTAAGGTGGAGTTCTTCGAAGGTAACTTCACCGAATACGAAGAGTACAAGAAACGCACGCTGGGCGCAGACGCGCTGGAGCCGAAGCGTATTAAGTACAAGCGTATTGCGAAATAAAAGCAAAACGGCAACTTCGGTTGCCGTTTTTTATGTTTGTTCCCTCTCCCCATGGGAGAGGGCCAGGGTGAGGGCATCAGGCCGCACAAAATCACCCGCCCACGTAATACCGCTTCACCTCATCAAACTGCATCGCAAAGTCGATATAGCTCATCAGCGCAGGCGAATTGAGCTTACGGCTCGGGTAGGCCAGCCAGAGATCGTTTCCCTCAACGCTCCACGCCGACAGCACCTTCACCAGCGCGCCCTTTTCGATCTTATCTTCCAGCAGGAATGCGGGTAACAGCGTGATCCCCGCCCCGGCAATGGCGCATTCCCTGGCGTACACCAGATTATCCGTCATATGAGCGTTATCCGGCAGGTAGCGGTAATCCTCATTCTCGCTTCGCAGAAGCCACTCCGACCATGCCCGGTGCGTAATGCAGCGATGCTCCACCAGCTGTCGGGGATGAATTAACGGCTCCCGGCGTGCCAGGTAGTCGGGCGAGGCCAGCATGTAGCGCGGACAGTGCCCAATCATGCGGCCAATCAGGGAAGAATCCTGCGGTTTGCCGGTGCGCAGCGCCACGTCAAAGCCAGACTCGACCAGATCCACCACGTCGTCTGAGATCGACACATCCAGTGACACGTCCGGATAGCGAAGCTGGAACTCGGCATTCATATGCGCCAGCAGCGTCGCGCCAATTCCTGCCGGACAGGTGATCCGCAGCCGCCCGCTGGGGTTTTCTCGCAGCCGCTGAATGGCATACTCCGCGCGCTCGCTGGCCGCCAGCATCTCGCGACAGTGCACCAGATAGTGCTCGCCCGCAAACGTCAGGCTTATTCTGCGCGTCGTGCGATTCAACAGACGGATCCCCACCTGCTGCTCCAGCTGGCTAATGCGCTGGCTGACGCTGGATTTTGGCAGTTCCGCCTTCTGCGCCGCCGCGGTAAAGCTGCCCATCTCGGCCACCAGCGCAAACAGTGCCATATCCTGAAGCTGTTTAAACATGATTGTTCACTCTGTACGAACGCTGAGTTCTGGATTGTCCATCTTATCATGCGGCTGACCACTTAATAGACTAGCCTCAACAAAACGAATGCCATTGAGGAGCACACCATGTCAGTGAAAGCCATTGCCGTTAACCCAGAAAATCCCTCCACCTTCGTTGAAATCACCCCGCCGATGCCGCAGCCCGGCGAACACGATCTGCTGGTGGAGGTGAAAGCCGTCTCCGTAAACCCGGTGGACACCAAGGTACATGCAGGCATTGCTAAAAGCGGGCTGAAGGAGCCGCGCATTCTCGGGTGGGATGCCAGCGGGATCGTAAAAGCCGTTGGGGCTGGCGTCACCGGATTCAAACCGGGTGACGAAGTGTGGTACGCGGGGGATATCACCCGACCGGGCAGCAATACCACACATCAGCTGATCGATGCGCGCATTGTCGGGCACAAGCCTGCGAGCCTTGACTGGGCCGCCGCGGCTGCACTGCCGCTGACGGCGCTCACCGCGTGGGAAGGCCTGTTTGAACGGCTGAAGATTCAGGATGCCGACGCAGATAAAACGCTGCTGATTATTGGCGGCGCGGGCGGGGTGGGATCGCTGGCGATCCCGTTTGCGAAGCACAACAGCAAGGTAAAGGTGATCGCAACGGCGTCCCGTGAAGATTCCGCCCGGTGGTGCCGCGATCGCGGTGCAGATGTGGTGGTGAACTACCGCGATCTGAAAGGCGAACTGGCGAAGCACGGGCTGACCTTTGTGGATTACATTTTCATCCTCAACGACACCGACGGGCACTGGGATGCGGTCAGCGACCTGATTGCACCGCAGGGGCATATCTGTTCCATCGTTGAGAATGAACATCCGCTGAACCAGGACAAGCTGAAGTCCAAATCCGCCGCGCTGCACTGGGAATTTATGTACACCCGCAGCATGTATCAGACGGCGGATATGGCGCGTCAGGGAGAGATCCTGGACGAAGTCGCGAAGCTGGTGGATAACGGCGTAGTGGAAAGTTCGCTCAGCGAAACGCTGCACGGGCTAAGCGTGGAAAGCATTACCGAAGCGCACCGCAAGGTGCTGGAGGGGCATATGCGTGGGAAGGTGGTGGTTGAGTATTGAGTGGACTGATTCCCTTACCCTGGCCCTCTCCTAAAGGGAGAGGGTGATTAAAGTCCCCTCTCCCTTTGGGAGAGGGTTAGGGTGAGGGGTAAATCTTTTACCCCTGCTCCCCCATCATCTCCTTCACCAGCTCGACGCAGCGCAGGAAACGGGTGTCGTAGTCCGACTCTTCCACATGGACAAACTCAACGTTGTTCTCGTTAAGCATCTCTACCAGCATGGTCTGGAACTCACGCCTGTCCACGGAGCTGCCCAGGCTGCGCATGCCGTCGGCCACCCATGGGGTGTTGTTTTCCAGCAGGATCACCAGGTCAAAGCGGTATTCGTCAATCAGCGCCTGCACAAACGGGTGCTCGCGCCCCTCGTACTTTTTGCAGAACGCCTGCGTGGTGACGAAATCGGTATCAATAAAGGCGACTTTATTGGCGTATTTCACCGCGAAATCAATGTACTGGGCATGACCGAGCGCGATTTTATCGTAGTCGGAATACTGCAACGCCATCTCGTCGCCGCCAAGGTGTGAAAAGACATAATCGCGGCCATACTCCCACGCGCTGGTGGTGTTGAAGATGTTCGCCAGCTTATTGACCAGCGTCGATTTCCCGCTCGACTCGCCGCCGAGGATCGCCACCGTACGCACGAAGAACGGCTTCACCTCGGTCGGGATGTAGTCCCAGTAACGGAACGGGTTCTCGCGAATCTGCGCCCCGCTGATGTTCATGAAGGTGCGTTTAGGATCGATCAGCACCGTCTCGATGCCCAGATGCTCGCGGAACTGCGGCGCGTCGGACTCTTCAGAGGTGTAGATCCAGTTAGGCGCAATGCCCTTCTCTTCCATAAACGCTTTGATGCCGTTGCTCCACACGTCCCAGCCGTGCGGATACGGCTCCATGCCCTCTTCGTTAAAGGCATGAATACGAATATTTTTCTGATATTTAAAGGTCTGAAGCAGCCAGCGCAGGCGGTCCGGCACGGTGGGCTGCTGCGACATGGCGCTGTCTTCAAACAGCTGGCGATCGCGGGTTTCATCATAACCCATGATGATATGCAGCTCGTCGACCTGGCTACAGGCGCGCTGGATCAGATAGATATGCCCGGTATGCAGCGGGTAGAACTTACCGAACACCACGCCAATGTTCTTTTGCATCCGCGGAAATTCAAGCCCCAGAAAACGGTGCAGCGCTTCCAGCTTCTGCGCGCTGGGGCTTTTGATTTTGGCGTTCAGCAGTTGGCTCAGGTAGCCCTTGGTCATGCCGCTGGCGTCCGCCACCTGCTGCAACGTGCAGCCCTTCTGGCGGATAGCGGTCTTGATGTAGTCAAATGATGACATAAATTACGGTGCCTCCTGCAAAATCGAATACGTAATTATAAGTCGTCAAAGACATTTAACGCATCTGCGAGTTTTTTAACGCCAAAAACCTGCATCCCTTCCGGAATTTTTTTCGGCACGTTGGCGGCCGGAACAATCGCGCGGCGGAAGCCATGTTTTGCCGCTTCGGAGATACGCTCCTGACCGCTCGGCACCGGGCGGATCTCGCCGGCCAGCCCTACCTCACCAAATACCACCAGATCCTGCGGCAACGGTCTGTCGCGCAGGCTGGAGACCATTGCCAACAGCAGCGCCAGGTCCGCGCTGGTTTCCGTAACCTTCACCCCACCAACCACATTGACGAACACATCCTGATCCGCCATTTGCAGACCGCCGTGACGGTGCAGCACCGCCAGCAGGATCGCCAGACGGTTCTGTTCCAGACCGACCGCCACGCGCCGCGGGTTGCCCATCATTGAGTGATCCACCAGCGCCTGAATTTCAACCAGCAGCGGACGCGTTCCTTCCCACAGCACCATCACCGAACTCCCGGACGTGATCTCGTCGCCACGGCTCAGGAAGATGGCCGACGGGTTGCTGACTTCGCGAAGCCCCTGCTCGGTCATGGCAAACACGCCAAGTTCATTCACCGCGCCGAAGCGGTTTTTATGGCTGCGCAGGGTACGAAAACGGGAATCCGCATCGCCATCGAGCATTACCGAGCAGTCGATACAGTGTTCAAGCACTTTCGGTCCCGCCAGCGAGCCGTCTTTGGTCACATGACCAACCATCACAATCGCCACGCCGCGCGTTTTGGCAAAGCGCGTCAGGTAGGCCGCGGTTTCACGCACCTGCGCCACGCTTCCCGGTGACGACTGAATGTCAGCCATATGCATCACCTGAATGGAGTCGATCACCATCAGCTTCGGCTGCTCTTCTTCGGCGATCATGCAGATCTGCTCGATGCTGGTTTCCGACAGCATATTCAGATTGCCGGTCGGCAGGCCGAGGCGGTGCGCGCGCATCGCCACCTGCTGGAGTGATTCTTCCCCCGTGACGTACAGGGTTTTCATCTGTTCGGCGAGCTTGCAGAGCGTTTGCAGCAGCAGGGTCGATTTACCCGCGCCCGGGTTACCGCCGATGAGTATAGCGCTGCCCGGCACTACGCCACCGCCGAGCACGCGGTCAAATTCTTTGAATCCGGTTGAGAAGCGCGGCAGCGCCTCAAGACTGATATCCGAAAGTTTTTGTACCTTCGACACGCCTGCATTGCCCGCATAGCCGCTCAGCCGTTCATTGCGGGCCACGCTCGGCGAAGCCGCCACACCACGCACTTCGGTGATGGTGTTCCAGGCATGACAGGCGCTGCATTGCCCCTGCCAGCGCGGATAATCCGCACCACATTCATTACAGACAAATGCGCGTTTTGGAGCTTTCGCCACGGTTTACCTCGTTATTTTTGATTAATGCTGCCGGAGAGAATACAGAACACCCCCATCAGATCAGCATGACGGATAGTGACTTCCGTCTTTTCATTCACTTTCGGTTTGGCATGGTAGGCAATACCCAGCCCGGCAACTTTGATCATCGGCAGATCGTTCGCGCCATCGCCGATGGCGACGGTCTGCTCGACCGGAATGGCATATTTCTCTGCCAGACGCGTCAGCGTATTGGCTTTGTACTGCGCATCCACGATGTCGCCGATGACCTGTCCGGTGAGTTTGCCGTCCATGATCTCCAGCTCGTTTGCCACCACGGTGGTCAGACGCAGCTTGTCACGCAGGTAGTCGGCAAAGAAGGTGAACCCGCCGGAGGCAATCGCCACTTTCCAGCCGAGCGTCTCCAGCTTGAGTACCAGCTGCGTAAGCCCAGGCATCAGGGGCAGTTCATCGCGCACCTGACGCAAAATGTTAGCATCGGCCCCCTTCAGGGTCGCCACGCGCTGTCTCAGGCTGGCGGTGAAATCCAGCTCGCCGCGCATCGCGCGCTCGGTGACTTCCGCCACCAGCTCTCCGCTGCCCGCCAGTTTAGCAATCTCGTCAATACACTCGATCTGAATGGCGGTGGAGTCCATGTCCATTACCAGCAGGCCGGGCGTTTTCAGGTGCGGAATTTTGCCGAGGGGAGCAACGTCCAGCCCGGCGTCGTGCGCCAGACGCGTGGCGCGCTGCGTCAGGGAACCCGCCAGGCGAATGACCTGATAATCTTCCACACACCAGGCCGCAACGATGACCATCGCTGCGCCCAGTTTGGTTTGATACTGGGTGAGGCGTTGCTTATCCAGGCCGCGTCCGTACAGCAGCCAGCCGCTACGGCCAGCGTGGTAATCGAGAGGCATCACCTCATCGCCACTTAAAGAGAGCGGCAATCCTGGCCATAAAGAGACATCCGTTGGCAGGTCGCACCAGGTAATGTTCGGCATTGAAGCTCCTGTAATTTCGTTCGCGCCGGAAGGTTCCAGAGGGAAAATAACGCATGAGGCTACCCTGTAACCATCACTTCTGGCAACATTAAGCCGTAAATTTTAAGCAGGTGGAATATGGCTCGCGCAAAACTGAAATTCCGGCTTCATCGCGCCGTGATTGTCCTGATCTGTCTCGCACTATTAGTGGCGCTGATGCAGGGGGCATCCTGGTTTAGCCAGAATCACCAACGACAGCGTAACCCGCAGTTTGAGGAGCTGGCCCGGACGCTGGCGCGCCAGGTGACGCTCAACGTTGCGCCGTCTATGCGCACCGAAACGCCGGATGATAAGCGAATAGCCCTGGTATTGCGCCAGCTTACGGAAAACAGCCGCATTCTGGATGCGGGCGTGTACGATGAACAGGGCGACCTGATTGCCCGCGCGGGTGAGCATGTCGACGTGCGCGACAGGCTGGCGCTGGATGGCAAAAAAGCCGGTGGTTATTTCAACCAACAAATCGTCGAACCCATTCAGGGCAAAAATGGTCCGCTCGGCTATTTACGTCTGACACTCGACACCCACACCCTGCCAACCGAAGCCAAACAGGTAGATAACACCACCAATATTTTGCGCCTGATGCTGCTGCTCTCACTGGCGATTGGCGTGGTACTGGCACGTACGTTGCTCCAGGGCAAGCGCACCCGCTGGCAGCAGTCGCCGTTCCTGTTAACCGCCAGCAAGTCGGTTCCCGAAGAGGAAGAGAGCGAGAAGAAAGAATAGTGATAAAGTAGGCGGATGATTCGGAAAAGGAACTCTGCCATGTCGACGTTACGCCTGCTAATCTCTGACTCTTACGATCCCTGGTTTAACCTGGCGGTAGAAGAGTGCATCTTCCGCCAGATGCCTGCCACCCAGCGCGTCCTGTTTCTCTGGCGCAACGCTGATACGGTCGTTATTGGCCGCGCGCAAAATCCGTGGAAAGAGTGTAACACCCGCCGTATGGAAGAGGACAACGTCCGCCTGGCGCGCCGCAGCAGCGGCGGCGGTGCGGTATTCCACGATCTGGGCAATACCTGCTTTACCTTTATGGCGGGCAAGCCGGAATACGACAAAACCATCTCGACCTCCATTGTGCTTAATGCGCTCAATTCGCTCGGCGTGACGGCTGAAGCCTCGGGACGTAACGATCTGGTGGTCAAAACGCCCGATGGCGACCGCAAGGTATCCGGCTCTGCCTATCGCGAAACGATGGATCGGGGATTCCACCACGGCACATTATTGCTGAATGCCGATCTGAGCCGTCTGGCTAACTACCTTAATCCAGATAAGAAAAAGTTACAGGCTAAGGGTATTACCTCCGTGCGCGGGCGCGTGGCGAATCTGGTGGAACTGCTGCCCGGGATTACTCATGAGCAGATTTGCGATGCGATCCGTGAAGCCTTCTTCGAACATTACGGTGAGCGGGTAGAAGCTGAAGTGATCTCCCCTGACAAAACACCGGACCTGCCCAACTTCGCGGAAACCTTTGCGCGCCAGAGCAGCTGGGAGTGGAACTTCGGCCAGGCACCGGCCTTTTCACACCTGCTGGACGAACGGTTTACCTGGGGCGGCGTGGAACTGCACTTTGACGTGGAGATGGGCCATATTACCCGCACGCAGGTCTTTACGGATAGTCTCAATCCTGCACCGCTGGAGGCGCTGGCCGCACGTTTACAGGGCTGTCTGTACCATGCAGACAGTCTGCAACAGGCGTGCGAAGCGCTGTGGGTGGATTTCCCGGACCACGAGCGGGAGCTACGGGATCTCTCCCAATGGATCGCTGGCGCGGTGCGTTAATAAAAACAAATAAGGGAAGTGAATACGCTTCCCTTATTCCTGAAAATTAACACACGTATATAAATAAACAGGGAACATACACAAAATATATATTTATAGCTTATATATTAAGGGGAATTACATTCAAAAATTAACACTCCTTAATGTAAAGTTAACTTTTCCTCTAGAATAATAGACAGCAAGAAATAGTTTTCTATTTCTTCTCCACACGTCTGTTTCGAACGTTAAGGATTAACGATGAAAAAAATCATTATTGCAACCGCTGTTGCAATGACCCTCTCTGCGACTGCACATGCCGACTCTACTGCGGTATTAAAATTAAAAGGCGTATTAACCAACAACGCCTGTACCCCAACGCTGAGCGATGGCGCTGTCGTTGATTTCGGCACTAAATATATCAGCTCGCTCTCCGCAACGGCAGATAACCAGCTGGGTTATAAAGATATTTCTCTGACTATCAACTGCTCTGCCGCAACGAAAGTAGCGTGGTCCATTACCGATGATCACGCAGATTCAATGAAGAAAATGACCATCGATAACGCCACTTTCGCGGGCGATCAGGCATGGAGTTCAACTAACCAGTACGGCGTAGGTAAAACGGCTGGCGGCGTCAATATCGGCGCTTACTCCGTGGGTATGAATTCGAATGTAACCGTAGATGGAAACGTCAAAGCATTAGGTTATTCTGCGATAGCAGATGATCCAATGTGGTTACTTGCGAATACGGGTTCGCAGCTCGTCACTCATAGTGACGGTTCTATCCAGTATAGCGCACTAAATAGCAGTGATCGGACGTTGGTTCCCTTTATGAATGCCGTATTCCCGCTGCGCGTTGCGCTGGCGGTGCAGAAAACTGACACCCTGGCAATTACCGACGATACCCCGATCGACGGCCAGGCCACCATCACTTTGCATTATCTGTAACTGGCTCATTTCGCTTGTGAACTGAGCGTGATGGCCTGCATTTGTTAAGGAACAACAATGAAAAAGATTTTAGTTGCCACTGCCGTTGCGCTGGCCCTCTCCGCGACTGCCGCTAACGCCGCCTCTACCGCCGTACTGAAAGTGACCGGTTTACTCTCCGTTGCCGCCTGCACCCCGCAGTTAAGCTGCGGCGGCGAGGTGGATTATGGTCTTATCCACCTGGCGGATCTCTCCGCGACCAGCGTTAACCAGTTGGGTCAGAAAGATATCTCCCTGACCATCACCTGCCCGGTAGCCACTAAAGCTGGCTGGACCATCAGCGATGACCGCGCAGACACCCATCCGGGTGCTTCTGTGATCACCATTAACACCGCAGACGCGGCGGGCGGCAACGTTTCCGACACCACCCAGTCCTACGGCGTGGGCAAAACCGCGGGCGGCGTGAAAATTGGCGCTTACTCCATCTTTGCTGATGTGGCGAACGTCACCGCCGACGGCGTGAAATCAGACGTTATCTCCGGTACCGTGGACAGCCCGTCCTGGCAGAAAACCGCTACCGGTATCATCAAAAACGCCAACATGGAAATGATGACCGTGGCCGCTTCCGGCACCACTGCGCCGCTGCCTTTCACGACCGCAGTATTTCCGCTGAAAACCTCCCTGGCGATTCAGAATACCGCGGCCCTCGCGATTACCGATGATACCAACCTGGATGGTCAGGCCACGATTACCGTTAAATATCTCTGATTATCAACCCGATAAAGTGTGAACTATGCCTCCTCTTAACAGAGGAGGTATTTTGTCAGGTTAAAGGATTAATCTTGATGTCAGTTGAAACCACGATCGCTCAGTGCGCCATTGCCGCACCGTTATTATTCTCTACTCTCTTTGCTCAGGCGTATGCCGCCGGAATGGTGCCAGAAACCACGCTGCTGGTTATTGAAGAGTCGACTCACAGCGGCACCATGAACGTAAAAAATACCGACACCTTCCCGGCCCTGATCTATACCATCATTGTCGATCTTCCTGACGATACAGGCGTGACGTTAAACGCGTGACCCTTGAGGCTATCCCGCCGAAAAACACCGATAAACATATGTGGATCGGCTTTAACCTGAGTCAGGATCTGCCCAACGGCATCAAGAACATTTCTGTCGCCCATACAGCCTTCAGGGAGCTGGATTTCAAAGTACTGAATACCCGTCGCGTAATGCTCGAAGTGAAACGTGCAGACGGCTCGTGACTGTCAAAAGGGACCAGTATCGTGGATGAGAAAAACAACTACCTGGTCAGCGCGGTGGACAGCGGGCGCGTTTTTGTCACTGATATGTCCAATAGCTCGGCACTTTATGCCGTTGACGATAATATGCAGCGCATCTGCCGCATCGATTAATCCCTGAGTGAGACTCAGGACAAAGAATCGTTTTATGAAACTGCTAAAGGAGTCTGTAAATGAAACACCTGGGTAAACATTTACTGATGACTTTTTCGCTAATGGCTACGCTTTTTACGCCTGCCTCATGGTCCGCCGATGAGTGCCTGCTCACCCTCACCCCGGTGCTGAGTGACCGCCAGTTTAATTACGTAGGTGATACGGTGACGCTGGAAAGCAATTTGATGTGGGAAGTGTTGACGAAGTAAGCACCATAGGGGGCAAACCTGCCCCCCTGAAGAAAACGAAATTACTCTTTATCGCCCAGCAGAACGGATTCCAGCGCGATTTTGATCATGTCGTTGAAGGTGGTCTGACGCTCGGCAGCGGTAGTCTGCTCGTGAGTACGGATATGGTCAGACACGGTGCAAATAGTCAGCGCTTTCGCACCGAATTCAGCCGCCACGCCGTAGATACCGGCCGCTTCCATTTCCACACCCAGAATGCCGTATTTTTCCATCACGTCGAACATGTCGCCTTCTGGCGAGTAGAACAGATCGGCAGAGAACAGGTTGCCCACGCGCGCGTCTACGCCCAGCGCTTTTGCCGCGTCAACCGCGTTACGCACCATGTCAAAGTCAGCAATGGCCGCAAAGTCATGATCTTTAAAGCGAATGCGGTTGACTTTAGAGTCGGTGCACGCGCCCATGCCGATCACCACGTCACGCAGCTTAACGTCCATGCGAACCGCGCCGCAGGAGCCGACACGGATGATTTTCTTCACACCGAAATCGGTGATCAGCTCTTTGGTGTAGATGGAGCAGGATGGGATACCCATGCCGTGACCCATCACGGAGATTTTGCGGCCTTTATAGGTACCGGTGAAGCCCAGCATGCCGCGCACGTTGTTCACTTCACGCACGTCTTCGAGGAAGGTTTCTGCAATGTGCTTCGCGCGCAGCGGGTCGCCCGGCATCAATACGACGTCAGCGAAATCATCCATTTCTGCATTAATGTGAGGAGTTGCCATCTTCAGTTCCTTTTACATTGTTGTTTTTGCCGGGTGGAGGCTGCGCCTTACCCGGCCTACATTCTGTTTTCCCTCTCCCTGTGGGAGAGGGTCGGGGTGAGGGCATCAGGCCTCACCTAATCCGTTTAGAACATAGCCTTGCCATATTCCATGTCAGACGTACCAAAGTATTTCGCAATCGTCTGGCCGATGTCCGCGAAGGTTTCACGGTGACCCAGCGAGCCCGGTTTGACTTTCGGGCCGTACACCAGCACCGGAATGTGCTCACGGGTGTGGTCGGTACCGGTCCAGGTCGGGTCACAGCCATGGTCAGCGGTCAGGATCAGAATGTCATCTTCCCCCACCAGCTCCATCAGCTCTGGCAGACGGCGGTCAAACAGCTCCAGACCCGCAGCATAACCGGCGACGTCGCGACGGTGGCCCCAGGAGGAGTCGAAGTCCACGAAGTTGGTGAAGACAATGGTCTTATCGCCCGCTTCTTTCATCTCTTTGATGGTAGCGTCGAACAGCGCATCCAGACCGGTCGCTTTGACCTTTTTGGTAATGCCGCAGTTGGCGTAAATGTCCGCGATTTTACCCACGGAAACCACGTGACCGTCTTTCTCGTCGACGAGTTTTTGCAGCACGGTCGGCGCCGGTGGCTCCACGGCCAGATCGTGACGGTTGCCGGTACGCTGGAAGTTACCCGCTTTGTCGCCGATAAACGGACGCGCGATAACGCGGCCAATGTTGTAGCCGCCTTCGGTCAGCTCTTCACGGGCGATTTCGCACAACTCGTACAGTTTATCCAGGCCAAACGTCTCTTCATGGCAGGCGATCTGGAACACGGAGTCAGCAGAGGTATAGAAAATCGGCTTGCCGGTTTTCATGTGCTCTTCGCCGAGCTGGTCCAGAATCACGGTACCGGAAGAGTGGCAGTTACCGAGGTAGCCCGGCAGGTTGGCGCGCTTCACCAGCTTATCAAGCAGCTCTTGCGGAAAGCTGTTCTCGTGATCGGAGAAGTAACCCCAGTCGAACAGCACCGGCACGCCGGCGATTTCCCAGTGGCCGGACGGAGTATCTTTACCGGAAGAGAGCTCGTGCGCCCACGCGTAGGCGCCCACCACTTCCGCGTTACCGTCCATACCGGCTGCGATCTTACCGGTAGAGCCTTCATGCGCTTTTACCAGCCCCAGACGGGTCAGGTTTGGCAGGTTCAGAGGGCCTTTACGACCGTTGTCCGCTTCGCCTTTTGCACAGGCTTCCGCGATGTGACCCAGGGTATCGGAACCCACGTCACCAAATCGTTCTGCATCTTCGGTTGCGCCGATGCCGAATGAGTCCAGCACCATAATAAATGCACGTTTCATAATTGTTCTCCGTACTTAGTGCTTCATAAAAATGCGATCAGATCAGTATACCGCTATTCAGTGATACGACGATAGACCGTCGGTGTGGTTTCCGGTGCTTTATCGTCAAGAGATATTGCCGCCTTCACCGCTTTCGCCGCGTCCTGCCAGCTGGCTTCATCTTTCGCGTGGATCACCGCCAGCGGGCGTTGGCCGTCAACGCTGTCGCCCAGACGGGCCATATCGGTAAAGCCGACGCTGTAATCAATGGTGTCCGATGCCTGACGACGACCGCCGCCCATAGACACGACAGCCATGCCGAGCGCGCGGGTATCCATAGCCGAGACAAAGCCTTCGCTATCCGCATAGACCGCTTTGCTGAGCATCGCGGTGGGCAGGTATTTCGCGTAGTTTTCCACGAAGTCGGTCGGGCCTTTCTGCGCCGCCACCATCCGACCAAAGATCTCCGCCGCTTTGCCGTTGTCCAGCACCGCCTGAAGCTTCGCGCGCGCGTCAGCGTCGTCTTTGGCCAGCTTGCCGGAGATTAACATCTCAACGCACAGCGCCATGGTGACATCGAACAGGCGCGGGTTACGGTATTCGCCTGTGAGGAACTGCACAGCCTCGCGGACTTCAACCGCGTTACCGGCGCTGGAGGCCAGCACCTGGTTCATGTCCGTCAGCAGTGCGGTGGTGCGCACGCCCGCGCCGTTGGAAACGCCAACGATCGCTTCGGCCAGCGCCTCAGAGAGTTCATAGGTTGGCATAAACGCGCCGCTGCCCACTTTCACATCCATCACCAGCGCATCCAGACCTTCCGCCAGTTTTTTGGCAAGGATAGAGGCGGTGATCAGCGGGATGGAGTCTACAGTCGCGGTAATGTCACGCGTCGCGTAGAAACGCTTGTCAGCCGGAGCAAGAGAGCTGGTCTGGCCGATAATCGCCACGCCAACGTCTTTAATAATGTCGCGGAAGCGGTTGTCATCCGGGAAGATATCGAAGCCCGGAATGGCTTCCAGTTTGTCGAGCGTACCGCCGGTGTGGCCCAGGCCGCGCCCGGAAATCATCGGGATGTAACCGCCGCAGGCTGCCACCATCGGGCCAAGCATCAGGGAGGTCACGTCGCCCACGCCGCCGGTGGAGTGTTTGTCCACAATCGGGCCGTTGAGGTTGAGGCTTTTCCAGTCCAGAACGGTTCCTGAATCTCGCATCGCCATGGTCAGCGACACGCGCTCAGGCATCGACATATCGTGGAAGAAAATGGTCATCGCCAGAGCCGCAATCTGCCCTTCAGAGATGGTGTTATCACGAATGCCATTGATAAAGAAGCGGATTTCTTCGTCGCTTAATGCATGACCATCACGTTTTTTACGAATAATTTCTTGTGCGAGAAACACGGTAACCTCCATGCGGAATCGGGTGAATGGCGGCGGGTATGTTGACCCGCCCCACGATCCTTTAGGCCGGGTTAGCGTAGCACCACCCGGCAATTCAACTTAGTAGCTGCTTGCGCTCTTACCGTCGCCGTGACCCAGCGCTTTCAGCAGGCTGGCCAGCAGGCTGGACGCGCCGAAGCGGTAGTGGCGGGAGTCCGCCCAGTCGGCGCCGAACAGCTCGTCGGCAATCGCCAGGAACTGCTGTGCGTCTTCTGCGGTACGCACGCCGCCTGCCGGTTTGAAGCCAACGGTTTTGGACACGCCCATATCACGGATGACTTCCATCATGATGCGTGCGCTTTCCGGGGTAGCGTTGACCGGCACTTTACCGGTAGAGGTTTTAATGAAATCCGCGCCCGCTTTGATGGAGATTTCAGACGCCTTACGAATCAGCGCCTCTTCTTTCAGCTCGCCGGTTTCAATGATCACTTTAAGCAGCACGTTTGCCGCCGCACACGCGTCTTTACAGGCTTTCACCAGGTCAAAACCGACCTGCTCGTTGCCGGCGATCAGCGCGCGGTACGGGAATACCACGTCAACTTCGTCTGCGCCGTACGCAATCGCCGCGCGGGTTTCTGCCAGCGCGATCTCGATATCGTCATTGCCGTGCGGGAAGTTAGTTACGGTGGCAATGCGCACATCCGGCGTGCCCTGCTCTTTCAGCGTTTTGCGGGCAATCGGGATGAAGCGCGGATAGATACAAACGGCGGCGGTGTTACCCACTGGCGTTTTCGCCTGATGGCACAGGGCGATGACTTTTTCATTGGTGTCGTCATCGTTCAGGGTGGTCAGGTCCATCAGTTTCAACGCGCGCAGGCTGCTTGCAGTTAAATCGGTCATAACATTCTCCAACGGCAGTGCCGTATAAATTTTACCTTGCGGGTCTGTGAGTATTCTAACATTCACCCGCATCCACACTTCGACATTCATCACAGTTAATGAAAACTGTGTGCAAATTTGCATTACTGTAATGAGATATGCTTCAAATTTTAGTGCGTTAATTGCTGACTAAATCGGCGATATCCCCTTTCTGATCAAAAGCGCCACCAGGCTGGCTTCCTACAATTCGTTCACTATCCGCAGAACAACCAAGGAAGTGAACATGCCCGACGCCCTGCAACAACGTTGCCAGCACATTGTGACCAGCCCGGTGTTAACCCCAGAACAAAAACGTCATTTTCTGGCGCTGGAAGCGGAGAACAATCTGCCCTATCCCGCTCTGCCAGAGGCGGCCCGCGCCGCACTGAACGAGGGATTCATCTGCGACATGTTCGAAGGCCATGCGCCTTACAAACCGCGCTACGTGCTGCCGGACTACGCTAAATTTCTGGCTAACGGCTCAGAATGGCTGGAGCTGGAAGGGGCGAAAGATCTGGATGATGCCCTCTCGCTGCTCACTATCCTTTATCACCATGTTCCGTCCGTCACATCGATGCCGGTCTATCTGGGCCAGCTCGATGAAATACTCAGCCCCTATGTTAAAATTTTAACACAGGATGAAATCGATAGCCGAATAAAACGTTTCTGGCGTTACCTGGACAGAACGCTGCCCGATGCGTTTATGCATGCCAATATCGGCCCGGCGGATACGCCTGTCACCCGAGCCATCCTTCGCGCGGATGCAGAACTAAAGCAGGTTGCGCCGAACCTGACCTTTATCTACGACCCGGATGTAACCCCCAGCGATCTGCTGCTGAGCGTGGCGAAAAACATTTGTGAATGTAGTAAGCCGCATATTTCTAATGGCCCGGTGAATGATAAAATTTTCACAAAAGGTCGCTATGGCGTGGTGAGCTGTTACAACTCCCTGCCGCTGGCGGGCGGCGGCAGCACGCTGGTGCGCCTAAACCTGAAAGCGATTGCGGAACACAGCCGCTCACCGGAAGACTTTTTCACCCGTACCCTTCCCCACTACTGCCAGCAACAAATCGCGATCATTAATGCGCGCTGCGATTTTTTATATGAACAATCCGGCTTCTTTGAGAATAGCTTCCTGGTAAAAGAGGGGCTGATTGATGCCGATCGCTTTGTGCCGATGTTTGGCATGTACGGTCTGGCCGAAGCGGTGAACGTGCTGTGCCAGAAAGCAGGCATTACGGGACGTTACGGTAAGAACGAACAGGCCAATGCGCTGGGCTACCGCATCAGTGAACAGCTTGCGGCGTTTGTCGAAAACACGCCGGTGAAACACGGCTGGAAGCAGCGCGCGATGCTTCATGCGCAGTCGGGGATCAGCTCTGACTCGGGCACCACGCCGGGCGCGCGCCTGCCCTACGGCGACGAGCCGGATCCCATCAGCCACCTGCTGGCCGTTGCGCCGCACCACAAGCACTACGCTTCCGGGATCAGCGACATTCTGACGCTGGATGAAACGGTAAAACGTAACCCGCAGGCAGTGGTCCAGCTCTGTCTCGGCGCGTTCAGGGCGGGGATGCGCGAGTTTACCGCCAACGTTGCGGGTAACGATCTCGTGCGCGTTACCGGCTATATGGTGCGGTTATCGGATCTGGAGAAGTACCGGGAAGCCGGATCGCGCACCAACACCACCTGGCTCGGCGAGGAGGCCGCGCGCAATACCCGTATTCTGGAACGTCAGCCGCGCGTGATAAGCCATGAACAGCAGATGCGCTTTAGTTAGTCAGGTCATACCCTTCTCCTGCGTGGACGGGCCGGGCAGCCGCCTGGCGTTGTTCCTCCAGGGCTGTAACCTGCGCTGCAAAACCTGCCACAACCCGTGGACGATAGGGCGCTGCAACGACTGCGGCGACTGTGTACCCCACTGTCCGCATGATGCGCTGACGATTCAGGCCGGGCGCGTCTGGTGGCAGGAGAGTCACTGTCAGCAGTGCGACACCTGTCTGCACCTGTGTCAGAAGCAGGCGACGCCGATGGCGCAGCGCTATAGCGTCGAGGAGATCCTCTCCCGGGTGCTCACGTCCGCGCCGTTTATTGAGGGCGTGACCGTCAGCGGGGGTGAGGCCACCACGCAGCTGCCGTTTTTGGTTGCGCTGTTCACCGCGATCAAAGCCGATCCGTCCCTGCACCATCTGACGTGCCTGGTGGACAGCAACGGCCTGTTAAGCGAAACCGGCTGGCAAAAGCTGTTTCCGGTGTTTGACGGCGCGATGGTGGATCTGAAAGCCTGGGGCAATGAACATCACCGTTTTCTGACCGGGCGCGAAAACACGCTGATCAAGCAGAGCATCCGCTGGCTGGCCGATCGTCATCGCCTGACGGAGCTGCGCCTGCTGGTGATCCCCGATCGGTGTGATTATCTGCAACATCTGCCATCGCTGACCGCTTTTATCCACACGTTGGGGAACGTTCCGGTGCGGATCAACGCGTTTCATGCCCATGGGGTTTACGGGGAGGCGGCGCGATGGCGGAGCGCCACGCCGGAGGACATCGAGCCGCTGGCGCGGGCCCTGGAACGGCAGCAGATCACGGTGATCCGCCCGGCCCTTTATCTATAGCGTGATGCCGAAGACCGCTCGGGTATTTTCCAGCAGCGCGCTGGCAATCACATCTTCAGGCTCCTGACGCAACTCACACAGCACATCAAAAACGCGCGCCGCCTGCTCCGGGCGGTTAGGCTGGCCCTGAAAACCATTCAGCGGCATGTCAGGCGCATCCGTTTCCAGCAAGAGCGAGGTCAGCGGGAGCTGTGCCATCACATCACGGGTTTTGCTGGCACGCGGATAGGTAATGGTGCCACCGACGCCAATTTTATAGCCCAGCTCGATAAAACGCTGCGCCTGCTGAAGGCTTCCAGCGAAACCATGGACCACGCCCCTGCGCGGCACGTCGATGCGCTTCAGGTGCATCGCCAGTTTGTCATGGGTACGTCTGGAGTGGAGGATCACCGGCAGATCGTGGCGCTTTGCCAACCGGAGCTGCGCGTCCAGAATCGTCTGCTGGCGTTCAAACTGCGGATCTTCACGATAGAGATCGAGGCCGATCTCACCGATGGCAACCAGCTTCATATCCGCGTTTTGCAGCGTGGCATCCAGCCTGTCGAGATGGTCATCAAGATGGTGCTCAATAACGATCGGATGCAGACCCAACGCGGCATACAGCGCATCGTGCCCCCGGGCAAGCGCCAGAACTTTGTCGAATCTCGCCGCTTCAATAGCGGGCACAATAATGGCTCTCACACCGGCCTCAGCCGCACGCGCAAGACTGGATGTTTCCTCCCCGCTAAACGGCGGGAAATCAAAGTGGCAATGGGTATCGATAAAGCAGTGCGTCACGCCAGATCCTCGTTATCGAGTAAGCCATCGTTGGCCTGCGGCGCGTCCACCAGCGGCACCGCCACCGCGTCATTGGCCACAACGGCAGGCGGCAAAATGATGCTTTTATGCCGATGAAGAGGCGGTTGCTCGGCCAGCATTTTACCGACGGTCGCCAGGAAGTAACGCCCGCACAGCCGCCCCGTTTTGTAATCCATACGCAACGCAGGCAGCCGACTGCCCAGCGCCATGCTCAACAGCGGCTTAGGCGGATAAATTTCAAAGATGCGCAGCTTGCCCGGTGGTTTTTCAATAAAACGCTGCATCGCGCCGTAGGTGGTTTCATGCTGCTTCGCGATATTCACCAGCGGTTGCAGGCTGCTGTCGCCCAGCCAGCGTTCCATCCGCTTAAACCACTGTGGGGTGTAATACATCTGCGAAGGCACCGTGCGGATCACCACAATGGTTTTTGCCCCGCGCCGCGCCGCCTCCTGTACCGGCACCGCGTCGCTGATACCACCGTCAAGATAGCTTATCCCCTCCAGCAACGCGCCGGTGCGGTAGAATCCCGGGATCGCGCTGGATGCGCGGATGATATCCAGCCAGTTCTCTTTCTGCGGCGAAAAGTAACCCGGCGAATAGTCATCGCCACGGCTGGCGCACATCCAGAACTCTTTGCCGGTATCGAACAGTCGTGACGCGGTATCCATGGCCAGCGGCATCTGGCTGGAGGTGGCATCCAGTAACCAGTCGAGATCGATCAGGTTCCCGCCGCGCACGAAGCGTACCGGATTGAAGAATTCTTTCGAGGTGGTATAGCGCATAATCACTTTGCGCGCATAGCCGGGCTGGTTGCAGACATAGGCGGAGAGGTTCTGCGCCCCGGCAGAGGTGCCGAAATAGAGATCGAACGGGTTGAATTGCGCGCGCATAAATTCGTCGAGCACGCCGGCGGTAAAAATACCGCGCTGCCCGCCCCCTTCACAGACCAGCGCAAGCTGGCCTGCATGAAACGGTTTTAACGTCAGCGGCGCAATATTGCCGAGCGTAACGGGAATTCGTTGCCCCACCTCTGCCTTCCTGTTTTCATTATTGTGATGAGACACAGTAACGCACTTCCCCGGTGGTTCTCAAACGAGAAAAAGCCAGTCACGAGGACTGGCTTGAGTTTGTTTAGTAAATATTGCGTTTGCTACGGGCGACGTCGACCCGTAAACAGGCTGACCAGGAACAGAATAATACCGACGACGAAGACAATTTTCGCTGCCCATGCCGCGGTACCCGCCAGTCCACCAAAGCCCAATGCGGCGGCAATTAACGCGATAACCAGAAATATAATGCCCCAACGAAACATAAGCCTCTCCTTTACCATAGTTAATGTCGGCCGCTAAACGTGAGCGCTCAGGTCACTCACCGGCTTTTCCAGAATCGTTTTTATTTCGCCCGCGGTTTTAAGCCTTACGGGCGAATGGTACTGCTTTACTTCGTTTTCAGATCGTTTTTGACGCTTTTCACACCATCAATAGCTTTCGCAATTGACTCGGCACGATCGCTTTGTGCCTGATTCTCAACCGTACCGGACAGCTGGACCACACCATCAGTGGTTTCAACTTTCACCATACGGGATGGCACGATGTCGTCAGCTAACAGTTTAGCTTTGATTTCGCTGGTAGTTGCTGCATCTCCGGCATAGCCCTTCACGGACGATTCTTTACTGTCACGTACGTGCAGTTTGTCGCTGACGGAGCTTACGCCCTCAACACCTTTCGCCACTTTAACGGCTTCTTCAGCCTGGGTCTGGCTTTCAACGAAACCGCTCAGGGTGACAACCTTGTTGTCGGTTTTTACAGAAATATCGGTGCTCTTAATGGAGTCGTGATCCACCAGTGCGGCTTTCACTTTTGCTGTGATTGAGCTGTCATCCATGAAATTACCGACTTTATTCATAGAGCTATCGATTTTTTCCCCTGCGGTATTGGCGGAACTTTGCGCTTTATCCATGGTGCTGGATTCCGCCAGAGCAGAACCGCTTACCAGGACACTACCCAACGTTACAGCCAGCAGAGTTTTAGAAATCTTCAGTCTTGTCATATTCATCGATTTATTCCTGTGTTTTGCCCATTATTTGGGCGACATACTTCCCTAAATCTTGGTTTTATATATTGCGAATTAACACCGGGGCAAAATGGAGAACCAATGAACATGCATTGAACAGTTAATTCATCCACGCCCGGTGCTAAACACTGAGTTAAATATAGATCACAATCAGAGGGGTGCATTCAGAATTGGGGAAAAAACGAACGAATAGCGAAAAATTGCGGTGAATTAAGAACATTCCGCAAGGGTTTAATAACACAGGAATTAAAGAAGAGCACGGCGGCTGCCGTGCTCTGAGAGGGAATTAATGCTCGCGCGTTTTGCGGAACTGAACATCAGGATAACGTTCCTGCGTCAGGTTCAGGTTAACCATGGTCGGGGCGATATAGGTCAGGTTATCGCCACCGTCCAGCGCCAGCTGAACTTCGTTCTTACGTTTAAATTCTTCGAATTTCTTCACGTCTGAACATTCAACCCAGCGGGCGGTCGCCACGTTCACCGATTCGTAAATCGCTTCCACGTTGTACTCGCTCTTAAGACGGGCAACCACCACGTCAAACTGGAGCACACCCACCGCGCCCACGATCAGATCGTTGTTAGCAATAGGGCGGAACACCTGTACAGCCCCCTCTTCGGAAAGCTGGACCAGGCCTTTCAGCAGTTGCTTCTGCTTCAGCGGATCGCGCAGGCGAATGCGGCGGAACAGTTCCGGCGCGAAGTTCGGGATACCGGTGAACTTCATCATCTCGCCCTGCGTGAAGGTATCGCCAATCTGAATGGTACCGTGGTTGTGTAAACCAATGATGTCACCCGGATAGGCTTCTTCTACATGCGAACGGTCGCCTGCCATGAAGGTCAGCGCGTCGGAGATCACCACGTCTTTACCGATACGGACCTGACGCAGCTTCATGCCCTTCTCGTACTTACCGGAGACCACGCGCATAAAGGCAACGCGGTCGCGGTGTTTCGGGTCCATGTTGGCCTGAATTTTAAAGACGAAGCCGGAGAACTTCTCTTCCTTTGCTTCTACTTCGCGGGTGTCGGTTTTACGCGGCATTGGCTGCGGGGCCCACTCCACCAGACCGTCGAGCATATGGTCAACGCCGAAGTTGCCGAGGGCGGTACCGAAGAAGACCGGGGTAATTTCACCGCTCAGGAACAGCTCTCGATCGAACTCGTGCGACGCGCCTTTAACCAGCTCCAGCTCATCGCGCAGCTGCGCGGCCAGCTCTTCACCGACCGCTGCGTCCAGATCCGGGTTGTCCAGACCTTTCACGATGCGCACTTCCTGAATGGTGTGACCCTTACCGGTCTGGTACAGGTAGGTTTCGTCTTTATAGAGGTGGTAAACCCCTTTGAACAGCTTGCCGCAGCCAATCGGCCAGGTGATTGGCGCGCAGGCAATCTTCAGCTCGTTTTCCACTTCATCCATCAGCTCCATCGGATCACGGATGTCACGGTCGAGTTTGTTCATAAAGGTGAGGATCGGCGTATCGCGCAGACGGGTGACTTCCATCAGCTTGCGGGTACGATCTTCAACACCTTTCGCGGCGTCGATCACCATCAGGCAGCAGTCCACCGCCGTCAGGGTACGGTAGGTATCTTCGGAGAAGTCTTCGTGCCCCGGGGTGTCCAGCAGGTTCACCAGACAGTCGTGATACGGGAACTGCATCACGGAGGTGGTAATCGAAATACCACGCTGCTTTTCCATCTCCATCCAGTCGGATTTAGCATGCTGGCTGGAGCCACGGCCTTTAACGGTACCCGCGGTCTGGATCGCCTGTCCGAACAGCAACACCTTCTCGGTGATGGTCGTTTTACCGGCATCCGGGTGCGAGATAATGGCAAAAGTGCGGCGTTTGGCCACCTCTTGCAGATAAGGAGACAACGTCATAATCAATTCTTCTTAGGTAAGCGCGGCAGCAGGCCGCGCATCATGGAATACGAAAAATGCGGCTATTTTACCCATCAACAGGGGGCAGGCAATCATTGTTTACACAGGAGCTGCTCCAGTTCGTTCAATGACGTAACGGTCCAGGTCGGCTCGATGCCTTCCGGCAGCATGCGGCCATGCGCATTCAGCCAGACGGTCGACAGGCCCGATCTCATACCTCCCAGAATATCAGATTCTGCCGTATCCCCCACCATCAGCACGCGATCGCGGTCAGGATTGCCCGCTTGCGCCAACGCATAATCGAAAATACGCGGATCCGGCTTCGGTACGCCCACCTCTTCGGAGATCACCAGCGCGTCGAAATGATCGCGCAGGCCGGTGCGTTCAAGGCGAATCTGCTGAAGCGCGGTAAAGCCGTTGGTAATGATCCCAAGCTTCACCTTCCCTTTCAGCGAATCCAGCAAAGAAACGGCGCCGGGCAGCGGCGCGCAGATATCCGCCATCGCATTCAGGAAGGCCTCGTTCAGCACCCCAGGACTCACGTTTAACCGTTCAGCCCACACGTCAAAACGCTGATGCTGAAGCTGTAACGCGGTGATGGCTCCGTTCTGGTAATCCACCCACAGCGGTTTGTTCACCGCCTGATAGTCCTGAAAATCTTCCGCGGTGAACGTCACGCTATAGTCGAGAAACATCCGCTGTAGGCCGCCGAACGAGTCAAACGTAAACAGCGTTTCGTCGGCATCAAAGAAAATCCAGTCCCATTTCATCGTTACAACCTTATTTTCGTTATCCAATCGGCAGAGCCATGATAATGGCGTCTTCACGTCCCTCTGCGGTGGGGTAGTAGTTACGGCGGATAGTCGCCTCGTTGAAGCCTAAGCTTTCATAGAGCGCGATGGCGGCGACATTGGACGCGCGCACCTCCAGCCACAGGGTGAAAACGTCACGGGTTTCCAGCTCACGAATGAGGTGCTCAAGCAGTTCCCTGCCCAGCCCGCGGCGCTGGTATGCGGGATCGACCGCGATATTAAACAGCGTCGCCTCGTCCAGAACGACCTGCGTGATGGCGAACGCAGCCATCGCACCGTCAACGTCCAGGCGGAGATTTAAATAGCGTTCGCCCTGATTGCTGGCAAACGTCTTTTCGCTCCACGGAAAGGCATGGGCGCGGGTTTCAATCGCGAACGCGGTGGTCAGGTCAGCCGTCGTGAGGGAAGAAATCGTGTTCATATTCGCAAATTTGTTGCCATAGCGCGCTACGCGCTTTTGGGTTGGCTTTCAGTTCGTCCAGCGCTGGAGAACTGATCTGGCTTCCTTCAAGGGGTAGCTCATCCACAGCCCCGATTCGCCAGCTGTTACAGCGGCTGTCAGGGGGAAGCATCGCGACGCTTTCGGGCGCCAGCTGTAATACCTGATCGTGGGTCACCTTCAGGCTGCGAAGGACATCCTCAATCAGGGGCTCGTTCAGGGCAGGCGGCGCTTCTGCCACCATCACCAGGCGGACATGCGCAGGGATGGAGATGGCTATTTCGCCCCGCAACGCCGTCGGGCGACGCAAAGCCCACTGGGTGATGCCCAGTTGCTGCAACTGCCAGTCTCGTCGGGATGTCATAGCGAAAACTCCTGTCTCTCAGGCGCGCAAATATAGCAAATGTGTCGAAACTGCGCCATCTACCTACTATAATCCCCGCCTGAGTTTATTGAGGAACAATTCATGTCTGCATTTACCCCGGCAAGTGAAGTCTTGCTGCGTCACAGTGATGATTTCGAAGAGAGCCGTATTCTGTTTGCCGGAGATATGCAGGATGACCTGCCCGCACGTTTCGACTGTGCTGAAAGCCGTGCCCACACCCAGTACTATCACCACTGGCAGGTGCTGAGCCGTCAGATGGGCGAGCGCGCGCGCTTTAGCCTGGCGGCGGAGCAGAGCGATATTGCTGACTGCGATACGCTCATTTACTACTGGCCAAAAAACAAGCCGGAAGCCCAGTTCCAGCTGATGAACCTGCTTTCTCTGCTGCCGGTCGGCTGCGATATTTTTGTTGTCGGTGAAAACCGCAGCGGGGTGCGTAGCGCAGAGCAGATGCTCGAAGCCTGGGCACCGCTGACGAAAATCGACAGCGCCCGTCGCTGCGGCCTGTACCATGGTCGTCTGGAAAAACAGACCACCTTCGATGCCGACGCCTTCTGGGACGAGTACCAGCTTGAAGGCCTGACCATTAAAACCCTGCCGGGCGTGTTCAGCCGTGATGCGCTCGATACGGGCAGTAAGCTGCTGCTGTCCACCCTGACGCCTCATACCAAGGGCAAAGTGCTGGACGTCGGCTGTGGCGCGGGCGTGCTGTCAACGGTTCTCGCCAGTCACTCACCAAAAGTGCGTTTAACCCTGTGTGACGTGAGCGCTCCGGCGGTAGAAGCCAGCCGCGCCACGCTTGCTGCGAATGGCATTGAAGGCGACGTGATTGCCAGCAACGTCTTCTCCGACGTGACCGGTCGCTTTGACATGATCATCTCTAACCCGCCGTTCCACGACGGAATGGAGACCAGCCTTGAAGCGGCGCAAACGCTGATCCGTGGCGCAACCCGTCACCTCAACAGCGGCGGTGAGCTGCGTATTGTGGCGAACGCCTTCCTCGCATACCCGAAAGTACTGGATGAAACCTTTGGCTTCCACGAAGTGATCGCCCAGACGGGCCGCTTTAAGGTCTATCGCACCGTGATGACGCGCCAGGCGAAAAAGTAACCCCCCCGGTCCGGCGATGGCTGACGCTGCCATCGCCCAATTTTGCAGCAATCAAAACAACGTGCGCAATTTTCTGTTGACGTAAAGCTGAAAACATCTAGAATGCGCCTCCGTGGTTACGATACTTTTACAGTGTCGATGGTATGCGAAGGTGGCGGAATTGGTAGACGCGCTAGCTTCAGGTGTTAGTGTCCTTACGGACGTGGGGGTTCAAGTCCCCCCCCTCGCACCATAAATCACGTTGATATTGCTCGCACTGGGCGAAGGTGGCGGAATTGGTAGACGCGCTAGCTTCAGGTGTTAGTGTCCTTAGGATGTGGGGGTTCGAGTCCCCCCCCTCGCACCAACGAGGCGATATCAAACCAGTAAGATGACTGTGCGAAGGTGGCGGAATTGGTAGACGCGCTAGCTTCAGGTGTTAGTGTCCTTACGGACGTGGGGGTTCAAGTCCCCCCCCTCGCACCAATTATCTTACATCCTCTCAGCAGTCCCTCTTATTTTTCTCTTTTATTTCAAACTCATCAGAATCACCAGCAGTCCACTGATTAGCGCCACGCATGAAGGCAGCAGGACATAATGCCGTAACTGTTTGTGCCAGATCATCGCGGATGTCACCAGCAAGCCTGAAACAATCATTGCTTTCCAGACATCAATGGGGAGATCGGCAAACATCAGCCCACCGATAATGGAACCAGGCAGTAATATTCCCCACCCACTTCCCAGCGCTTTGCTCAACATGGTTTCACCTCTCGCACTGATAATGATAACCAGTATCATATGATAGAGATTATCACTTGTCAGCAGGCGACGTAAGAAATTGCGCCAGCAATTGCTTTCCCATAATGACAGAGAATGTGTAAGGTGATAAATTGCCCACCTGTTAACTTCCGATAAAGTTTTTCTGATAATAAAAATTCAATTTTGTAGCGACCAATATTACACAACAACACCTTGCTCATTGTTTTAATTGAGTTTTAATAAAAACGCACGCATATGACATCACAATCCTGGCTGTCTTTAGTCAACAAGAAATATCAGCTATCTTTACGTTTGTTTTTATTTCTGAACGCCGCATCAGCATTGTTCTCGGTAACAAATCCTCTCTATTCCGTGCGTGTGTTATCAGTCCCGCTCTTTGCCGTACTGACTATCAGCACAGGCTTACTTATCTGGCACTGGAAAAACAGCACGCGAAAAATAAATATCCCTGTTGTTTCAGCTATTTTTGGTCTTTTATGGGCTTGGCAGATCGTCTCTAAATTTCTGTTAATCACGCACGATCACGCGACCTATTTAATGATGGCGCTATTAACAGTGCTTTTTATAGGGTCTCTGGCGTTCGCGAGTAATATTAAAGCCTTTACGTTACATTCATTTCCCGCCTTTATATCCTGCCTGTGGCTTAGCCCGTCCGAAAACTGGCTGAGAATGGCCTATTTTTTCGCGCTGCCGGTGGTCGCCATTGGTATCCATCATGTTCTTCAGCGGCGCAATGACCGTTTCGCCCAGGAGCTGCTTTCCGAACTGCTGGAGGAGCGCGAAACCCTGACCGATCTTAGCATGATGGACCCGCTCACCGGCCTGTATAACCGTCGCGGGCTGCAAAGCCGGCTGGAGAACCTTCCCAGGCCTGACGCTGGCGAGCACTTCGTGCTGCTGATGGATATCGACCACTTCAAAGCCTACAACGACCATTACGGCCATATGATGGGCGATCAGGCCTTGATCAGGGTCTCGGCTGCGATACGCGACGCCGTGCGCTCACGCGATGTTGTCGCCCGGTTTGGCGGGGAAGAATTTATGGTGCTGTTGAGTAACATCCCGCTGGAGCAAGCGCGCCAGACGGCTGAACGCATACGTCAGAAGGTTTACGATCTTAAAATCCCCCATATGTTTAACGAAAGCGTCGCCACTAACGTGACCATCAGCATCGGCATCGCCATGTTCGAAGGTGAAGACGTTGAGGGCGCGCTGGCGAAAGCGGATAAAGCCCTCTATGAAGCCAAGCATATGGGACGTAACAGCATTCTGCTGAGCGAAGAGCTTCATACTGCCTGAAACCGCCTTCACAGCGCCAGGATAAAACGCTTGCGCTTGGTTTTATCTATAGTTAGGATTGGCAATCATTATCATTTAGATTTGTAATCCACACTATGGCGACTCGTACCGCACACATCGTTGAGCCCCTGCTCTGGCGAGCTCCACTCTCCGCCGGGGAAACGACGCTTGCGGATGCCATTCGGGAAAAAATTGCCGTAACGCGCGCCCATCTGCTGGATTTCATCAAACTGGATGAAGCACCGCCGCATCATGCGCTGACGCTGACTGAGTGGCAACGTCCTGCCGAGCTGCGGTCGCTGCTGGCAACCTATTCCGACCATATTTATCGTAACCAACCTACCCTGACGCGGGAAAATAAACCGCTGTTATCCCTCTGGGCACAGTGGTATATCGGGCTGATGGTGCCGCCTGTCATGCTAGCCCTGCTGACCCAGGAAACGATGCTCGATCTCTCGTCGGAACATTTTCATGTTGAATTTCATGAAACCGGGCGCGCTGCCTGTTTCTGGATTGATGTACATGAAGATCCGAGCGCGAGACACCTGTCAGCGCAGGCGCGTATGGAACGGCTGATTACAAGAGCGCTGGTTCCGGTCATTGATGCGCTGGAAGCGACGGGAGAGATTAACGGCAAACTGATCTGGAGTAATACCGGGTATCTTATCCACTGGTATTTAACGGAAATGAAGCCGCTGCTCGGCGACGAGAAAGTGGATGCACTGCGTCAGAGCTGTTTCTTTGCCAGACAGCTGTCGGATGGACGGGATAACCCTCTTTACCGCACCGTGGTTCCGCGTGAGGGACTTCTGGTACGTCGTACCTGCTGTCAGCGCTACCGTCTGCCGGACGTCCAGCAGTGCGGCGATTGCACGCTTAAGTAGTCTGGCCCGGCCTGATACCCGCAGTGAGAGAGAACAAACACTAAAAACGGCAACCTGCGTTGCCGTTTTGCTTTTACCTAAGCGACCTGCTGATTTTCCTCTTCTCCATTACGCTGTGCTTCTTCCGCTTCCTGCTGAAGCAACTGTTTCTCGTACACCTTGAAGAACGGGAAATAGATAATGGCGGAAACGCAGGCCAAAACCAGCACCAGAATGGCTGCACGGAAATCCCAGCCCAGCGCCCAGGCGGCACCAACCGGAGCCGGTGCCGTCCACGGCACGACGGAAATCACGCGGCCAATCAGATCAAACTTCATCGCTGCCCATGCCAGCACGGCATTAACCATCGGCGCCAGCAGGAAAGGAATAAAGAACACCGGGTTCATCACAATCGGCGTACCGAAAATCACCGGCTCATTGATATTGAAAATGCTTGGCACCACGCTCAGACGTCCAATAGAGCGCAGGTGCGCGGAGCGGCTACGCAGATAGCAGAACACCAGACCCATCGTCGCCCCCGATCCGCCGATAACGATAAAGAACGTCCAGAAGGCTTCCATAAAGATGTGTGGCAAAGGCTGGCTTGCCGCCAGCGCGGTCTGGTTCGCCCCCAGGTTCGTCAGCCAGAACATTTGCAGCATCCCGGAGACAATCGCCGCGCCGTGGATCCCGGCAAACCACAGCAGGTGGCCAATCAGCACCGCCAGCAGGATCGCAGGCAGCGAGTCAGCCGCAGAGACCAGCGGTTTGAATATCGACATGATGGCCTGTGGGATCAGCATACCGAACTGCGACTGGATCAGCAGACTCAGCGGATAGAGCGTCAGCACCACCACCAGCACCGGGATCAGCAGATCAAACGAGTTTTTGATCATCGGCGGAACCTGGTCTGGCAGGCGGATCCCGATATTGTGTGCTTTCAGGAAACGCATCATCTCAACGCAATAGATCGCCACCAGAATCGCGGTGAAAATACCGGTCCCTCCCAGGCTATCGACCGGCAAAGCGCCTTTGGTTTTAGGGGCGGCGACCAGCAGGAACGCCATCAGCGACAGCATCGCGCACATGAACGGATCCAGCTGATGGGTTTTAACGTAATGTTTGCCCAGGTTGTAGGCAATAGCCGCACAGATATAAAGGGACATCACCCCCATTGTCATATCAAACGGCGTCAGAATTTGGCCTTCAAACTGCTTCGCCATATCCAGCCAGGCGCGAGCAAAACCCCAGGTGGTATCAGGCGAAAAAGGTGGGTAAGCGAACACTAACAGAAACGAGCCCACAATCATAAACGGCATCGCTGAGATAAACCCGTCACGAATAGCCATAACGTGACGCTGGGAAGAGATGCGCCCGGCAATAGGGCTAACATAATTTTCAACGAAGCGGAAAATCAGATTAAATGCAGCATGGTTGGCAGACATAGCAGATCTCCTGTCATACGTTCGTTTCGGACGTTCTCACGTCACACGTTGTTCCATACATCAGCGTCACAACCTTGCCGGATCGTGTACCTGCGGTACTGCTCAAACGGAATGGTTTCATAATTAGCTCTTATTATTAGATACAGGGGAAGTTACACACTCAGTATTAATCTCTGCATCACGCTCTGCAACCGGTTACTGTAACCGGTTTCTGTGAATGTGAAGGCGATCCAGAAATCGCCCCAGACGGATATTTGTTACTTAAGGGATATTTACAGCGACTAAATTCTTATGACAGATTACGCAGGATATTTGTCAGGAGGAATCAATGAGTTTGCAGTCTGTACAACAGTTTTTTGCCGAACACGCTCCGGATATAGAGATCATTGAGCTTAACCAAAGCACAGCGACTGTTGCCCTTGCTGCTGCCGCGCACAACGTTGAACCCGGCCAAATTGCCAAAACGCTGTCACTAAAAATTAAAAATGACGTGATTCTGGTGGTTGCAAAAGGCGATGCGCGTCTGGATAACAAAAAGCTTAAAGAGACATTCGGCGCAAAAGCCCGCATGCTCAGCAGCGATGAGGTAGTCACCCTGACAGGTCATCCTGTTGGCGGCGTCTGCCCTTTCGGACTGGAAAACCCGCTTTCTGTTTACTGTGACATCACATTAAAACAATACGCGGAAGTGTTACCCGCAGCGGGCGCCATCCACAGTGCGGTGCGTATATCGCCCGACAGAATGGCGGAACTGACCGCAGCAAAATGGGTGGATGTGTGCATTTGAACGATGCGCCAGAAGAACTCTGGCGCATCATTTAACGCTAAGAGAATGAAGGAACGGTGAGAGCGGAACGACGAACTTCCCGGGCAGGGAGATGCGCCAGGATATCCGCCGCATCCAGTAATCCCACGTCAGAATTGACGCCCAGCTTTACCATGGCGTTAAACTTATGCGCCCGGATAGTTTTAATATTGCGTTCAAGCTGTGCTGCAATTTCAGGGATCGAAAAACCCGATGACATATAACGCAGAATCGCCCTCTCGGTTGGGCTTAACATACGATTGCTAACACACCAGTGATTGTACATGTTGTCGTTCACCTGATGCGTTTCGCTGAGTAATGTCTTCAGGCCCTCCATTAGCTGCTTTAGCGGAACCGATTTACTGATGATTCCATGCAAGCGAGAAGGCGAAAGATGGCTGACCAGCCTCGCCTCCATTTCGTCAGAGGCCAGCACAATACGCTGGACGTCGCTGTGGGTGAAGGTGAGATCCCGTAAACAGGCAAGACAGTTTCTCCGCTCCTCACGCTCATCAGACAGTGAATAGATAACCGCATAGAATGAGATATCCGAGAGCGCCGCTTTAAAGCTGGCGAATCTGCTAAACAGGTGCACCTGGTAATGGCTCAGGCTGGGCATCGCAAAGAGATGCTTCAGCCCCACAGCGCTCATTGAGCAGCTTTCGATGACGGCGATATGTCTTGTTGCAGTGGTCTTTTCCATTCCTCAAACTCTCCATAAGCCGACATTAAACTGAGTTCTCGCATTCCCTGGGTACTGCTTATCCACGCGTACATATCGGCATTACTGCGAAGTGATAAGCGACGCATTGCACTGTTTTTCTGTGCGCTGATCGTTTTATTACTTTTATTCAGTAGTGTGGCAATTTGGTTGATTCCCCAACCTTTACCGAGTAAACGCAACACCTTGCGTTCAGAGTGAGTGAGTGCAATCATTTGCTCACTTTCCTCTTCAATATCGGGCGTTTCCGGTATTAATAACGTCTGGCTTATTCGCTCGGCACGTTCACTGCCCGCGCGAATAGCGTTAATGACGCCTTCAATAGGCTCCATATCTGAAAGCAGCGTGCTTTCCGGACGCATAAGAAGCTCTACTGCAAGCGGATAAAGAGGACGCGAGACAAGGAATATCCAGTGAATATCCCGATACTGATTCATTAATCCATAATACTGCTCAAGCGTGCCGCGAGGATTACGATACTCACCCGAAATATCGGCAATAACGACCCCGGCGCGACGCAACTGAAGTAGCGTCAACTCCTGCATCGAACGGCAGTACGTTATCTCAAAATCGGGAAAATGACGCGACATGACGCCACCTAACCCATTTTGCATAACCGGCACTCTGCTAATCACAACTCCGTGTTTACCATTCAATGGCAACATAGACCCTCCATGTCATGAATTCATTATTTAAGAACGAACTAACCCTACGAGGTTAAACACGTTTGTATTCCTTAGTACAAAACGGCTTAATATTCGTAAACCAGAAGAAATGTCACATGGGTTATGAAACGCCCAATACAGTCTTAATATCGCATAAAGACTACAAGAATTTAATTCTGGTTGTGTGAAAAGATCGAAAATATGAAATTAGAAATACTTAATATATTTTTTTTATTAATTCTCGTCACATATTCATTAAATAAATAAAGATACGACCTCTTCGCCATGCTGGACACGCAACTGATCGCACAAATGTTGATCTGGCCCAGCGCAAAGGGCCCTGCCCTTTGTGTTAAAAGTAAGCAATCTCTCTTCTCTTCAGGGCGTTTCATGCAGGCAGATCGGTCTACGCAACGTGCTACCACGCGGCTATGTATTCAGTGCGGACTTTTTCTCTTACAACACGGGGCAGAAAGCGCCCTCGTCGAAGAACTTTCCACACGCCTTGGGCTGGCGCTGGGGATGGACAGCGTTGAGAGCTCCATCTCGTCAAATGCCATTGTACTGACCACCATTAAAGACGGACAGTGCCTCACCTCCACTCGTAAAAATCATGACCGCGGCATTAACATGCACGTCGTGACGGAAGTGCAGCACATTGTGATCCTTGCTGAACACAGGCTGCTCGATCTGCGGGAAATAGAGAAACGCTTCAACCAGATCAAACCTCTCCGGTATCCACGCTGGCTGGTTGTGCTGATGGTGGGACTCTCCTGCGCCTGCTTCTGCAAGCTCAACGCGGGCGGATGGGACGGCGCTGTCGTGACATTCTTTGCCAGCAGCATCGCGATGTATGTCCGCCAGTTGTTGACGCACAGGCAACTGCATCCGCAAATTAACTTCTGCATCACGGCATTTGTGGCGACAACCGTATCCGGCCTGCTTTTGCGCCAGCCTTACTTCGCCAGCACGCCTACTGTTGCGATGGCCGCCAGCGTATTGCTGCTGGTGCCGGGTTTTCCCTTAATCAATGCCGTCGCTGATATGTTCAAAGGCCACATCAACACCGGTCTGGCGCGCTGGGCGATAGCCAGCCTGCTGACGCTGGCGACCTGTATCGGGGTGGTAATGGCCATGACACTCTGGGGGTTACGCGGATGGGCGTGATCGATTTTCTGCTCGCACTGGCGCAGGACATGCTCCTGGCAGCCCTTCCCGCCGTTGGCTTTGCGATGGTGTTTAACGTCCCGCAGCGTGCATTACCCTGGTGTGCGCTGCTGGGTGCCATTGGCCACGGCTCACGTATGATCATGATGACCGCGGGCTTTAATATCGAATGGTCGACGTTTATCGCCTCCATGCTGGTCGGCAGCATCGGTATTCAGTGGTCCCGCTGGTATCTGGCGCATCCGAAGGTGTTCACCGTGGCGGCAGTCATTCCTATGTTCCCGGGTATTTCAGCCTATACGGCGATGATTTCCGCCGTCAAAATCAGCCACTTTGGCTACAGCGAACCGCAGATGATCCTGCTTCTGAGCAACTTCCTTAAAGCCTCGTCGATTGTGGGCGCGCTCTCCATCGGCCTGTCGATCCCCGGCTTATGGCTTTACCGCAAACGTCCACGCGTATAATAAAATAGCTTGCAATTGTATTGCGCACTATCTATATTCATTTCATGGATGCAAAAATGAACGACACCACTAACGCGCTTCTGCTGGATAACCAGCTCTGTTTTGCCCTCTATTCGGCAAATCTGGCGCTTAACAAGCTCTACCGGCAACTGCTGGCGCCGCTTAACCTGACCTACCCGCAATACCTGGTGATGCTGGTGCTGTGGGAGCAGGATGATATTACGGTATCAGACATTGGCGAGCGGCTGTTCCTGGATTCCGCCACGCTGACGCCCCTGCTGAAACGCCTGGAAAGTGCAGGATTAATCTTCCGCCAGCGTTCCCGTCAGGATGAGCGTCAGGTCGCCGTCACCCTGAGCGACGCGGGTCGGGCGCTGCAACAGCAGGCCGTGACGATACCCCACGCCGTGGGCTGTGCAGCGCAGTGTGATACCGACACCATGCTGGCGCTCAAGCACCAGCTCGAACTTTTGCGCCAACAGCTTCATCGCGCGTAAGGCTATACTTTACGCGCCTGATTTTAACTTAATACATCGTGCGCTATTTAATAGTGCATATAAACGTAAGATGAGGAACCTGCCATGTCTTTAGAAAAAGTTGTTTACACTGCCAAAGCCAAAGCAACCGGAGGCCGTGATGGCCGCGCAACGTCTTCCGATGGCGTTCTGGATGTCAAACTGGGTGTCCCCAAAGAGATGGGTGGCATGGGGGGTGAAGTAACCAACCCTGAACAGCTGTTCGCTGCGGGCTACTCCGCCTGCTTCCTGGGCGCAATGAAGTTCGTTGCGGCACGCGACAAATTCGCTCTGCCAAAAGATGCCTTTATTGAAGGCGAAGTGGGGATTGGCCCGCTGCCAACCGGTTTTGGTATCGAAGCGAAGCTGAACATCCACGTTGAAGGGATGGACGCAGCGGAAGCCAAAAAACTGGTGGATGCGGCGCATATCGTCTGTCCGTACTCTAACGCGACGCGCGGCAATATCGACGTGACGCTGAACATCATCGCGTAATCAGCTCCTGTGATTTTAGCCCCGGTAAGCGTAACGCCGCCGGGGAAATCCTCTCCTTTCCTCTCCTCTCTCTGTGCTACCATAACCCTCAATCACGCCCGTAGTAATCAGTTGAGAAAGTGTTATGTCCTCCAGAATCCTGACCACCAGCATTGCTGGCATTGATGCCTTTATGCGCGATCCTCGCGGTGTGTTGACGCACGCCGAAGGCGGCACGCTCGCGGTATTTGCCGACAACGCCCCGGCGTTTTATGCGGTCACGCCGGAACGTCTGGCGCAGCTTCTGGAAATTGAAGCGAAGCTGTCGCGCCCGGCGAGCGATGTCATGCTGGATAATCAGTTTTTTGACGAACCCGCCAGCGCTCCGGTGGCCGTTCCAATGGGGAAATTTCCCATGTACGCCGGTTGGCAGCCGGACGCCGATTTTCAGCGGCAGGCGGCCTTATGGGGAATAGCCCTCGCGCAGCCCGCGACGCCAGAAGAGCTGGCGGCCTTTACCGCTTACTGGCAGGCTGAAGGAAAAGTCTTCCACCATGTTCAGTGGCAGCAAAAGTTCGCGCGCAGTCTGCAAATCAACCGCGCCAGCAACAATGGCCAGCCAAAACGTGATATCAATGCCTTTTCAGAACCGGACAAAAAAATCCCTGATGGATTCCGAGGTGCGAAATGAAAAACGTCGGCGACCTGATGAAACGTTTGCAGAAGATGATGCCCGCCAACGTGAAGCCCGCCTTCACCACCGGTGAAGAGCTGCTGGCGTGGCAAAAAGAGCAGGGTAAAATTCGCGCGGCTGCCCTCGCCCGCGAAAACCGCGCGATGAAAATGCAGCGCACCTTTAACCGCTCTGGCATTCGCCCTCTGCACCAGAACTGCTCCTTCGAGAATTATAAGGTCGAGTCGCAGGGGCAGATGAACGCCCTCAACCAGGCGCGCCAGTATGTGGATGAATTTGACGGCAACATTGCCAGCTTCATCTTTAGCGGAAAACCCGGCACGGGGAAAAATCACCTTGCGGCCGCTATCTGCAACGAGCTGCTGCTGCGCGGGAAGTCAGTGCTGATTATCACCGTGGCCGATATTATGTCCGCCATGAAGGACACCTTCAGCAACCGCGAAACCAGCGAAGAACAGCTGCTGAATGATTTAAGTAACGTGGATTTGCTGGTCATCGACGAGATCGGCGTCCAGACGGAGTCCCGCTACGAAAAAGTGATCATCAACCAGATTGTCGATCGCCGTTCGTCGTCAAAACGCCCAACAGGTATGCTGACGAACCACAATATCGACGAGATGACCCGACTTCTTGGCGAGCGGGTAATGGATCGCATGAAGCTGGGTAACAGCCTGTACGTCATCTTCGACTGGGACAGCTACCGCAGCCGCGTCACCGGCAAAGAGTATTAAGATATTTCCAGGGAGCGCCGGAAGAGCAGAGGTATATACTGAACCCACTTCTGGCCCAAAACGGACCTTGTTGAGTAAATCATTATGAAAAAACAGTTTCTTATCAGCATCCTTACTGGCACCCTGCTGGTGACTGGCGCAGCGCAGGCCGCATCATGGCAGGAGTCGCTCTCCAGCGCAGCAAGTGAGTTAACCAAAGAGAGCGGCACTTCCCAGGGCGGGCTGTCAGCCTCGTCCCTCACCGGCCTGCTGAGTAACAGCTCCCAAAGCCTGAGCGCCGGCACGATGAACAATGCGGCGGGCATTCTGGAATACTGCGCGAAGCAGAAACTGGCTTCCGTCACCGATACCGAAAACATTAAAAACCAGGTGCTGGGTAAACTGGGTCTGGACACCCAGGAGCAGAAAGCGGACACCAACTATATGGACGGTATTCAGGGCCTGCTGAACGCGCAAAATGGCCAGCAGCTGAACCTCAGCACCCTTGGAAATTCATCTCTGGCGAAACAGGTGAAAACGAAAGCCTGCGATCTGGTGCTGAAACAAGGCGTTAATTTCCTCTCCTGATCGTCTCCCATTTTCTGCCACAACACGCCGGGTTTATTACGTTAGTCTTACACCGCGGCGTGAAGTGCGTTTTTTTATTCCCTGCCACCACCTCAGCCTCCGTATACCACGATGCGACTGTATTCAAAAATCCGATTTTATAAACCAAATCCTAACAACAGCACACTTTCGTGACACTAAAATTGCAGCTAAGCGACATCGCAATTACATTGTATTACCCAAAAAATAAGCAATTAGCCGGCTAAGCGTCCGGCATGATGAGGATCTGCTGTTGTCAGAGTTAATGTCCCTTGTCCTTTTCCTGGCTTCCATCGGCGTTTATGCCTGGAAAGCCGGTCGTCACACCTGGTGGTTTGTGGCCACCCTGGTGGTGCTCGGCATTTTTATTGTTTTAAACATTACGTTATATGCCAGCGATTATTTTACCGGCGACGGTATTAACGACGCGGTGCTCTACACGTTGACCAACAGCCTGACCGGCGCTGGTGTAGGTAAGTATATCCTTCCGGGTCTGGGGCTGGTGGTCGCCCTGGTGGGCATCTTCGCCGCGCTGGCCTGGGTTCTGCGCCGTCGCCGTCACCGTCCGCATCATCATGGCTACAGCCTGCTGGCGCTGTGCCTGGCGCTGGCCTCCGTGGATGCCAGCCCCGCATTCCATCAAATTACCGAGCTGGTAAAATCCCAGTCGCGCGATGGCGACCCGGACTTTGCGGCCTATTACAAAGAACCCTCGAAGAAGATCGACAATCCCAGACTCAACCTGGTCTATATCTACGGCGAAAGTCTGGAGCGCACCTATTTTGATAACGATGCTTTCCCGAACCTGACGCCAGAGCTTGGCGCGCTGAAAAACCAGGGCCTCGACTTCAGCCACACCATGCAGCTCCCTGGCACGGATTACACCATCGCCGGGATGGTGGCCTCCCAGTGCGGCATTCCGCTGTTCGCTCCGTTTGAAGGCAACGCTTCCGCCTCAATGTCGAGCTTCTTCCCGCAGAACATTTGCCTCGGCGATATCCTGAAAAACTCGGGCTATGAAAACTACTTTATGCAGGGCGCTAACCTGCGCTTTGCCGGGAAAGATGTGTTCCTGAAATCCCACGGTTTCGATCACTTGTATGGTTCCGAAGAGCTGAAAACCACGGTGGCCGATCCGGCCTACCGCAACGACTGGGGCTTTTACGACGATACCGTTCTGGATGAAACCTGGAAGAAATTCGAGGAGCTTTCCCGCGCCGGTAAACGCTTCTCGCTGTTTGCGTTGACCGTCGACACGCATCATCCGGATGGTTTTGTCTCACGCACCTGTAAACGTCAGGGCTACGACATTGACGGTAAAAACAACAAGTCGTTCAGCGCCGTGACCTGTAGCCAGGAGCATATCGCGGCGTTAATCGAAAAAATCAAAGCGTCGCCGTATTTCAAAAATACGGTCATCGTCGTCTCATCTGACCATCTGGCGATGAAAAACAGCGCCTGGGATGAGCTGAATAAGCTGGATCGCAGCAACCTGTTCTTTGTGCTGCGCGGCGATAAACCGCAGCAGGAGATCATTGCCGCTAAACGTAACTCGATGGATAACGGCGCTACCGTGCTGGATATTCTGGGTGGCGATAACTTCATTGGACTGGGCCGCAGTACCCTGTCGGGCCAGTCCCTGTCGGAAATCTTCCTCAACATGAAGGAAAAAATCCTCGCCTGGAAGCCGGATATCATTCGTCTGTGGAACTTCCCGAAAGAGATAAAAGACTTCACCATCGATCAGGATAAAAAAATGATCGCGTTCTCCGGCAGCCATTTCCGCCTGCCACTGCTGCTGCGCGTGTCGGATAACCGCGTCGAGCCGCTGCCGGAAAGCGAATACTCCGCGCCACTGCGCTTCCAGCTGGCGGAATTCGCCCCGCGCGATAATTTCGTCTGGGTCGACAAATGCTACAAAATGGGCCAGCTCTGGTCGCAACAGCTGTCGCTGTCCACCGACTGGTGCGTCTCTCAGGGGCAACTCGGCGGCGAGCAGACCGTGCAACACGTTGACAAACCGCAGTGGCAGGGAAAAACCGCGTTTAAAGATACGGTTATTGATACCGCACGCTATCAGCGCAACGTTGAACTGCTGAAAATCGTCGACAACGACATTCGTTATAAAGCAGACAGCTTCATCTTTAATGTTGCCGGCGCGCCGGAAGAGGTGAAGCAGTTCAGCGGTATTTCGCGGCCGGAATCATGGGGGCGCTGGTCTAACGCCCAGTTAGGCGATGAGGTGAAAATTGAATATACCCATCCGCTGCCGGAGAAATTCGATCTGGTGATCACCGCCAGGGCATTTGGTCCCAACGCGAATCGCCCTATACCGGTGCGCGTCGGCGATAAAGAACAGACGCTGACGCTGAGCAATGATGTCACCACCAGCACGCTGCACTTCGATAACCCAACGCGCAGCAATACGCTGGTCATTGTGCCGCCCGATCCGCAGTCCACTAACGAAGGGAATATTCTCGGTCACGCTCCGCGCAAGCTGGGGATCGGCATGGTGGAGATTAAAATTGTGAGTAGCGCTGGCTGATGACGGCGTTCACCCTTCGCCCGACGCGCATCGACGACGTCGCTGCCCTGCCCGCCATCGAACGTGCGGCGGGGCAGCGGTTTCGCGACGTTCCTGAGCTGGCCTGGCTGGCAGACAATGAGGTTATTTCTGTTGAAGATCACCTCGGTTACGCCGGACGCGGATTAAGCTGGCTGGCGCTGGCTGACGACAGGCCTGTGGGCTTTATTCTCGCCGAAGCTCATCCATCGTCGCTGTTTATTGTGGAACTGTCGGTTCACCTGGACTGGCAGGGACGAGGTCTTGGACGCCAGTTAATCGCCCGTGCCGCCGCGCATGCCCGCAGTCTGGGGCTGAACTCGCTGACGTTAACGACGTTTCGTGATGTCCCGTGGAATGCGCCCTTCTACAGGCGATTAGGGTTTGAAATGCTGACGACGCTGACGCCGGAACTGCGCCAGAAACGCGAGGAAGAGACGGCGCACGGTTTAGCGTATGGTTCCCGCTGCGCCATGCGCCTGCCTCTGTAAGATCGCCCGGTGGCGTTGCGCTTACCGGGCCTACAAAACCCATTTCCGCAGGCCGGGTAAGGCGCAGCCGCCACCCGGCAAAACGCACAGCGTCAGAACGTTTCCCAGTTATCGCCCGCATCTGCGGTCGCCGGTTTACGCGCCACTACCGGAGCGGCAACGCTTTTCGCGGAGGCGAACTCGCGCGCCTTCATCTGTTCCTGCTGAATACGGAACACCGCAACAGCCTGCGTCAGACGGCTCGCCTGCTCTTCCAGTGCCGCGGCCGCCGCCGCAGACTCTTCCACCAGCGAGGCGTTCTGCTGGGTCACGCGATCCATCTCAGCCACCGCCAGCCCAACCTGGTCGATACCGCGGCTCTGCTCGTCAGACGCAGACGCGATTTCGCCCATGATGTCCGTCACGCGCGTTACCGCATTCACGATCTCACCCATGGTTTCACCCGCGCTTTCAACAAGCGTTGAACCAATTTCCACGCGCCCCACGGAGTCTTCAATCAGGCTCTTGATCTCGCGAGCCGCCTGGGCGCTGCGCTGCGCCAGGTTTCGGACTTCACCTGCAACCACCGCAAAGCCGCGGCCCTGCTCGCCCGCACGCGCCGCTTCTACCGCCGCGTTCAGCGCCAGAATATTGGTCTGGAAGGCAATCCCGTCGATCACGCTGATGATATCGGCGATTTTCTGCGAACTGCCGGCGATATCGCGCATGGTCTGCACCACGTTATCCACCACCTTGCCGCCTTTCTGCGCGGTTTCAGACGCGCTCAGGGCCAGGTTGCTCGCCTGACGGGCGTTCTCGGCGTTCTGCTTCACGGTGGCAGTCAGCTGTTCCATGCTGGCGGCGGTCTCTTCCAGAGAGGCAGCCTGCTGTTCGGTACGGGATGAGAGATCGTTATTGCCCATCGAGATTTCGCTCGCACCGCTGTAAATGGCGTTTGCGCCGTTACGCACGTCACCCACGGTACGCACCAGCTCGCCCTGCATGTGGCGCAGGGAGTCAGCCAGTTCCCCCATCTCGTTGGAGCCTTCCACGTCGATGCGCTTCACCAGGTCGCCGCTGGCGATATGACGAATGCTGTCAATCAGACGGTTCAGCGGCGAAATCAGCGCCTGACGAATACCCAGCCAGACGGCAACAATCACCACCAGCACCGCAGCCAGCACGCTAATCAGCACCCAGATAGTCTGGCGGTAAGAACTGTTGCTGTCTTCAACCGCGGTCTGATACAGCGCGTCGTTCTGTTGCAGATAGGTGACGTACTGCTTCTCAAAGCCATCCTGATAGCTCTGGGTCGGCTGGTCGAAGAACTCATTGATCTTGCCCGCCCCCAGCAGCTGGATCAGCTCAGCCAGCGCGCCATGGTAAATATCGTAATTACGTTTGATTTCCAGTGCCGCAGCGTCGCTCTGACGCGGGTCGCGCGGCAGCGCTTCGTAATCCGCCCAGTTTTTTTCCGCCTGTTTCAGAGACGCAGAGGCAATCTGCATCAGCTCGGCGACGGTTGAGCCGCTGCCGATATTGTTCTGATCCATCATATAGCGGATACCCGCGCGGTTCAGGGTGTTACGGGTTTGCAGCAGCGCCACCCAGCTACCGTTCAGGGTGGATTGTTGCTGGCGAATGGTTTGCAGGATGGTGAAATTCTCTTTGTCATGCTTCAGGGCATTGAAGAAAAGACCACCGGATGTGAGTTGTAAAAGGCCAAATATCGCTAAAACCAGCAGTAAGCTGGTGACAATCTTGATACGATTTAACATGTTTTCTCTTTCCTCAGACAGATACAGAATTTTCGGCCTGGAAAGGGAAAACTTTACGAAAATCATCCTGGAATTTAGGGTTTTTACTCTTCGTCCCGCGCGGCAATATGTCGGTTTCCAAGTTCAATAAATTCTTCCAGCAGCGCCGTGAGCTGCGTCATCTTCTCCGGGGTATATTCCGCCTCAATCTGCTGGTACGCCTCTTCCACCTGAGCCTGAGCACGCTGGTACAGCGCGTTGCCTTCTTTCGTCAGCGATACGTACAGCTTGCGCTGGTCATTCACCGGCTTTAAGCGCAGCACCAGACCGTCGCGCTCCATCCGCGTCAGAATGCCGGTCAGGCTTGGGCGCAAAATGCAGGTGCGGAACGCCAGATCGTGAAAATCCATGGAGGGATGCTCGGCCAGCACGCGGACGATACGCCACTGCTGCTCGGTCAGATTATGCCGCTTCACTATCGGGCGGAAGTAGCCCATCGCCGCTTCACGCGCCTGCAAAAGCGCGATGGTTAATGAGTCATGCATCACCTTCCCCTTACATCATTAACAAGTAAACAATTTAAAACAGATGCTTTTATAGACAACACGTTGTAACCCAAAAAGTCTAACAGAAACAACGCCATTTTTTTAATCCATTGAATTAAAAAATAATTAACTCATTTATGTAAATTTATTGTTATTCATATCACAAATTATTCACTTCTGATTGCGAAACGAACAGCAAAAGCATAAAACCAGATCATTAACATATTAATGAAATCAAAACCGGACAGCCGGTTTGAGGAGTATGGGAATGAAAGGTACTGTTTTTGCCGTAGCGCTAAACCACCAAAGCCAGCGTGCAGCCTGGGCTGAGGCGTTTGAAAAAGCCCCCTATAACGCGCCGCCAAAAACGGCGGTGTGGTTTATCAAGCCACATAACACCGTTATTCGCGCAGGCGAGCCGATTCCCTTCCCACAGGGAGAAACCGTGTTAAGCGGCGCAACGGTGGCGCTGATGGTGGGCAAAACCGCCAGCAAAGTCCGCGTTGAAGAGGCGGCGGCGTACATCGCTGGCTACGCGCTGGCCAACGAAATCAGCCTGCCGGAAGAGAGCTTCTACCGTCCGGCGATCAAGGCCAAATGTCGGGATGGATTTTGCCCGCTCGGCGAACCTGTCGCCGTTGATAACGTGGACAACCTGACCATCATCACCGAGATCAACGGTCGCGAAGCGGACCACTGGAACACGGCCGATCTGCACCGCAACGCCGCCGAACTGCTGAGCGCGCTGAGCGAATTTGCCACCCTGAACCCCGGCGATGCGATATTGCTCGGTACCCCACAAAGCCGTGTCGAAATTCGCCCGGGCGATCGGGTACGCATTCTGGCAGAGGGATTTCCGCCGTTGGAAAACCCGGTGGTGATGGAACGCGACGTTACCATTGCTTCGCGCACGCCGCCGCACGCCACGCTGTTCGCACTCGGGCTGAACTACGCCGATCACGCCAGCGAGCTGGACTTCAAACCGCCTACCGAGCCGCTGGTGTTTATCAAAGCGCCGAACACCTTTAATGGCGATAACCAGACCTCGGTGCGCCCAAACAACATTGAATACATGCATTACGAAGCCGAGCTGGTGGTGGTCATAGGTAAAACCGCGCGTAAGGTCAGCGAAGCCGAGGCGATGGACTATGTTGCGGGCTACACGGTGTGCAACGACTACGCCATCCGCGATTATCTCGAAAACTACTATCGCCCAAACCTGCGGGTGAAAAGCCGCGACGGGCTGACCCCCATCAGCCCGAACGTGGTGCCAAAAGAAGCCATCCCTGACCCGCACAACCTTCGTCTTCGCACCTACGTTAAGGGTGAACTGCGTCAGGAAGGCACCACCGCCGATCTCATTTTCAGCATCCCATTCCTGATTGCGTATCTGAGCAATTTCATGACCCTGCAACCGGGCGACATGATTGCCACCGGCACGCCGAAGGGGCTGTCCGACGTGGTACCGGGCGATGAAGTGGTGGTGGAAGTGGAGGGCGTAGGCCGTCTGGTAAACCGAATTGTCAGTGAGGAGACTGCAAAATGAAAAAGATTAACCACTGGATCAACGGGAAAAACGTCGCCGGAAGTGAGTACTTCCAAACCACTAACCCGGCCTCCGGCGAGGTGCTGGCTGAAGTAGCCTCCGGGGGCGAAGCCGAAATCCATCAGGCCGTTGCCGCCGCCAAAGAGGCGTTCCCGAAATGGGCCAACCTGCCGATGAAGGAGCGTGCGCGCCTGATGCGTCGCCTGGGGGATCTGATTGACCAGAACGTGCCGGACATTGCCGCGATGGAGACCGCCGACACCGGCCTGCCGATTCACCAGACCAAAAACGTGCTCATTCCGCGCGCCTCGCACAACTTCGGGTTCTTCGCCGAGGTGTGCCAGCAGATGAACGGCAAAACCTACCCGGTCGACGACAAGATGCTCAACTACACCCTGGTGCAGCCGGTGGGTGTCTGCGCGCTGGTGTCGCCGTGGAACGTGCCGTTTATGACCGCCACCTGGAAGGTCGCGCCCTGTCTCGCGCTGGGTAACACCGCGGTGCTGAAGATGTCTGAACTCACCCCGCTGACCGCCGACCGTCTGGGCGAGCTGGCCCTCGAAGCGGGCATTCCGGCGGGCGTGCTCAACGTGGTGCAGGGCTATGGCGCCACGGCGGGCGACGCGCTGGTGCGTCATCATGACGTGCGCGCCGTCTCCTTCACCGGCGGCACCGCCACCGGGCGTAACATCATGAAAAACGCCGGGCTGAAGAAGTATTCTATGGAACTGGGCGGCAAATCTCCGGTGCTGATTTTTGAAGACGCGGACATCGAGCGCGCGCTGGATGCCGCCCTGTTCACCATTTTCTCCATCAACGGCGAACGCTGCACCGCCGGCTCGCGCATCTTCATCCAGCAGAGCATCTACCCGGAGTTCGTCAAACGCTTTGCCGAGCGCGCCAACCGCCTGCGCGTGGGCGACCCGACCGATCCGAACACCCAGATTGGCGCGCTCATCAGCCAGCAGCACTGGGAAAAAGTCTCCGGCTATATCCGCCTCGGCATTGAAGAGGGGGCAACCCTGCTGGCGGGCGGCCCGGACAAACCGACCGATCTGCCTGCGCACCTGAAAGGCGGCAACTTCCTGCGCCCGACCGTGCTGGCGGATGTCGATAACCGCATGCGCGTGGCGCAGGAAGAGATCTTCGGGCCGGTGGCCTGCCTGCTGCCGTTTAAGGACGAAGCGGAAGGGCTGCGCCTGGCGAACGACGTGGAGTATGGCCTGGCGTCGTACATCTGGACCCAGGACGTCAGCAAAGTGCTGCGTCTGGCGCGCAACATCGAAGCGGGCATGGTGTTCGTCAACACCCAGAACGTGCGCGACCTGCGCCAGCCGTTTGGCGGCGTGAAGGCCTCCGGCACCGGGCGCGAAGGCGGCGAGTACAGCTTCGAGGTATTCGCGGAGATGAAGAACGTGTGCATCTCCATGGGCGACCATCCGATTCCAAAGTGGGGGATCTGATCATGGGAAAATTAGCGTTAGCGGCAAAAATCACCCACGTGCCGTCAATGTATCTCTCTGAACTGCCGGGCAAAAACCACGGCTGCCGCCAGTCGGCCATCGACGGACATAAAGAGATCAGCAAGCGCTGCCGCGAGCTGGGCGTGGATACCATTATCGTCTTCGACACCCACTGGCTGGTGAACAGCGCGTATCACATCAACTGCGCGGACCATTTCTCAGGCGTCTACACCAGCAACGAGCTGCCGCATTTTATTCGCGACATGACCTACGACTACGACGGCAACCCGGAACTCGGCCAGCTGATTGCCGACGAAGCGGTGAAGCTTGGCGTTCGCGCCAAGGCGCACAACATCCCGAGCCTCAAGCTGGAGTACGGCACGCTGGTGCCGATGCGCTACATGAACGCGGATAAGCACTTCAAAGTGGTCTCCATCTCGGCGTTCTGCACGGTTCACGACTTCGCCGACAGCCGCAGGCTGGGCGAGGCCATCATCAGCGCCATCGAAAAATACGACGGCACCGTGGCGGTGCTCGCCAGCGGCTCGCTGTCGCACCGCTTTATCGACGACCAGCGCGCGGAGGAAGGGATGAACAGCTACACCCGCGAGTTTGATCGCCAGATGGACGAGCGCGTGGTGAAGCTGTGGCGCGAGGGGCAGTTCAAGGAGTTTTGCAGCATGCTGCCGGAGTACGCCGACTACTGCTACGGCGAGGGCAACATGCACGACACGGTGATGCTGCTGGGGATGCTCGGCTGGGACAAATACGACGGTAAGGTGGAGTTTCTCACCGAGCTGTTCGCCAGCTCCGGCACCGGCCAGGTCAACGCCGTTTTCCCGCTGCCCGCCTAAGGAGTCGTTATGCCGCACTTTATTGCTGAATGTACCAACAACATCCGCGAGCAGGCCGACCTGCCGGGTCTGTTCGCCAAAGTGAACGAGGCGCTCGCCGCCACGGGGATCTTCCCGCTCGGCGGTATCCGCAGCCGCGCCCACTGGCTGGATACCTGGCAGATGGCCGACGGTAAGCACGATTACGCCTTTGTGCATATGACGCTGAAGATCGGCGCGGGGCGCAGCCTGGAAAGCCGGGAAGAGGTCGGTGAAATGCTGTTTGCGCTGATCAAAACGCACTTCGCAGAGCTAATGGCGGGCCGATATCTGGCGCTCTCGTTCGAGCTGGACGAGCTGCACCCGACGCTTAATTACAAGCAAAACAACGTGCACGCGTTGTTTAAATAACACCGCACGGTCTGTCCCCTCTCCCACAGGGAGAGGGAGAAAACAAATAAAAACAGGATATCGCCATGCTCGACAAACACACCCATACCCTGATCGCCCACCGTCTGCATCAGGCGGAACAATCCCGGGAGCAGATCCGCGCGATCTCGCTGGAGTACCCGGAGATCACCATTGAAGACGCCTACGCCGTCCAGCGCGAATGGGTGAGCCTGAAAATTGCCGAAGGCCGCGTGTTGAAAGGCCACAAGATCGGCCTTACCTCCAAAGCGATGCAGGCCAGCTCGCAGATCAGCGAGCCGGACTACGGTGCGCTGCTGGACGATATGTTCTTCCACGACGGCAGCGACATCCCCGTGGATCGCTTTATCGTCCCGCGCATCGAAGTGGAGCTGGCCTTCGTGCTGGCAAAACCGCTGCGCGGCCCGAACTGCACGATCTTCGACGTCTACAACGCCACGGATTACGTCATCCCCGCCCTGGAGCTGATCGACGCCCGCTGCCATAACGTTGACCCGGAAACCCAGCGCCCGCGCAAGGTGTTCGACACCATCTCCGATAACGCCGCCAACGCGGGCGTGATCCTCGGCGGCCGCCCGATTAAACCCGACGAGCTGGATCTGCGCTGGATCTCCGCCCTGCTTTACCGCAACGGCGTGATCGAAGAGACCGGGGTCGCCGCAGGCGTGCTTAACCACCCGGCGAACGGCGTGGCGTGGCTGGCGAACAAACTCGCGCCATACGACGTGCAGCTTGAGCCAGGGCAAATCATCCTCGGCGGCTCGTTTACCCGCCCGGTTGCCGCCAGCAGAGGCGACACCTTCCACGTCGACTACGGCAACATGGGCTCCATCAGCTGCCGCTTTGTGTAAGGAGATGACCATGCAAAACGCATTCAAAGCGGCGCTGAAGGCGGGCCGTCCGCAAATCGGGTTATGGCTGGGGCTGACCAGCAGCTACAGCGCTGAGCTACTGGCCGGGGCCGGTTTTGACTGGCTGCTGATCGACGGAGAGCACGCGCCGAACAGCGTGCAAACCATCCTGACTCAGCTCCAGGCCATCGCCCCTTATCCCAGCCAGCCGGTGGTGCGCCCGTCGTGGAACGATCCGGTGCAGATCAAGCAGCTGCTGGACGTGGGGGCGCAAACCCTGCTGGTGCCGATGGTGCAAAACGCCGACGAAGCCCGTCTGGCTGTCAGCGCCACCCGCTACCCGCCTGCCGGCATTCGCGGCGTCGGCAGCGCGCTGGCGCGGGCGTCGCGCTGGAACCGCATCCCGGAGTATCTGCATCAGGCTAACGACGCCATGTGCGTGCTGGTGCAAATCGAAACTCGCGAGGCGCTGAAAAACCTGCCGCAGATCCTGGACGTGGAAGGGGTGGACGGCGTGTTTATCGGCCCTGCGGATCTGAGCGCCGACATGGGCTTCGCCGGTAATCCGCAGCACCCGGAGGTGCAGGCCGCCATAGAGCAGGCGATCGCCCAAATCCTCAGCGCGGGCAAAGCGCCCGGCATCCTGATGGCGAACGAGCAACTGGCAAAACGTTATCTTGAACTCGGCGCGCTGTTTGTCGCGGTCGGCGTGGATACCACCCTGCTCGCCCGCAGCGCCGAAGCGCTGGCGGCCCGCTTTACCGACGTCACCACAGCAGTTGATAACAATAAATCCGTCTACTAAACGTACGATGTGGAGCGCAACATGACGACCTCAACCCTGCATAATAAAGCTGTTGAACATCGCGTTATTAATAAGCTGTTCCGTCGTTTGATCGTGTTTCTTTTTATCCTGTTTGTCTTCTCGTTTCTCGATCGCATCAACATCGGCTTTGCCGGGCTGACGATGGGCAAAGATCTGGGCCTCACGTCGACCATGTTTGGCCTGGCCGCGACCCTGTTTTATGTGACCTACGTGCTGTGCGGGATCCCCAGCAACATCATGCTGGCGAAGATCGGCGCCCGCCGCTGGATCGCCGGGATCATGGTGGTGTGGGGCATCGCCTCTACCTGCACCATGTTCGCCACCAGCCCCGAAACGCTCTACGTCCTGCGCATGCTGGTGGGCATTGCCGAAGCCGGTTTCCTGCCGGGCATTCTGGTCTATCTCACCTGGTGGTTCCCGGCGTATCACCGCGCCCGCGCCAACGCGTTGTTTATGATCGCCATGCCGGTGACCATGATGCTCGGTTCGATCCTCTCCGGGTACATTCTGGCGATGGACGGACTGTGGAACCTTAAGGGCTGGCAGTGGCTGTTCCTGCTGGAGGGGCTGCCGTCGGTGGTGCTCGGCGTGGTGACCTGGTTCTACCTTAACGACACCCCGGATCAGGCCACCTGGCTGGATGATGACGAAAAGCAGGCACTCAAAACGATGATCGCCCGCGAGCAGGAGCTGGCCATTGCGCATGCCGCCACGCCGCGATCGACGCTGCGCGAGGTGCTGACGCCCGCCGTGCTGCTCTACACGCTGGCCTACTTCTGCCTGACGAATACGCTGAGCGCGATCAACATCTGGACGCCGCAGATCCTGCAAAGCTTCAACACCGGCAGCAGCAATATCGTGATTGGCCTGCTGGCGGCGATCCCGCAGTTTTGCACCATCCTCGGGATGATCTGGTGGAGCCGCCGCTCCGACAGGCTGAAAGAGCGAAAAAAGCACACTATCCTGCCGTATCTTTTTGCAGCGGCGGGATGGATGCTGGCCTCGGCGACCGATCACAATCTGATCCAGCTGCTTGGCATCATCATGGCCTCAACCGGATCGTTTACCGCCATGGCGATATTCTGGACCACGCCGGATCAGGTTATTAGCCTGCAATCCCGCGCGGTGGCGCTGGCGGTGATCAACGCCATCGGCAACGTCGGGTCTGCCGTCAGCCCATTGCTGATAGGTATTTTGCGCGACGCGACCGGCAGCTTCAGCTCGGGACTGTGGTTCGTGGCAGGTCTGCTGGTGGTGGGCGCGCTGGTGCTGACGCGCATTCCGATGACGCGCCGGGAAAGCCTTGAGCGTGAGCCGGACATCGCGGCGCAAAAGATCCACTGAGGAGCCGCTATGTGTCAGAGCCCCATCACCAACATCGATATCAGCAAGGAGTACGACGAAAGTCTGGGCACCGACGATGTGCACTACCAGTCGTTCGCCCGCATGGCGGCCTTTTTTGGCCGCGACATGCAGGCGCACCGCCACGACCAGTATTTTCAGATGCATTTTCTCGACACCGGGCAGATTGAGCTCCAGCTCGACGACCACCGTTACTCGGTGCAGGCGCCGCTGTTTGTGCTGACGCCGCCGTCGGTACCGCATGCGTTTATCACCGAATCCGACAGCGACGGCCACGTGCTGACGGTGCGCGAGGATCTCATCTGGCCGCTGTTAGAAGTACTCTACCCCGGTACGCGGGAAGCGTTCGGCCTGCCGGGGATCTGCCTGTCGCTTGCCGACAAGCCTGATGAGCTGGCGGCGCTGAAGCACTACTGGCAGCTGATTGCCCGGGAATCCACGGAACAGCTGCCCGGTCGCGAGCATACGCTGGTCCTGCTGGCGCAGGCCGTTTTTACCCTGCTGCTGCGCAACGCGAAGCTCGACGACCACGCGTCAGGCGGCATGCGCGGTGAGCTGAAGCTGTTTCAGCGCTTTAACCAGCTGACAGATGCTCATTACCACGAGCACTGGACGGTGCCGGAATACGCCAGCGAACTGCATCTCACCGAATCCCGCCTGACCGATATCTGTCGCCGCTTCGCCAACCGCTCGCCGAAACGGCTGATCTTCGACCGCCAGCTGCGGGAAGCCAGACGCCTGCTGCTGTTTTCCGACAGCACAGTGAGCGAAATTGCCTGGCAGCTGGGTTTTAAAGATCCGGCCTATTTCGCCCGTTTTTTTTTAACCGACTGACGGGGTGCTCACCCAGCGCGTACCGGGCGCAGAAAGTACCGGTGTCGCCTGTTCCCCTCACCCCTGCCCTCTCCCAGAGGGAGTAACCGTCCCCTCTTCCAGAGGGAGTAACCGTCCCCTCTTCCAGAGGGAGAGGGTGAGGGAAATCACACTCTGTGATCTCTCGCGAAAAGTACCTGCCGTTGTCCCAATCGTCCCTTCACGTTCCGCCCCTCTCACGCTTCAATTAAACAACAAAAACAAAACATAAATTTAACAACCATCTTCCGATACGAGGTCCCTATGAAGCCTGAAGATTTCCGCGCTGATGCCAAACGTCCGTTAACCGGTGAAGAGTATTTAAAAAGCCTGCAAGATGGCCGTGAGATTTATATCTACGGCGAGCGCGTTAAGGACGTCACTACCCACCCGGCATTTCGCAATGCGGCGGCGTCCATCGCCCAGATGTACGATGCCCTGCACAAGCCAGACATGCAGGATACCCTCTGCTGGGGCACGGACACCGGCAGCGGCGGTTACACCCATAAGTTCTTCCGCGTTGCAAAAAGCGCCGACGATCTGCGCCAGCAGCGTGACGCCATCGCCGAGTGGTCGCGCCTGAGCTACGGCTGGATGGGGCGTACGCCTGACTACAAAGCCGCGTTCGGCTGCGCGCTGGGGGCGAACCCTGCCTTCTACGGTCAGTTCGAGCAGAACGCCCGCAACTGGTACACACGTATTCAGGAAACCGGCCTGTACTTTAACCACGCCATCGTCAACCCGCCGATCGACCGCCATAAACCGGCAGACGAGGTGAAAGACGTTTACATCAAGCTGGAGAAAGAGACCGACGCCGGGATCATCGTCAGCGGCGCGAAAGTGGTGGCCACCAACTCCGCCCTGACCCATTACAACATGATCGGCTTCGGCTCTGCGCAGGTGATGGGCGAAAACCCGGACTTCGCGCTGATGTTCGTCGCGCCGATGGATGCCGAAGGGGTGAAGCTGATCTCCCGCGCCTCTTACGAGATGGTGGCAGGGGCGACCGGTTCCCCGTACGACTACCCGCTCTCCAGCCGTTGTGACGAGAACGACGCCATTCTGGTGATGGATCATGTGCTGATCCCGTGGGAAAACGTGCTGATCTACCGCGATTTCGACCGCTGCCGTCGCTGGACGATGGAAGGTGGCTTCGCCCGCATGTACCCGCTTCAGGCCTGCGTGCGTCTGGCAGTGAAGCTCGACTTCATCACCGCTCTGCTGAAGAAGTCGCTGGAGTGTACCGGCACCCTCGAGTTCCGCGGCGTGCAGGCGGATCTCGGCGAAGTGGTGGCGTGGCGCAACATGTTCTGGGCGCTGAGCGACTCCATGTGCTCCGAAGCCACGCCGTGGGTAAACGGCGCGTATCTGCCTGACCACGCGGCGTTACAGACCTACCGCGTGATGGCGCCAATGGCCTATGCGAAGATCAAGAACATCATCGAACGTAACGTGACCTCCGGGCTGATCTACCTGCCGTCCAGCGCGCGGGACCTGAACAACCCGCAGATCGACCAGTATCTGGCGAAGTACGTGCGCGGCTCCAACGGGATGGATCATGTCGAACGCATCAAGATTCTGAAACTGATGTGGGATGCCATCGGCAGCGAGTTTGGCGGACGTCACGAGCTGTACGAAATCAACTACTCCGGTAGCCAGGATGAGATCCGCCTGCAATGCCTGCGTCAGGCGCAAAGCTCCGGCAACATGGACAAGATGATGGCGATGGTTGACCGCTGCATGTCCGAGTACGACCAGCACGGCTGGACCGTACCGCACCTGCACAACAACACTGATATCAACATGCTGGATAAGCTGCTGAAATAACGCAGCGGGAGGTTTCAATGCAATCTGAAGAACGCCTGCGTTTTCGCGACGCGATGGCCAGCCTGTCGGCGGCGGTGAATGTGGTCACCACCGAGGGCGATGCGGGTCGCTGCGGCATTACCGCCACCGCCGTCTGTTCGGTCACGGACACCCCGCCTTCGGTCATGGTCTGCATCAACGCCAACAGCGCCATGAACCCGGTCTTCCAGGGCAACGGCAAACTGTGTGTCAACGTGCTGAACCACGAGCAGGAGATCATGGCCCGCCACTTTGCCGGGATGACCGGCATGGCAATGGAGGAGCGCTTTGCTCTCTCCTGCTGGCAGAAAGGACCGCTGGCGCAGCCGGTGCTGAAAGGCGCTCTGGCAAGCCTGGAAGGCGAGATAACCCAGGTGCAAACCATCGGTACCCATCTGGTCTACCTTGTGGAGATTAAGAACATCATCCTCAGCAGCGAGGGGCACGGCCTGATCTACTTCAAACGCCGTTTCCACCCGGTGATGATGGAGATGGAAGCCGCGGTTTGATCCCGTTGCACAAAAAAACGCTAAGGTTTCCGCAAAGGTGCGCCGTTAACTATCCATAAGATAAATTTTCCGGGGCGGCTGGCGACGTCGTCAGGCGCCCCCTTAACGCTGGAAAGTCTTATGGCCCCTTCACCCCGAAGCCGCTCGGCTGAACGTCTGGTTGACATCATTATTGCCCTGCACCGCAACGGAAGCGTTAATCGCCGCGATCTGATGCAAAAATTTGGCATTACCGAACGCACGGTGTACCGCGATTTGCAGGCGCTTTCCCCGATTATTGAACACGACGGCAAAGGGCGCTATCAGCTGCTGCCTGCGTATCAGACCTGCCGCTGCGTGCACTGCCCTGAAGCGAACGACGAAACCCCGCAGAGGTAGATTATTCTCAGTGATCTCAATCACATATTTTCTTCCACCGTGGGTGAGCCTTAACCACTCACCCTCGCTTTTGACCGCTCACGCATCGCTTTCAACCACTCACCTATTTACCGTGCTTTATACGCGCGAGGATCTGGCACGATCGCTCCAGCATTAATCAATACCTCCTCACAACAAACCCTGACCCTTTTTTCTTTACATAAAAAACCAGGTCTTACTATGGATACTAAAAAACTACTGAAGCACGTGCCCTGGGCCTTACTCGGGATCCTCGGTGCTTTCTGTCTGGCGGTTGTCGCATTACGCCGGGGCGAACACGTCAGCGCCCTGTGGATCGTGGTCGCGTCGGTTTCCGTCTACCTTGTGGCTTATCGCTACTACAGCTTATACATCGCGCAGAAGGTCATGAAGCTCGACCCGACGCGTGCCACCCCGGCGGTCATTAACAATGACGGCCTGAACTACGTGCCAACCAACCGTTACGTGCTGTTTGGTCACCACTTCGCCGCCATTGCAGGCGCGGGTCCGCTGGTCGGCCCGGTACTGGCCGCGCAGATGGGCTACCTGCCGGGTACGCTCTGGCTGCTGGCGGGCGTGGTGCTGGCGGGAGCGGTGCAGGACTTTATGGTGCTGTTTATCTCCTCGCGCCGTAACGGTTCGTCGCTGGGTGAGATGATCAAAGAAGAGATGGGCCGCGTGCCGGGCACCATCGCCCTCTTTGGCTGCTTCCTGATCATGATCATCATCCTCGCGGTGCTGGCGCTGATCGTGGTGAAAGCGCTGGCCGAAAGTCCGTGGGGCGTCTTCACCGTCTGCTCTACCGTACCGATTGCGCTGTTCATGGGCATCTACATGCGCTTCCTGCGCCCTGGCCGCGTTGGCGAGGTGTCGGTCATCGGTATCGTGCTGCTGGTCGCCTCCATCTACTTCGGCGGCGTGATTGCGCACGACCCGTACTGGGGCCCGGCGCTGACCTTTAAAGACACCACCATCACCTTCGCGCTGATCGGTTACGCGTTCATCTCAGCGCTGTTGCCGGTGTGGCTGATTCTGGCTCCGCGCGACTACCTGGCGACCTTCCTGAAAATCGGCGTGATCGTCGGGCTGGCAATCGGGATTGTGATCATCAATCCTGAGCTGAAAATGCCAGCGGTGACACAGTACATTGACGGTACCGGTCCGCTGTGGAAAGGCGCTCTGTTCCCGTTCCTGTTTATCACCATCGCCTGCGGTGCCGTGTCTGGCTTCCACGCGCTGATCGCCTCGGGCACCACGCCGAAGCTGATGGCCAACGAAACCGACGCGCGCTTCATCGGTTACGGCGCGATGCTGATGGAGTCCTTCGTGGCGATCATGGCGCTGGTTGCAGCGTCGATTATCGAGCCAGGTCTGTACTTTGCGATGAACACCCCACCAGCGGGTCTCGGCATCACCATGCCAAACCTGCATGAGATGGGCGGCGAAAATACCGCGCTGATCCTGGCGCAGCTGAAAGACGCCAGCGCACACGCGGCGGCGACCGTCAGCTCCTGGGGCTTCGTAATTTCGCCTGAGCAGATCATGCAGACCGCGAAAGACATTGGCGAACCGTCCGTGCTGAACCGCGCAGGTGGTGCACCGACGCTGGCGGTAGGTATCGCACACGTGTTCCACAAAGTGCTGCCGTGGGCGGACATGGGCTTCTGGTACCACTTCGGTATTCTGTTCGAAGCGCTGTTCATCCTCACCGCGCTGGATGCCGGTACGCGTGCAGGCCGCTTCATGTTGCAGGATCTGCTGGGTAACTTCGTGCCATTCCTGAAGAAAACCGACTCTCTGGTCGCCGGTGTTCTGGGTACCGCGGGCTGCGTAGGCCTGTGGGGTTATCTGCTGTATCAGGGCGTTGTTGACCCGCTGGGCGGCGTTAAGAGCCTGTGGCCACTGTTCGGCATCTCTAACCAGATGCTGGCGGCTGTGGCCCTGGTGCTGGGTACCGTTGTCCTGGTGAAGATGAAACGCACCAAATACATCTGGGTCACCGTGGTGCCTGCGCTGTGGCTGCTGCTCTGCACTACCTGGGCGCTGGGTCTGAAACTGTTCAGCACCAACCCGCAGCTGGAAGGCTTCTTCTTCATGGCTAACCAGTACAAAGAGAAGATTGCCGCAGGCGGCGCGGATCTGACCGCGCAGCAGATTGCCAACATGAACCATATCGTGGTGAACAACTACACCAACGCGGGTCTGAGCATTCTGTTCCTGGTGGTGGTGTACAGCATTATCTTCTATGGCATCAAAACCTGGATGAAAGTGCGTAACGTTGAGGGCCGTACGGACAAAGAAACCCCGTACGTGCCGGTGCCGGAAGGCGGCGTGAAGACCTCATCACACCATTAATTAAGCATGTTACTGTAGGCCCGGATCGCTGCGCGCCTCCGGGCTTCTTCTATCTGGAACCCTCAATGTTTGGTAACTTAGGCGAAGCAAAAAAATACCTCGGTCAGGCGGCGAAAATGCTGATTGGCATTCCGGACTATGACAACTACGTTGAGCATATGAAGACCAACCATCCGGATAAGCCGTACATGACCTACACTGAATTCTTCCGCGAGCGTCAGGAAGCGCGCTACGGCGGAAGTGGAGAAGGCGGCGTCCGCTGCTGCTAAAGGAGAAACCATGACCCCGATTGCCGTTACCCTGCTGACCGGTTTTCTCGGCGCCGGTAAAACCACCCTGCTGCGCCACATTCTGAACGAGCAGCACGGCTTCAAAATCGCCGTCATCGAAAACGAATTTGGCGAAGTCTCCGTTGACGATCAGCTGATTGGCGACCGCGCCACCCAGATCAAAACCCTGACCAACGGCTGCATCTGCTGCACCCGCTCTAACGAATTAGAAGACGCCCTGCTGGACCTGCTCGACAGCCGCGATCGCGGTGACATCGTCTTCGACCGTCTGGTGATCGAGTGCACCGGCATGGCCGACCCCGGCCCGATTATTCAGACCTTTTTCTCCCACGAGATCCTCTGCCAGCGCTACCTGCTGGACGGTGTTATCGCTCTGGTGGATGCGGTACACGCCGACGAGCAGATGAACCAGTTCACCATCGCCCAGTCTCAGGTGGGCTACGCCGACCGCATCCTGCTGACCAAAACCGACGTGGCAGGTGAAAGCGAAAAACTGCGCGAGCGCCTGACGCGCATCAACTCGCGTGCGCCCATTTATACGGTGACGCACGGCGATATCGATCTCGCTCAGCTGTTCAACACCAACGGCTTTATGCTGGAAGAGAACGTTACCGCGAAACCGCGCTTTCACTTTATGTCCGACAAGCAAAACGACGTGGCGTCGATTGTGGTGGAGCTGGACTACCCGGTAGACATCAGCGAGGTCTCCCGCGTGATGGAAAACCTGCTGCTGTCGTTTGCCGACAAGCTGCTGCGCTATAAAGGGATGCTGTGGATCGACGGCGAGCCGAACCGCCTGCTGTTCCAGGGGGTGCAGCGCCTGTACAGCGCCGACTGGGATCGCCCGTGGGGCGATGAAACGCCGCACAGCGTGATGGTGTTTATTGGAATACAGCTGCCGGAAGAAGAAATTCGGGCAGCGTTTGCGGGGCTGAAGAAATAAGATACATCAGGGCCAATTTTTAATGGCCCTGATTTAATTACTGTCTCACACTTTCGATTTTTTATTCTCATCTCTCTGGCAGAGAAGTAAGATTACAGCACAAGCACCAATTACCATTGCTGTATTTCGTTGGATAAAGAGGACATCTGTCAATCCCATAAGAAATAGCGCTGACATATAAAGCAGCAACCCAACATTGAACTTATTCTTTTTTTCGCAAGAAGCTAAAAAACCAGACACATAAAACAATATAATAGCAATGACGCCTAAAAACCCTTGTAAGCTAAAGCTTTCAATTATATCATTATGGAAATGATATTTTATAGCCCTGACTGCTTCCGCACTTTTATAGTTTTGTTCAATATATTCTCTTGCATTATTATAACGCTGTTCTGCATCCTGACCAAAAAGTGATAAACTCGCTACGTGCTGTCCTGCGTCAAGCATAACAAAACGTGCTCCTAAAGATGTGTTAGCATTATTTTTTTGTAATTGTTGGATATTATCATAAGCCTCAACAATTCTCTTTTGCATCTTATAAGCTATACCTCCACCAATTACGGATATTGCCAGTAATGCTAAAAACCAATAACGAGGCTTTACATTTCTCAATTCAAAACATGCCAGGACGAAGCAGACAATGAAAAAAGTGCCTATAGCGCCTCTGGTTTCTGTCATCAGTAATAAATAAGAGAATATGAAAAATGTAGCAATGTAAAATACAGTACGGTAAAGCTGATTTGAAACTGCTTTTTTAATAAGAGAAAAACACAGAACTGACTGAACAACCATTATATAAGCAGTAGTCGTAGCAGCATCGGCTAGTAATTTAATTCTGGTTATACCAGTCACTTGCTCCTGGTAACCAAACCAAACGGTGAATAAACCTAGAACAACGCTAGTGCAAGCAGCGAATTTCCAGCTTTGGATTGAAATTACATTTACGGATTTAAGCAAATAAAATGCTATTACTCCTGACAGGATGAGCAACTTTCCGCCAGCATAATAATTATCTTTAATATCCTGTAAATGTGTCGATGGAAATATCATTGACCAAATTAGCTTACTGGCACCGAGAAGCACAATGCTCAACAAAAATGCTATTGCGATTTTATTACTCAATAGCCATTGACGAAAACCCTTCCAACTTTCCAAAAAAAGAAGGCCAAAAATAGAAAGATAACAACTAATGTAAAATAGCTTTCTTGGATAAGCCTCTATAAAAAGATCGCTTCCAACTGTAAACACAATAAGAATGAAAATAATGTTAACATTTAACCTTTTAATGTATTCACGACTTAACATGTTTAGTTTGCCTTTTTTCCAAGAAACGAGCCAAATGATAACGAACAAACATACAGAAAGCTTCAATAAACTGTTTCTTATTATTAAGCGTTTTATAGCATTTCTTTAGTTCTTTCGCGCAACGTGGACTAACATCTTCAACATCACACCAGGGTGACATTTTTTTATATTTACGATAGTAGGTGCTTATTTGCTGTTGATTCCATAACTGCCATGGTTTATCGCTACCAACATAATGTAACAAAACTGTTTCATTGGGTGGTTCACGCATGAAATCTTCCTTTTTGTGTCCTGCCTTTATTTGGCAATTATATTTGCCATCTATAAACATTATTTTCTCGTTCAGGACAACATTAAGAGCATCTTGATCAAAATACTTAAAGTCAGCCCCGCGCTCCAGTAAGCATTCAAAAACTTTATGCGATATTTTATTTTCATTCCACGTTCTGGCATCAACATAAAGAACGCCAGAATTAAAATAATCGCAACCAGGCATATTAATAGATTCTGAAAGAGCAGTCTGATGCTCCGGCTCCATGACAGCACAACAAATATTATTTATCGGCTTATGGTTTTCTAATAGATCATAAATGCTATCCAGCGCTATAATATCGGCATCAACATATAAAAAATAACGATATTCTTTAATTAAATACGGAGCCAGGAGACGGAAATATATTGAGGCCGGGAAAATTGAATTCTTAGGAAAAACATCCAGCGCGTCAGCAGATACAATAATAATTGTCAGTGCATGTTGAGTATTCTTGATAATAGACTGCAATCTGGAAAACTCAACTTCATTGTTTTTATCTGTAATAATGAAAAAATGCAATGGAACTTCCGAAGTTTTTTCCACAATTGATAACATCGAGATCCCACAGTGCTTTAGAAAATTTTCATCGACACCATAAACAACTGCTGAATATTGAACTTCAACATCGAGATTAAAATTCGTTACTTGCACGCCCAATATATTTTCGTTTAAATTAAGAATGGTTGGGTTCATCATTATTTATCGAGCTCAAAAATACTTATAATACATAAGATAACAAATAATAGCTGCCTTCCCCAGTACTTTCTCTAATTTGTTTAGCAATCATACAAAAATGATAGCCTTGAAAAAATTCACATCTAACCTTTTGAATAATATACAAAAAAAACACTATACCCATAGACGCATGGGCATAGTGCTGCATTACTCCAAAAACGGTTGATTAACCATCCGCTCTCATTTCAACGCCTCCGGCAGCGTCACAATCCACAGCTCGCTGTCGGACTCCGGCTTCTTCAGCGGCTTCACGCTGAGCGTGGTTTCCACCGGTTTATCATCCAGCGTCAGCTTGCCTTCCGCGTTCACCCGATAATCCTTGAGCTTCTTGCCCTCGGCCGGGTTGTGCATCGCCACCTTCACGCCAAAGTCGTTATCGTTCGCCACCGCCAGCGTTTTGCTGTCAATCAGCGCCAGCCCTTCGGCCTTTTCCTGCTGCCAGCCCAGCGCACGCAGATCGACCACCTGCGTTTTTTCAGCAAGTGTAATGCCGCGCTGCGCCAGCGTTTTCTCATCGTCAAACTCCGGGTATTCGCCCGGCTTGTCGAAGGCGGCCAGATCGCTCGCCTTGCTCAGATCCACCCTGTAGATGAGGTTACGCATTGCGTCATTTTTATCCTCACCCTGTTCAATCAGCAGGATGGTGTGGTTATCCAGCGCCACTATGTCGCCGATTTTGGCGTCGCTGTTTTTGCTGTAGGCCGTGCTGTCGACAGGGTAGCCGTACATCGCGGTTTTCCCGGTCGCCGGATCGAAGCTCACCAGACGGGTAAACAGCGCCTGTTTTTTGTTCTTCCCGTCGATATCCAGTGTGCTTTGCACGGCGGCAATAATCCGTCCGTCCGGCATGCGGGTCAGGCCTTCAAAGCCCCGGTTTGCCTGACGCCATTTGATAACGTTTGGCAGACCGCCCGCGATGGATTTCTCCCCTTGCGTCGCCTGCGGACCGTGGATCGCGAGGATTTTCCCTTTACTGTCGACGTTAATCAGGAACGGGCCATACTCATCGCACAGCCAGTAGCCGTCCTTCCCGTCCGACGTGATGCCTTCCGTATCCAGCCCGCGGTTATCGCCTTTCAGTACTTTTAAGGTGTCGCTTAGCGCGACTTCATTGGTGGAACCAATCACACCGCTTTGCAGTGGCAGGCCGTTGATCTCGCCTTTATCGTCATGCAGCGGTCGCGCGTCCACGGCCTCCGCTTTACCGTTTTGCACGCGGATCGTCATCAGCAGCGGAGCGAAATCCGGGGTAACAAATATTTTGGCATCGTTTTTCCCCATTTTTGGCGAATCCGCGTTAGGACCGCGATCGGTCACGGTCGCAAACGTCAGCGCATCGCCCTGCTTGCCCGTAAACAGCAGACCAGAACCCATCCCCACCGGGAGCCCGTTCGGGAACGCATCGGCAAACGCGCCGCTGTATTTCACATGGGAGCCGTCAGGGAAGCTGACGATATAGCGCTCAGCGGTAGGCTGCGCAGCCAGGCCAGAGAAAGAGAGCGCACAACCGATAAGCACAGGAATAATTTTTCTTTTCATATTGTTAGCATCCAGTAAGTGAAGCCAACAACGTAATGAAGAAACGTGTCAGAAAAATGACATGAAAAGACAGCGGATCGGCAAAGAAATACGTATAGCAATCACCAGAAATGTAAACCTCTGTCTTGATCTGTGACAGCCGAAATACTTTTGGAAATTATTAGAAAATTAATTAATTCACCTCAAACGGCTTTCTTCGCCTCGTTCATTAAACGTTTAGCCAAAAATATAAACTTTCCCTAAACACGAATGGATTGAGGATTGACGATCTGCCATAAAAACATCTCATCAACATTTAAGATTAAAAAAACCAACAAAAACAGCATAAAACTGCGATACCCATCACATTTGCAGTCATAAACATCCCTTGTTAAGGTGCCCTCAGATTAATTTGATGACGAGGAAACACGCATGAAAAAGCTTAACGTTCTCATCCTTTCTGCTCTCACCGCCGTATCGGGCTCCGCACTGGCAATGGGCGGCAGCATTGAGCAGGGTAAAAACTTTACCAATCTGAATGTGGAAATGGGCAAATCAACTTCCGGTCTGTACACCGAAGGTAATTGGCTGAAAAACACCGACGACGGCACCACGACCGGTGGCGTGGGCGCAGGCTACAATTTCGAAGTCGGCCCGGTAATGCTGAACGCAGGCGCTAAGGCCCTCTACGTTGGCCCGAAGAAAGGCGATAACGGCGTGGCGTTCCCGGTCGGCGGCGGTGTGAACGTTGCCCTGACCGACAGCATCAGGGTATTCGGTGAAGGCTACGTTGCGCCAGACGGACTGAACAACAGCGTGAAGAACTACGTTGAAGCTAACGGCGGCGTAAGCTGGACCCCGGTCAAACCGGTTACGCTGAAAGTGGGCTACCGCCACGTGAGCGTTGATGGCAAAGACGGTCGTCCAAACCACACGCTGGTAGACGGCGCTTACTTCGGCGGCGGCGTGAGCTTCTAAGCCACCTGATAGATAAAAAAACCTGCCCTTCGGCAGGTTTTTTATTACTACGTCACTTACGCACCACCACCAGCTTCTGGTTCACAAACTCTTTGATCCCCAGATCCGACAGCTCGCGTCCGTAACCCGAACGTTTTACGCCGCCGAACGGCAGTTCTGCCGCCGTATCGGTGAGCCAGTTGATGTACACCATCCCGGTCTCAATGCGCGACGCCATTTTCTTCGCGCGCTCGATGTTCTGGCTGAACACCGCTCCGCCCAGACCGTAATGGGAGTCGTTCGCCAGGGCAACCGCCTCGTCGTCGTTTTTCACCACATAAATCTGCGCTACCGGACCAAAGAACTCTTCGAAATACGCCGGGTTATCGCGCGAGATATTGGTCAGGATGGTCGGCTCAAAGAAGCTCCCGTCACGCTGAACCGGCTTGCCGCCATGGTGCAGCTTCGCGCCGTTTTTCACCGCCTCGTTAACCTGTTTAGTTAGCGTCTCCAGCGCGTCTTTGGATGACAAAGGCCCCAGCGTGGTACTTTCGTCCAGCGGATCGCCAATCTTCACCTGCTTAAACGCCTCGGTGAATTTGTTCAGGAAGGCGTCTGCAATCTTTTCATGCAGGATAAAGCGCTTCGCCGCGGTACAGACCTGCCCGGCGTTATTAAGCCGCGCGTTAACGCCGATCTTCACGGCTTTCTCCAGATCCGCATCGTCCAGCACCACGAAGACGTCGTTCCCGCCCAGTTCAAGGGTCGATTTTTTGATGTGTTTCGCAGCCTGTGCCGCAACCACGCTACCCGCTTTTTCTGAACCGGTCAGCGCCGCCCCCTGTACGCGATCGTCGGCGATGATGTTCGCCACCTGTTCGGACGAGATAAACAGGTTGGTCCACGCCCCTTCCGGCGCGCCCGCTTCACGTACCAGCTGTGCAAAGGTTTCTGCACAGTGCGGCACGATACTGGCATGCTTGGCGATCACCGGGTTGCCCGCTGCCAGGTTTGGCGCCAGAACGCGCATCAGCTGATAGTATGGGAAGTTCCATGGTTCGACGGCCATCAGCACGCCGATGGGGTGATGTTCAACCCATGCTTCCCCGAGTTCAGAGTCATACTTCACCGGGGCCAGGAACTGCTTCGCGTTGTCAGCATAGTAGCGGGCGATTTGCGCGCATAGCTTCACTTCACCGCGGCTTTGTTCGATGAGCTTACCCATCTCCTGACTGGCGATTTTCGCCAGATCCTCCGCGCGTTCGTCGATCAGGTCCGCCAGCTTATGCAGCACCGGCAGGCGCTGGCTTATGTCACCTTTCGCCCAGTCGGAGTGATAGAGCGCATCGGCTGCCTTCAGCGCCGCTTCAACGTCTGCGTCAGTGTGAGAGGGATATTCTTTGATGAGCTGGTTCGTGGCAGGATTTACTGTCTGGTAAGCCATATCGAATCTCCTTGTTTTACCGCTTAGGGTATTAAGGGTAGTCAATGTGACTGGCTATGAAGGTAAAGTTGGGTATATACGGAAGGTTCTTAATGAAGCGCTGCCAGACGGTTCGCTGACGTGGTATAAAAAACGTCCAGAAGGAGTTCATATGACCGATACCCGACACATCCGGCAGACTTTTCACCGCGCCTCAGGCCTTGAACTACGCAGCACGTGGCAGAGCATGCAGGCGTACAAACGCCATTGCCACCCTCAGCTCTCCATCGGCGCAATTGTGGAAGGCCAGACATGCTGCGTGTGTAATGGCAGAGAATACATCCTCCAGCCCGGAGACCTGATTGTGATCCCGGCTTATGTCCCACACAGCTGCAACCCTGTTGCCGGGCAGCCGCGTAGTTATCATATGCTTTATATTGATACGGATCTTCCCCTTGCGGTTCAGGTGATTCGCAACGCTACGCTGTTTATGTATTACCGGGAAGTTGTTGAGAGGATGTCCCCTGCGTCCGTAGACAGGCTGCTTACTGCCCTTCCCCATTGCATGGATGAGGGAGAAAAGCCTGGATCAACCAGCCAGCAGGTTCAGCAGGCATTTCTTTCCAATCTTTCCAGCCCGCCTTCCCTCGACGCACTTGCGCAACGATTCTCGCTGCGAAAGGAGACGCTGATCCGTACCTTCAAGAAGGACACCGGCCTGACGCCGGTCAGCTTTCTCAACGTCTCCCGCGTGGAGTACGCCAAAGCGCGGCTGCGTGCCGGAGACGACATTGCCGACGTCGGCTACCAGAGCGGGTTTGCCGACCAGAGCCATTTTCATAAGACCTTTGTGCGCTACACCGCCGCCACACCGCGCCAGTACGCTACGGGCCGATCAATAACAGACAATAAATAGGTTCTGTGTTTTCGTAGTCTGGCCCCAGTTTTGCATTCTGAGGTCGCTATGGAACTATTCTTCCCTTCCGCTTTTCTCGCCCTGGCGCTGGCGCATTTTGTTGCCCTGTTAAGCCCTGGCCCGGATTTCTTCCTGCTGATGGGCTACGCCGCCCGCTACCGACTGCGCGGCAGCGCCGGATTGTGCATCGGGATAGCGGCAGGAAACGGGCTTTACATTTTGCTGGTCATTATAGGATGGAGCGCGCTGCGTCAGTTCGCGTGGCTGTTCACGTTGATTGAATTATCCGGTGCACTGTATTTGCTCTGGATCGGCTCGCATCTTGTACGCAGCCGAACGCAGACGCTGGCGCTAAATGAAACAGATGAGCGCTGCCCTTCGCTGCGTAAGCAGATCCTGCTGGGGCTGGGTTCGGCGTTGTTAAATCCCAAAAACGCGTTGTTCTACCTGGCGCTAATGACGGCGTTACTCGGGCCGCACGTCACGCTGCTTCAGCAGGCGACCTGCGGCGTCTGGATGGTGATGGTAGTACTGGTATGGGATTTTGCGCTGGTATCGCTGATGGGGTTACCGGCGGTTCAGCGAAAGCTCAGCCGTTCGCTCTGGCTGATAGAGCGCACGGCGGGGGTGGTATTGATGGGGTTTGGTGGGTGGGTGCTGTGGCGGTTTTTGCACTTTTCCCCCGTATCCCTCTATCCTTAACCCATGGAAAAGCATACCGAACTCAAACGCGCCAAGCTTCTCGCGCTGTCGCTGCTGCTGATTGCCGTCGCAGCGTTTATCACCACCCTGTTCATGCCGCAAACCTTCTGGGTGCGCGGCGTAAAGGCCATTGCCGAGGCGGCGATGGTTGGCGCGCTGGCGGACTGGTTTGCCGTTGTCGCGCTGTTCCGCCGGGTGCCCATTCCCTTTATCTCGCGCCATACGGCGATTATCCCGCGCAATAAAGACCGCATCGGCGACAATCTCGGCCAGTTCGTGCAGGAAAAGTTTCTCGATACGCAATCCCTTGTCGATCTTATCCGTCGCTACGAGCCCGCACAGATGATTGGGACCTGGTTCAGCCAGCCCGATAACGCCCGGCGCGTGGGGCAGCATCTGGTGCAGGTGATGGGCGGTTTTCTGGAACTTACCGACGATGGGCGCATCCAGCGCCTGCTCAAACGCGCGGTGCATAAGGCTATCGACAAGGTCGATTTAACCGAGACCAGCGCCGTCATGCTGGAAAGCATGACCAAAAACAACCGTCACCAGGTGCTGCTGGACGCCATCATAAACCGCCTGATTACCCTGATTCAGCGGGAAAGCACGCGGGAATTTATTGCTGACCAGATCGTTCACTGGCTTAAGACCGAGCATCCGCGCAAGGCCATGGTGCTGCCCACCGAGTGGCTGGGCGATCAAAGCGCGGAGATGGTGTCGAACGCGGTGAACACGCTGCTGGACGATATCAGCCACGACCGTACGCACCAGATCCGTCAGGCGTTTGACCGCGCCACGATCAAGTTCATCGACAATCTGAAAAACGATCCGGAGATGACGGCGAAAGCCGAGAATATCAAACACTACCTCAAGAATGATGAGGCCTTTAACCGCTATCTGGGGGAAATGTGGGCTGACCTGCGCCAGTGGCTGAAAAATGACATGCAGAGCGATGATTCCCGCGTGAAGCAGCGTATCGCCAACGCCGGGCTGTGGTTTGGCGAAACGCTGACCAACGACGCCAGCCTGCGGGCGTCGCTGAATGAGCATCTGGAGCAGGCCGCGCACCGCGTGGCGCCGGATTTCGCCGCGTTCCTGACGCGCCATATCAGCGACACGGTGAAAAGCTGGGATGCCAAAGACATGTCACGCCAGATAGAACTCAATATCGGTAAAGATCTTCAGTTCATTCGCGTTAACGGTACCCTGGTGGGCGGTACGATTGGCCTGATCCTGTTTCTGCTCTCGCAGCTACCCGCCGTGCTGGGGCATTAATCCGCTTTTGGCGGCGCGATAACGTAGCGCGTCGCCTCGAAGCGATTCAGGATCAGGTGCACCAGAAAGACCATCGTCAGCGTGACCACCAGCGCGAAGGTAACGGAGGTGATGCGGTATAGATCGCTGAACACCAGGTCGCTGTCCGGGTGCATGTTCTGCCCGAACATAATGCCGATGGTGGTGATACTGGCGAAGCCTACCCCGGCGCCGACCTTCTCCATTACGTGCAGACGCGCGCCAAACGCCAGACCAAGGCCAATCAGCGGCATCATCAGCAGCATATGGCTGCTGTGATCGTAGAGGATAAGCTGGACGACAAGGATATAGAGGCACCCCAGCACCACGCCAACCACGCGCCAGATGGAGCTGATAACCGAGCCGCGATAGTGCATCGTGAACAGGATCAAAATCCCCGCCATCAGCGCCGAAAGCGAATCGCTTAAGTCGCTAATCTGGAACACGACGAAAATCAGCGTCGCCACGGTGCCGGATAGCAGCGACTCGTGGCGCACGCGGGCATCGTCTTTCTCAATCAGCGGCGGCGGCTTACGCGGCTCCACGTCCGGCAGCAGGTAGTTCATCAGCGCGCTCAGGCACACCGCCATCACGCTCGCTTCGATGTTAGAGAATAAAAGCGTGTGCCAGTTGGTGGTGGGGTAGCTCATAAAGTTGAGCATCACGCTCTGGCAAACCACGCCCATCGAGCCGAACAGGAACAGCGGCCCCTTACTCATAAAGCGAAAACGCATCACGTACAGGGCAAACACCACCAGCGTCATGATGACCGGCCACTGCGACAGATAGCCGATAATCAACACCATTTCGACGCAGTTCAGCGAGGCGCTGAAGATAAACTGCTTCGCCACGTGGCGATTAAACACCGGTACCAGCGAGAGAAGCATGATCGGGTAGACCACAAAAAACACGCCGTAGCTGGTGTTGTAGAAACTCGAAATACTGAGCGCAATCATCCCGGCAAAGACGATACGCAGGGTCTGGCGAAAGTCGTTTGCCGTATAGACGATGTTGCCGTGCGGGGTAAATACCCGTGCCAGGGTGCTAATAGACATAGTGAAGCAGGCTCACCAGATGGATTTGCATCCCGGAGAAGAATCGCGCAAACGGCCCTTCGCTGTTGTAGAGCTGCACGGTGGCGCGCGCGCCGGTCGGCAGCGGCTTCGGTAAGGCTTCGTCCAGCGCTACGTGAATGCGCATACGCTGGGCATCACGCACCCAGCGGTTGGAGGTTTCCGGTTCAGAAAGTTGACCGTTTACGGCCTCCTGTCCGGCGAGGATCCCCGCGTCGCTGCTGGTAACGTGGGCACGGAAAACGTGCCCCGGGAAGGCGTCAAACACCACGGCAGCGTCGGTCCCCTGATGGGTATGACGCAGGCTCTTCTCGCGGAAATCCGCCACGATATCGATCCGGGTGTTCACCAGCGCCAGCGCAGCCGAACCGGATGAGGCGTAAAAACCGGGGCTTAATTGCAGGTTACTGACCGTGCCGTCCGCCTCGGCGTAGACCTTCGTCCAGCCAAGATTCAGCTCCGCTTCATCCAGCGCGTTACGGTATTTTTGCAGCGTCACGTTACGGTGCTCATCCCGCTCGCCGCGCTGAATGCGCAGGTTATGAATATTCGCCTGGATCGAGCTGACGGACTGCTCGCTGCTCTGCCAGGTGGTACGGACCTTATCCAGATCCGCCTGCGATACGTTCTGCAAGGTGCTCAGTTTCTGGTAGCGGTCGAATGTCACTTTGTCGTTACGCGCGGTCAGCACGGCGGTTTTCAGGCTGGCCTGCGCTGCGGCAATCTGCGCATCCAGCTGATCGTTAGACAGACGCGCCTGTTCCAGCGCGATCTGCGCCGCCTCGACCTTATTGCGAAACGGCGTGGCGTCGAGCTCAAACAGCAGATCGCCTTTCTTAACCTGGCTATTGTTATGGACATGTACCGCCGCCACATACCCGGAGACGCGGGCAGACACCGGGGTCACCACGCGCATCACGGTGGAGTCCGGCGTCAGCGGGATCCAGATATCCGCGACGATAAAGTAAACAAACATCAGCAGGAAAGAGGCAATACTCACCCTTACCCAGCGGGCAAACTTTTGTTCAGGAGTCATTATTTTTCGGTCTTATTATCTTCTTCGCGGATTGTCCGCAAATTGCAGGCGATTTGATTGAGAGTAGCGCTGAAAATATCGATATGTTCCGGCGCGATGTTTTGCGATACGCGCGCCTGGAACGTCTCAATCACCTGAGAGAGCCTTTCAAGAATGGCTTTTCCCTCAGGCGTCAGCGTCAGCAGCCGGATACGCTTGTCATACGGCGAGACGGTGCGCAGCAGGTAGCCCTGCTTTTCCAGCTGTGTCAGCGTGCGCATTAGGGGAGGCAGTTCAATGCCCTGCACTTCCGCCAGCTCGCTGACCGAGACGTTATCCCCGAGTTGATGAAGCTGCATCATCACCGTCCAGCTCGACTGGGTTAACCCGGTGTCGAGAATGGCGTCGTCGATGACTGCGCGCCACTGACGCACGATCATCGCCATCCGCATGCCCATCGGCCTGCGGCTAAACAGATCTTCTTCACTCATGGGGAGCCCTCTCGTAGTACGCCATCACGATAATAGTTATCAGGATAAGTATCAAGAAACGAGAAGTTAAAGCGCAGGAATTGCGAAACGATGTTCTCCCTCTCCCTGTGGGAGAGGGTCGGGGTGAGGGCATCAGCCCGCAGCGGCGTTTAGCGGCTAAAATGCTTCCTGACGGCACTTTTCCCCGAAGCCGTCACCACCACCTCCCGATAACCCGCCACCCGCTGGATCCAGCCTTTGCTTTCCATGTGGATAAGCAGCGCAGCGCCCGCCTCACCGCCAAGATGAAACCGCCGCTCGCTCCAGTCCAGGCAGGCGCAGCAGGCCTTCCGACGCGGATGAGCGCTTAACGGAATACCGAGTGCCAGGAACTGCTCCCGACCATACAGGGTCAATGCGGAACCGTCAGCCTCCAGCCAGCCTTCCGCCTGCATGAAATCATAGATCTGCACCGCCACCGCGCCTGCGAGATGGTCGTAGCAGGTCCGGGCTTCACGCATGGCTTTCGGCGCGCTGGTTTCCGGCGGGGTAATGCGGCTCCACGAAAGCCCCATCATCTGTTCCACCAGCGCCGCCACGTCGTGCCCGGCAAGACGATAATAACGATGCCGCCCTTGCGACAGGCAGGTAATTAGCTGCCCTTCAACCAGCCGGGCAAGATGCCCGCTGGCGGTCGACGGCGCAACGTCTGCCGCCGCACTCAGTTCAGTGGCCGTCCACGCACGCCCGTCCATTAGCGCACAAAGCATCTTCACGCGCGACGGATCGGCCATTGCAGCCGCCACCGCGGCAATCGCCTTTTCCAGCATCGCGCTGTTATCAGAGGGTAAGCTCGTCTTTAACATTCGTCGCCCAGGGTGTGGTGATCTCAGCGGCCAGCTTATCATCATCCGTCAGCAGAATAAGGTGATTCGCATGGTCACTGTACTGAGTCAGGATAGACACGCCGCGTGCCGCCAGCGCCGCCGCTATCTCGCCCAGCTCGCCAGGACGCTCCTGCTTAAGCTTTCTGATCACCGGCTTTCGCAGCGCCTGCACGGTAAACCCGGCGTCGAGCAGCACACGGCGGGCTTTTTCCCCGTCCTCCACCAGGAAATGGGCATCGGTACCGAATACGCCGCCACCCTCAAGCCCCACGCCGTTGCGCCCCAACAGCTGTCCAAAGCGCGCCAGCTCGCCGGGCCCGTCGCGGAAAATCACGTGAACGTCATACATCCGCGTGCCCTCCGGTTTCGGAACTGTATTCCCGCACCAGCTGCGCCACGCGAATACGGTAGAAAGAGAAAATCGACGCCCGTCCTTCGGCCTGCGCCGCCTGATGGAAGACGTTCTGCTTCCAGCGGCGGACGGCCTCTTCATCCCGCCACCAGGAAAGGGAGAGGATTTTGCCGTCGGTCGTCAGGCTCTGGAACCGTTCGATATCGATAAAGCCGTCGATGTCGGCCAGCAAAGGCTTAAGCTCTGCGGCAAGTTGGAGGTAGCGCGCCTGATGGGCAGGCGCGGCTTTGGCTTCGAAAAGGACTGCGATCATGATGGTCTCTCCGCTGTGATGTTGAGGAGAGAATGCAGGATGGAAAAGTACAATGCTTCGGTAAAGAGCGAAGCTTTAGCCCAGAACCGACCTCGGCTCCATAAACGCGCGGATCCCCCACTCGCCCATCTCGCGCCCCACGCCGGAGTGCTTAAACCCGCCAAACGGCGCTTTCGGTTCATGAGCCAGGGTGTTCACCAGCACGCGACCGGAAACAATCTGCTGTGCCACGCGTCGCGCGCGGTCCACATCGCCGCCCAGCACCATCGCGCTCAGGCCGTACTCGGTATCGTTGGCAATGGCAATCGCCTCCGCCTCGTCCTGATAAGGGATTACGCACAGCACCGGGCCGAAAATCTCGTCGCGGGCAATGGTCATCCGATTGTTCACGCCGGCAAACAGCGTCGGACGCACAAACCAGCCGTCCCGCGTGCCTTCCGGTCGCCCTTCGCCGCCCGCCAGCAGGCGCGCCCCTTCTTCGATTCCTTTGCGGATATAGCCCTGCACCCGCAGCCACTGCTTTTCGCTGACCATCGGGCCGACGTCTGTCGTGCTGTTGCGCGGGTCGCCGGATTTCATCGCCGCCACGGCCTGCGCCAGCGCGGTTTCGATCTCCGCTTTGCGCGAGTAAGGCACCAGAATGCGCGTCCCGGCCACGCACGCCTGCCCGCTGTTCATAAACCCGGCCTGGATCACCAGCGGGATCGCCTGCGCCAGATCCACATCATCCAGCAGGATCGTCGGTGATTTACCGCCCAACTCCAGCGTCACGCGCTTAAAGCTTTCCGCCGCGTTGCGCAGGATCGCCTTGCCGGTATTCGTGGAACCGGTGAACGAGATTTTCGCGACGTCCGGATGGCGGCTGATTGTGTCACCGACCGTCTCACCCCGTCCGGTGACGATGTTAAACACGCCCGGCGGTAGCGCAGCGTCGCGCAGCGCTTCGGTGACAATCTGCGTTTGCAGTGCGCTCATTTCACTCGGCTTGATGACCGCCGTGCAGCCCGCCGCCAGCGCGGCCGCCAGTTTGCCGCAGATAAACCCCGCATCGCTGTTCCACGGCGTAATCAGCCCGGCCACGCCGAGCGGCGTCATCTGCACCGTTGCGGCACCTGCGGAGGTGACAAACTCAAATGCCTCCAGCGCCTCGATGGCCTGAGCAATCACCTCTGCCGGATAGCTTGCCATCCACGCCGAGCGCGAGGCGGGCGCGCCGTACTCTTCAATGACCGCTTCCAGCAGAGCGTCGTGACGAGCGGCCACGGCGGCGTGCATGCGCTTCAGCGCGGCGATGCGTTCCTGCTTTGTGGTCTGCGACCACGCCGGAAACGCCGCTTTCGCCGCCGCGATAGCGCGTTCAGCGTCAACCTCATCCGCCAGGCGAACCTGGCCGATGACCTGCGCCGTCGCCGGATTGTACAAATCAAACCGTTCGGTACCGTGCGGGGTAACAAACTCGCCGTTAATAAAGATCTGTTCGATGGTGTGCATATAAACCTCCTCAGGCTGTGTGAGCCCAGTCTGTCACGGCTTCTCCGTTGCGATAATCCACGCTATGCTGCAAGGGTTGTTTCGATTTTCAGGATAATCTATGCATCGTTCAGGTCTGACAGAGCTGGAAGTGGTGATGGCGGTGGTGCGGCGCGGCAGCTTTCGCGGCGCGGCGCAGGAACTGGGGATGTCCGCCACGGCGGTCAGCAACGCCATCGCCGGGCTGGAGAGCCGCCTTGAGACGCGGCTTTTCAACCGCACCACCCGCAGCGTGGCGCTCACCGACGCCGGACAGCGCTACGTGGCGCGTATCGGCCCGGCGCTACAGGAGATCCGCCTCGCCGGGGAGGAGATCCACAGCGACACCGGGGAACCCGCCGGAACGCTGCGCCTCAACGTGCCGAACCATATCGGCACCCTGTTTCTGGACCAGCTGCTGATCGATTTCATGATCCGCTACCCGAAAATGCGCGTGGAAACGGTGAGCGAAGCGAGGATGATCGACATCGTAGCGGAAGGCTATGACGCGGGGATCCGCCTCGAAGAGTCCGTTCCGCAGGACATGATCGCCGTGCCGCTGACCGGTGAGATCCGCCAGCTCGTCACCGCCACGCCGGACTATTTCGCCCGTCACGGCATACCCGAGACGCCGGACGATCTGCTTTCGCATCAGGGGATCGGCATGCGTATGGCCCACGGCGGGATCTACCGCTGGGAGCTGGCCCGTCGGGGGGAAACGTACGCCCTTGCCGTGCCGCCGCGCTTTGCGACGTCCGATCTTTTTGCCTCGATCCGCGCCGTAAAAGCGGGGTTAGGGGTGGGATTTTTACCGGAAATCTATATTCAGGACGAACTGAAAAGCGGGGAGCTGGTGAGCGTCTTAAACGACTGGGCGCAGCCGTTTGCCGGGCTGCGCCTGTACTACCCCGGCCATCGCCACGTCCCGCCGGGGTTGCGGGCGCTGGTGGCGATGATCCGCGAGCGCGGGATTATTCCAGGTTAGCCTTGTTCAGCCCGTACGCCGCATCCAGCGAGCCCGGCTCCATGCGGGAGGTAATGCCCAGGCGGTTCCAGGCGTTGATCGCCACGATGGCGAAGTTCAGCTCTGAAATCTCCACGTCCGAGAAGTGCTCCGCCACGCTGCGGTACAGCGCATCGCTCACGCCGTGAACGCCGATTTGGGTCAGCGCTTCGGTGAAGGCCAGCGCCGCTTTTTCACGGGCGCTGAACAGCGGGGACTCGCGCCAGGCCGCCAGATGGTACAGGCGCAGCTCGCGCTCGCCGGCAATTTTCGCCTCTTTTGAGTGCATATCGAGACAGAACGTACAGCCGTTCAGCTGCGACACGCGAATGTCGATCAGGTGCTTCAGCGCCGGATCAATAGAGGTTTTCGCCACTTCCATGCTCAGGGCGGAAAGCGCGTTGGTGAGTGCAGGGGTGGCTTTGTGGTGGTTTACGCGAGTGCTCATTGTCTTTCCTCTTTTTTGTGCGGCATGTGTCATGCGATGAAGCAAATCTACGCCGTTCATGACATAGTAAAAAGATACAAAAAGCGTGAAATGAGGTAGGACATGAAGCCAGGCTATCACGAGATTTATTCCCGCTATCGCGACAACATCATGCGCGGCGTGCTGAAGCCGGGCGACAGGGTACCTGCCATCCGCCTGCTGGCGGAAGAGCTGAAGGTGGCGCGCAAAACCGTCGAGACGGCGTATGCCATTCTGACGGGCGAAGGGTATCTGGTGAGCCAGGGCGCGCGCGGGACGCGGGTGAATCCGGATCTTCTGCTGCCCGCGCAAAACGCCCCCACAGAACAAGCGACCGGCACGCTGCCGGCGTCGTTGATTAGCCAACGCGAACGAGCCGGTTTTCTGCGCCCCGGCATTCCCGCGCTCGACAGCTTCCCCTATAAAAAATGGCTGCTGCTGGCGGGCCAGGCGACGCGCGCCATGCGTCAGGATGAAATGCTCAACCCGCCCGTTCTGGGCTGGTATCCGCTGCGCGAGGCGATAGCCCGCTATCTCAATATCTCGCGCGGGTTATCCTGCACTGCGGAACAGGTAATGATCACCAGCGGCTACAGCGGCAGCCTGCGCCTGATCCTCGACACGCTCGCCAGCCGCAGCGATAAGGTGGTATTTGAGGATCCAGGCTACTTTATGGGCCAGCAGTTGCTCAAGCGCATTGTGCCCCGCCTGCACACCGTGCCGGTCGATCGCGCAGGGATGGATACGGACTACCTGCTGCGTAATCACCACGATGCCCGCTTCGCCATCGTTACTCCGTCGCACCAGAGCCCGCTGGCGGTGACGCTCTCCCTGCCGCGCAAGCAGCAGTTGCTCGACTGGGCGTCACAAAACGAGGCGTGGATTATCGAAGATGATTATGACGGCGAATTTCACTACACCCGCAAAGTGCTGCCGTCGCTGAAAAGCCTCGACCAGCATGACAGGGTGATCTTTATGGGCACCTTCAGCAAAACCATCATGCCATCGCTGCGCATGGGGTACGTGGTGATGCCCGCCAGCACCGTCGGCGCGTTTACCGACAGCGCGGACATCCTCACCAGCGGCCAGCCGGTGCTGACGCAAAAGATCCTCACCGCGTTTCTCAACGAAGGGCATTTTTTCCGTCATCTGAAAAAGATGCGCGCGCTCTATCAGACCCGCCGCGACTGGATGATTGCCGCCCTGTGTGAGGTCTATGGCGATCTGTTTTTCACCGAGCAAAACGACGGCGGGATGCATATTGTCGCGTTCCTCGCAAAGGGAAGCGCTGACCGGGAGATCGCCCGCTGCTGGCAGGAACAGCAATTGCAGGTCAATGCGCTTTCGGCGTGGTATCACGGATCAGGAAAACGCTACGGGCTGGTGATGGGCTATAACAACGTGTGGTCGTATCAGGAGGCGCTGGATTTGCTGGAAAGGCCGAAACGGCAGACGCTAGAACTGTTGAGCTGAAAACCACCGGGTGGCGGCTGCGCCTTCCCCGGCCTACGGTCTCCTGTAGGCCCGGTAAGCGTAGCGCCACCAGGCAACCCTATGCTCACACATCATATCGCGATAACCCGACGTCCTTGAGCTGCTCGTCGTTCATCTGGCTCAGAATACGGCGGGTACGGTTGATGCGATACCAGTTACGCAGCGTTTTCGCTACCCAGACAAACGCGATAAACGGACGTTTTGAACGATTCTCGTAGAATTCCATGATGCTCTCCTCGCTATGCCAGTGGGGTTATCATCATGGAAAACGGCCAGTACAATACAGATTCAAAAACTGCTTTTGTTTACCATACAGATCCGCTAAAACGGTATCTGCATGGTGGTTTATTCATCCATCTGTACTGGTTTAATGCTCTGTATGGTGAAAACAAAGGATACAGCATGACGCGCTATCAACATCTGGCCAACCTCCTGGCGGAACGCATTGAACAAGGGCTGTATCGCAGCGGCGAACGTCTGCCGTCGGTACGCACGCTGAGCCAGGAGCACGGCGTGAGCATCAGCACCATACAGCAGGCCTACCAGATCCTCGAAAACCTCCAGCTGATCACGCCTCAGCCGCGCTCCGGCTATTTCGTCTCGAAACGCAAAGCCCAGCCGCCCGTCCCGGCGATGACCCGTCCGGTACAGCGCCCGGTGGACGTTACCCAGTGGGATGAGGTGATGATGCTGCTGGACGCCCGCGCCGACAAAGAGATGATCTCCTTTGGCGGCGGCTCGCCGGACATTAACCAGCCGAGCCTGAAGCCCCTGTGGCGCGAGATGAGCCGCATCGCGCAGCATAACCCCGGCGAGATGCTGAGCTATGACGTGCTCGACGGGCGCCTGGAGCTGCGCGAGCAAATCGCCCGCCTGATGCTGGACGGCGGCTCCACCGTCGCGGCAAACGAAATTGTCATTACCAACGGCTGCCACGGCGCGCTGTCGATCGCCCTGCTCTCGGTGTGCAAACCGGGGGATATCGTGGCGGTGGAATCGCCGTCGTTTCACGGCACCATGCAGATGCTGCGCGGCTTTGACATCAAGGCCATTGAAATTCCCACCGATCCTGAAACCGGGATCAGCATCGAAGCGTTGGAGCTGGCGCTGGAGCAGTGGCCGATCAAGGCGGTGATCCTGGTGCCAAACTGCAATAACCCGCTCGGGTTTATCATGCCGGAGGCGCGGAAGAAGCAGGTCTTAGCCCTGGCACAGCGGCACGATATCGTGATTGTTGAGGATGATATCTACGGCGAGCTGGCGGCGGAGTATCCGCGTCCGCGCACCATTCATTCTATGGATATTGATGGTCGCGTGCTGTTATGCAGTTCGTTTACCAAGACCGTGGCGCCGGGCCTGCGCGTCGGCTGGATTGTGCCGGGGCGCTATTACGATCGGGTGATGCACATGAAGTACGCCGCGGGCGGGTTTAACGTGCCGGGCACGCAGATGGCGGTGGCGGCGTTTATCCGCGACGGCCATTACCATCGCCACGTGCGGCGTATGCGCCAGATTTATCAGCAGAATATGGAGACCTACACCTGCTGGGTGCGGCAGTATTTTCCGGCAGAGATATGCGTCACCCGCCCGCAGGGCAGCTTCCTGCTGTGGGTTGAGCTGCCGGAGACGGTCGATATGGTGTGCGTCAGCAAGCAGCTGTGCCGGCTGAAGATCCAGGCCGCGGCCGGGTCGCTGTTTTCCGCCTCCGGGAAGTACCGCAACTGCCTGCGGATCAACGTAGCGCTGCCGCCGACAGACAAAAATCGCGAGGCATTGAAAAAGATGGGTGAAGCGATTGTGATTGCGATGGAGGAGTAGTGCGGCATTTTGCCCTCACCCCGCCCCTCTCCCACAGGGAGAGGGAGAAAACCGCTCCCGCCCCCCGGCAAAATCAACAACTCAGAACTTCCACGAAACGCTGCCCACAATGCTGCGTTCTGCACCGAAGTAGCAGTAAGAGAGAGAGTTACAGGCCGCGACGTAGCTTCTGTCCGTCAGGTTATTGACGTTCAACTGCGCGCTCACACCCGTGAGCCCCACTTTCGACAGGTCATACCCCACGGTCATATCCACCAGCGTGTACGACGGAAGCGTATGGGTATTCTGGCGATCGCTGGCGATCCCGTTGACATAGCGCACGCCGGAGCCGACGGTCAGGCCGTCCAGCGGGCCGGTTTTGACGTCGTAGCTCAGCCAGGCGCTGGCCATGTTACGCGGGGCATAAACGGCGCGCTTGCCCTCCTCTTCCGGGCTGCTCTTCTTGTAGCGAATATCCGTGTAGGTGTACGCCGCCTGCATACGCAGGCTGTCGGTCAGCTGACCAATCGCCTCCAGCTCAACGCCTTCAGATTCGATTTCACCAATGGAACGGTACGGATCGGTCGGCTCCTCTTTAGTGGCAATGTTCTTCTGGTTAATGCGGAACACCGAGGCGCTGAACTGGCTGTTCATCCCCTCTGGCTCATACTTCACGCCCGCTTCCCACTGCTTGCCCTTCATCGGATCCAGGATATTGCCCTGCTCGTCGGCAAAGCTGGTCGGCGTAAAGGCGGTGGAGTAGCTGACGTACGGCGCAACGCCGTTATCAAACAGATACAGCAGCGCCGCGCGGCTGCTGAAGTTGTTTTTATCCAGATCGCTGCGGGTGTGGTTAAAGTTGTCGACGTTCGACACGCTCACCTGGTCGTAACGCCCGCCGAGCGTCAGGCGCCAGCGGTCAACGGACATCTGATCCTGTAGGTAGTAGCCGGTCTGGCGCAGCTTGTGTTTTTCCCTGCTGTACTGGGTGATGTAGTCCGGCTTCGCGCCGTAAACAGGATGGAAAGCGTCAATCGGCGGGAAGCCGCCGTAGTAGCCGGTGACGTTGTTGGTGCGGTCCTGGTAGTCCATGCCGATCAGCACGCGGTGGTTCACCGCCCCGGTGTCGAAGCTGCCGTCGACCTGGTTATCCAGGGTGATGGCGTTCATCTTCTCGTCAGAGCCGGAATAGCCGCGATTCAGCTCGGTGTCATTCAGCCAGCCTGCGGCATACACCTGGTTCAGCTCGACTTTGGTGTGCAGGTAGCGCAGCTTCTGGCGCACAGACCAGCCGCTGTCAAACAGGTGCTCGATGTTATAGCCGACCATTTTTTCCCGACGATCGTACTTGTCGTAATCGTCCTCGCCCTCGAAGAAGGTGTTGGAGATTTTCTTACCGCTGTGCGGTACAACGGTGCCCTCATATGGCAGGCCGGAGTGGCTGCCGCCTTCCGGATCGCGGTGCAGGTAGGCCATCAGATCCAGACGGGTGCTGTCGGTGATACGCCAGGTCAGGCTCGGCATCAGGGCGTAACGCTCTTCTTTGAGCGGATCGAACTGGGAATCAGCATAGCGGGTCATCCCGCTGAGGCGCACCGCCACGCGGTCGTTATCATCAACCGGGCCGGTCACGTCGAACATCGCCCCACGCTGGTTATTGTTACCGGCGAAGAGCTTAATCTCCCCGCCAGGATCGAACGATGGCTTACGGGAGGTGAGCGCCACAATCCCGCCCGGCGATGAGCGGCCATAGAGCACGGAGGCCGGACCGCGCACGACTTCGATACTGTCCAGGAACCACGGGTCAACCACCAGCGAGCTGTGGGAATTGGTGTCGCCCATCATCTTCAGGCCGTCGAGGTAGACGTTGTCCAGACTGCCGTCCGAGAAGCCGCGCAGCACCATGTAGTCAAAGCGGTTTGACGCCCCGATCTGGTTGCTGTAGACCCCCGGCGTGTAGCTCACGGCCTGACGCACGCTGGTTGCGCCCTGCTCTTCGAACTGCTCGCGCGTGACGATAGAGACCGACTGCGGGGTTTCAATATCCGGTGTTTCAAGCTTGGTGGCCGCAGACTGCATCTGCGAGGTCACCACCACGGTGTCAGTTTTTTGGGCATCCTGCGCCAGTAAAGGAAAAGCGACGCTACCGGTAACCCATCCCACCAGCAGTGCCAGACGCGATTTAGCAAACATAACCCTCTCCAGAGATATTTCTTATTGTTAATAAGAATTATTACCTTTTTGAGAGTGCAAACGGCTATGCGCGCCGCCAGGTTACGTATGCGCGATGCTAAACCGCACGGGATGCATTCGCGCGATGGGCGAAATTACGTTAGCGGAGTTTGCGCACGTCGCCCGGAGAAATCCCGTAATGACGACGAAACGCGGTGGCGAAGTTGGTGGCATGCTGATACCCGCACATCCAGGCCGCCTGCTGCACGCTGTGGCCTTCCAGCAGATAGCGGCGCGCCAGCGCAAGGCGACAGTCGCGAAGATAATCGAAGAGGGTGCAGCCGTAGCGCTGACGGAACTTGCTGCGCAGGCTGCTTGGGCTCATTGCAGCCAGGGCTGCCAGCTGCGCGAGAGTATGATCCCGTTCAGGAGACTGTTCCAGCAGGCTCCGCACGCGTTCAAGACGCGCATGCTCAGGGCGGCTTGGGCAAGGCTGCTGGCGCTGGTTGAGGCCATGGCCGAGCAGCTGATACATCAGCCCCTCAAGCAACAGCTTGCGTGAAAGCACGCTTACCCCCTGCCGCTGCGCATGCAGAATACCTGACATCACAAACTCGGGAACCTGCCAGACAATGCGGGTGCATTCAGGCTTTGCCATTCCAGAAGCAATGACTCAAGCAAGGCTTCACGTCCGGCATCGTGCGGGTACACGCCAAACGAGAGCGTTTTCAGCGTGCTGTCGGCATCGTGACGCGCGCTCATTACCTGATCTTCACTCAGACGTGAGCTGAACGCCATGCCCGGGCGGACGGGATAATTGATACCATTGAGCGTGAGCGTCACGCACCCTTCCAGCACCACCAGCATATAGAGCGGGCTGCTGTGGCGAGAGGTGGTTTCATAGGGCTGTAATACACGTACGTCGGAATGGGTCAGCGAAATGCCGGACGAGAGCATCATCTCTTCAACATTCCCCTGCAACACGGGGCTACCGCTGACCTGAGCCTCTTTTAACTGGGGGAAACGGTAGTCGATGCCATAGCGCTCGCCGAATACCTGAAAATCTTCAACAAAAAATATGCGTTTCGCTGATTTATTTTCACTCTGGAGCATCATTCGGGGCCTGCATCGGGAAAGGACAGGCAAAACAGTACCATCTATTTGCAATGGCAGCAATCACCGGGCGCAGACACTATTACGCTCCGGACGAAGCCGGAGCGAAGGCATATATTTCCTTGCGAGAGATATATTTATGCTTCCTGCCACTCAGCAAAAACCTCTTTATGGTTTTTGGTCAGGACAACTTTATTATCTTCGACTTTATCAACCCAGCCGAGAGGAATAAAATGGTGCTTGCCGCCCGATTCCGGATCGCTCTTCGCAAGCTTGATACGCTCACCATCAAGATGGTCCACAACCCCGACGTGCGTTCCGCAGCTGGCGACAACCTGAGTGTGATCCTTAATTGCGCTTTTATCTACCATAATTATTCTCCTGTTTCGGTTATTTGCCTGTTGCACGAAATTAACTGTAGCGCATAAATTAAGGCTTAAACGCCCTATTAGCATTTTGAAACATCATTGACAGAACCGAATATTCATTCTACTTGACGCCGAAATGAAAAAATAAGAATGAGATGAATTATTACCGGCTGATTATTTCCCGTTCATAATTAACTTATCGCAACCAACGAGGAGGTATTTATGACGATTCGCAACAATCGGACAGAAATTTCGCTGGCTCTTGGTGAAGCGGTTTTAGACATCGTGCAAAAAGGCCATGAAGTATCGCGAGAAAATCTCGCCCAGGCGATGAAAATCAAAGCGGAGAAAGAGCGCGACGATGAGCGGCTTCTTAACTACTGGAAGGCGTGTAATATGCTGGTTTGAACGTAGCGGCGTTTAGGCTGACTAAACGCCGCCTCATGTTACTCGTCGAAGTACCAGTACCCCTGGTTAATCAGCCCGGTGAGTTCGTCCACAAACGCCGGATTATTCAGTGCGTCACCCAGCTCGGCCTGGCCGAGCTCGGTGTGGCGGCACAGCGCGTCTGCCCCGTTCACATCCGCCGTTTCCAGCTGTTCACTGTTGATAAAGAAGCTGCCGTTAACGTTCAGCACGCGCAGGCCGCTCAGGCGCGACAGCGTTTCGCCGCCCTGAAGCGCGTCCAGCACCTCTTCTGCGGAATACGGCGGCTCGGCGGCGGCAATATCCAGCTCGTGACGTGGCGTGGAAACGAAGCTGCCAAACCATTTCGTGAAATCATCCGGCTTGCTAATCATGTCGATCATCATCTCGCGAATGCGATCAAGCTCGTACTGCTCCACGCGGCCCGGGTGTTCGCGGCAGGTCAGATCCGGATCGCTGTAGTGTTCGCCGCCCAGATCGTTCTCCAGCGCATAGTCGGCAAAGCTGCTGATCAGATCGCGACCGTTCGGCCCGCGAAAACCGACAGAGTAGTTGAGCGCGGTTTCATGGGTGAAGCCGTCATGCGGGAATCCAGGCGGAATGTAGAGGATATCGCCCGGCGCCAGATCTTCGTCGATGATCGGCTCAAACGGATCGACATGTAGCAGAGCCGGATGCGGGCAGAACTGACGCATCGGCAGCTTGTCACCCACGCGCCAGCGGCGGCTGCCCATCCCCTGGATGATAAACACATCGTACTGATCGATATGCGGCCCAACGCCGCCGCCCGGGACAGAAAAGGAGATCATCAGGTCATCGAGACGCCAGTCCGGCAGGACGCGGAACGGACGCACCAGCTCTGCGGCGGGCATATGCCAGTGGTTCACCGCCTGCGCCAGCAGGGACCAGCCGGTTTCACCGAGGTTATCGAAATGCTCAAACGGGCCATTGCTCGCCTGCCACTTGCCGTTAGCGTGGCTTACCAGGCGGCTATCGACTTCCGGCTCCATCGCCAGACCCGCCAGCTCATCAGGGGTAATGGGGTCGACAAAATTCGGGAAGGCATTTTTCAGTACAACGGGTTGTTTTTGCCAGTATTTTTCAAGAAATTCCGGCCAGTTCAGGTTCAGTTGATACGCCATGGTTAGCACCAGTGAGAGGGTAAACAGGCGCGATTATAGGTAAGAAAGCAGAGGGGGAACTTGTCATGGGTCAATCGAGCGCGTGTAGGTCGGGTAAGGCGAAGCCGTCACCCGACGCACACGCGGGCTAAAACTTAATCCAGGTTCAGCTCGTCATAATGGGTGATCAGTTTGCCCACGATGCCGTAGTCCAGCGCTTCCGCCGGTGACATCCAGAAGTTACGGTCGGTGTCTTTCTTCACTTTCTCCAGGGGCTGGCCGGTGGCGTCGGCAATCAGCTTGTTCACGCGTTCCAGCATGCGGATGATCTCCCGCGCTTCGATCTCAATATCCGTTGCCTGACCGCGCACGCCGCCCAGCGGCTGGTGGATCATAAAGCGGGTATTTGGCAGCGAGTAGCGGTGCTCTTTTTTCGCCGCCAGGAAGATGGTGATCCCGGCGCTTGCCACCCAGCCGGTGCCAATAACGTGTACTTCCGGACGGATAAACTTAATGAAGTCGTGGATGGTATCGCCCGCTTCTACATGGCCGCCCTGGCTGTTGATGTACAGCTTGATCGGATCGTTACTGACGCTTTGCAGCAGGATCATCTGAGTGATGACTTTCTGGGCCAGCTCCTGGTTGATTTCACCGGAGATGACAATCGAACGGGATTCCAGCAGTTTTTGCTGTAGAGCGCCCGCGCCGTTTGTTCCTTCCGCTTTTTCTTTATCGTCACTGCTTTTCAGTGTGTAGTGCATCGTTATGTCCTCAGCTTGTCGCGCTCAAAATCAGAGTGTAGCCTGTTTTACCCGTCGGCGTCCTCACACAAAACATCGCATGTCGTGCGCTGGCTCCGCCCCCGGAAAGGTCTCTAAAAACAGCGCTCCACTCCTAACTAATTCGCCACATTTTTATTACAATTTCATATCATCTTCATATTGGTAAATGATAATAATAATTAATGTGTTAGTATGAATGAGGATAGCAAACAGTCGCTTACGTTCAAAAAGGCGCTATTTTATTGTCGATGATTTACTGATCACACACCGGGGCGGTGAATGGAACACATTGTTTATGTGGTTGATGACGATGACACAGTCAGACAGTCCGTTGTCAGGCTGCTGGAATCCGCGGATATGCACGCCCTTGGCTTTTCCTCAGCAGAAGCCTTTCTCAGCCATCCCTTTGAGGATCTGCCCTCCTGCGTGATCCTCGATATGCAGATGCCCACGATAACCGGATTTGATGTCGCAGATGCGCTGAAAGCCAGCGGGCGGGAAATACCGATCATCTTTCTCACCGGTCACGGCACCATCCCTATGTCCGTCCGGGCGATCAAAGGCGGAGCCTACGAATTTCTCACTAAGCCCGTTGAATCCAGCGCGCTCATCGGCTCCATCGAATCCGCGCTCAGACTGGCACAGCACAACGCCGCCCGCGTCAAAGAGCACTACGCCCTGAAGCAGCGCCACATGTCCCTCACGCCGCGCGAGCATGAGGTGCTTGAGCTGGCCATCAGCGGCAAGCTCAACAAGCAGATCGCCGCCGAGCTGGGCGTCAGTGAGATCACGGTGAAAGTGCACCGCCGCCGGGTAATGGAGAAAATGCAGGTCCGCTCCGTGGCCGAACTGGTCAGGGCCGTCGAGCGCCTGACCAAACATCAACCAGTGGAATAACCGTTACTCCTCCTGTCCGGCAAGCGGCAACGCGAAGGTAAATACCGTGCCGTACGGCTCTCTGCGGCGCGCGCTCAGTTTCCCCCGGTGCCGTTCAATGATGCTGGCGCTGATGGTCAGCCCCATCCCCATTCCCTGCGCTTTGGTCGAATAGAACGAGTCAAAGATCCGCTCGGTGAGCTCCGGCTCAATGCCGCTGCCGGTATCGGCGATCTCAAAGATCACCTTCCCCTCGCCGCAGTTCGCGGTGGAGATCGTGATGCTGCACGGGCGATCCGTCACTTCCGCCATCGCTTCCATCGCATTCATCACCAGGTTAAGCAGCACCTGCTGGATCTGCACGCTGTCGCCGATGATAAAGCTGTCGTCAGCGTTCAGAAGATAATCAACGCTTATGTGTCGCAGCTCAAGTTCGCTGCGTGAAAGCATAATGATGTGGTGGATCAGGAAGTGCAGATCAATACGCGTAAACGTGGGGTCCTGCTTGCGCGTCAGAGACTGAATGCTGCGAATGATCTCCCCTGCCCGCTCGCCCTCGGCGGCGATCTCCTCCAGCCCCTCGCGCACTTTGTCCAGCCGCGCCGGATTGCGGTTGAGCCAGCGCAGGCTCGCGCCGGCGTTCGAGACAATCGACATCAGCGGCTGGTTGATCTCGTGCGCGATCGAGGAGGTCAGTTGCCCGACGGTGGTGGCCCGTGAGACTCGCGCCAGATCCGCCTGCGCCACCCGCATCGCATCTTCCGCCGCCCGCTGGCTGGTGATGTCGGTAATGATGCCGTAATACTCATTCACTTCGCAGCCGACGCCGACCGGATCGCCAATCCCGAGGATGTAGCGAACGGAGCCGTCGGTGCGGATAATGCGAAACTCCGCGCGCATCGACAGCCCGTCGCGCACGCTCTGGTTAACGAGGGTGCTGATCCGGCCATAATCGTCCTCATGCACGAAGGTTAAAAACTCCGCCATTGAGATCATCTTTTGCTGCTCCGGCAGGCCAAGGATACGGGCGTACTCTTCAGACATAAACATCAGATCCTGCACCAGCTCCCAGCGCCAGCTGCCGGTATGGCTGATCTGCTCGCCCAGCATCAGTGAGGTCTGGCTGGCGCGCAGCTCTTTCTCCACCCGTCGGCGCTGGATGTTTTCCGCCAGTAGCTCGGCGTAAAGCCGCGCAGTCTCCAGCGAAACCGCCGCCTGCGCGCCCAGCAGGCTGACCACGCGCGAATGTTCGGCGGTAAACACTTCCGGCATCAGGCGGTTTTCCAGATACAGCACCCCCACCAGCCGCGCCTGTTTGAACATCGGGACACACATCACGGCGGCGCCGGACGTCACCAGATACGGATCCTGGCTGAACGGGTGGAACTCCTCCGGTTTGCCGGTGCGGATCTCCTGCCCGGTGCGGATCACTGCGGCCAGCACCGACAGCGGCATGTCCGTCGCCATCGGTGACGCCTTCAGGATGCGCACCCGCACCCCGTCGGTACTGGTCCAGGCACTGGCCTCGATCTCCGGGATGTGATTATCGCTAACGCGCAGCAGCAGGCCACGCTGCGCCCCGGCCCGTTCAAGCAGCAGCGTCATCAGGTTTTCAATTAAACGCTCGAGGTTAATTTCTTCGGACAAGGCGCGTGAGGCTTTGATGACGCTCTGTAAATCGCGGATCACCTCGTTCTGGGCGAAGGCCGCCGTGTCATACGCGCGGCTCTGCCCGGAGGCCAGCAGATGCGGGAAATCCTGCTCCAGCTGGCGCACCTTGGCCTGCGCCCCGGCGCGCCCCCAGGCAGCAATCGCGCCGCGGAAATGGGCGTCGGAGGCGGTCGGGTAGCCGCAGGCCAGCGAGAAACGCCCTGCCAGCTCGTGCGCCAGGGCATTGATCGGGTTAAAGCCGCCCTCCCGCGAGAGCCGCACCGCTTTTTCATACTGCTCCAGCGCGATGCTGTTCATACCGTCCAGACGGACGATTTCGGCGTAAATCAGCGCTTCTTTATCGGCAAACGTGCCCGAATTGATCCGCGCCCAGAGGGCAATTTTGTCGTAATGGTGATGAATACTGCGGCGATAATCCGCCGAGAAGGTCTCCGGCGTGAGCTGGCGGGAGAGCGCCAGCGCGCTGTAAAAATGGTAATCCAGCAGATGAATATGACCCGGCGCGGACCACGCATACCAGCCCGCCCTCTCTAAATCCGCCTGTGCGTCGGCGTATTCGCCGCAGGAAAAGTGCGCCATCCCGCGATAGAGCCAGTACCAGAACAGCATAGTCGAGGTCTGCTCGGGCGCCTGCTCCGGCGGCGCGGGCAGCAGATCGTCAGGCAGCGCCTGGGCGGCGCTCCATGGGCCCGTCACCGGCGTGCGTAAAAACTCCACGTAGCGGCGCTGAATGTGCAGAACGGTTTCAATGTCCTGATAATCCGTTTTGCGTACAAAGGCCAGACCGCGATCGATGCTGGTCAGCACGCCATCCAGATGATCGCCCCGGGAGAGGAAGTTAATGATCTGATGACAGGCCGCGAAACAGGCCATCGTCATGTCGCCGTGGGTCACCGCCGAGGTAAAGCAGGCCTTTGCGCACTCGATAGTGTACGACAGCGGCTGGGTCCAGACGCTGAGCTGGTCGAGCGGCAACAGAGTTTTGGCTTCATAGGCATCATAGCCGTGGCGGTTCACCAGCTCACGAGCCAGCGTGCCGTACTCAAATCCGAGACGGTATTCGGCGTAGCGGTGACCAATCAGCACGCCAAACCAGGCCATCGCCGTGGTGGAGGCGCCGGTGATGCCGTGATCGAGCGTGAGGTGCATCATCCGGCACAGGAGTAAAAAGTGCAGGCGCGGGCAGGTAAAGCTGGCGAAAATACTGGCGCTGTAAAGCAGGTTCATCACCGCTTCGGTCTCTGCGTTCTCCATCAGCTTAAGCTGAGAAAACGGGTTCAGCGGCGCGTCGGCGGTGCGTTGACAGAACTGCTGCCAGGCCTCGTCACATTCGGCATTTTCCGGGTAGCGGCTGATCTGGATCCCGAACACGCCCAGCCAGCATAACGACGCCTCCAGCGCCAGTCGGATCTCCGACTGGCGCATATACACTTCCGCCAGCAGGTTGGCGGCCAGCGCTTTCTCCGTCAGCCCGCCCGGTGAACCGAGGATCGCATCGCACAGCGCACGCGTACGCTCCAGGTGCCCGAGCGCAAACTCACAGCCCGCCTCTTCGATATCCAGCATAAAGTCCGAGACCGGGCCCGCATTCCCCAGCGCTCTGGCGGTCTGGATATAGCTTAAGGCGGAAAGGTAATCGCCGGTACGCTTCGCACGCCGCGCGGCCTGAAGGCTCAGCTCCCGGAATCGCTGCCGCTGGGGTGCAGGCTGGATGCAGTCCAGCACGGCGCTGACGTGGTGAACCGCGCGGAACAGCAGTTCGTTGCCCGCCGTCTGCCGTGCGGCATCCGCCAGCAGGCTGGCGGTGGTCAGGTGCAGATGGCTTTTCTCGCCCTCATCCAGCAGGGCAAAGGCGGCTTCCTGCACCCGATCGTGAGTAAAAGCGTACTCTTTCTCCGTCAGCACAATCAGCTGAGCAGTAACCGCCGGGTGAAGCGCGTAGCGGATTTCCGCCGCCGACCGCCCCACCACGCGGCACAGCATCTCCAGCTCGCCCGTGCAGCCGAGGCAGGCGATGCAGCCCAGCAGGCGGCGCGTCTCGACGGGCATCTCCTTGAGCTGTTCAAGTACCAGCGTCACCACGTTTTCGGTGTAGTGCCGGGCGCGGATGGCCTGGAGATCGTAATGCCATTTCCCCTGATATTTGTTGTGCACCACCAGTCCGTCATCGACGATGCGACGGAAAAACTCCTGCACGAACAGCGGGTTGCCGCCGGTTTTTTCATGGATCAGCGTGGCAAGATCGGCGGTGCCCGTACTGCGGGCATGAAAAATCCCCCCGAGCCAGCGCGCCACGGCCTTCACCGACAGCGGCTGCGGCACAATCGTCGTGGCGTATTGCGCCGCCTCCGGCAGGCTCGCCAGCGCGGTCTGCAAGGTGGGATCAGAAAGCGAACTGAGATCGCGGTGCGCCACCACCACCAGCAGCGGGATGGCGCCGCAGGCGCGCAGCAGGTGATCGAGCGTTTGCAGGCTGGCGGCGTCGATCCACTGCACATCATCCAGCAGCAGCACCAGCGGCGCGCCCTGGGTGGCGAAGGTTTTCACCAGCGCCAGCACCATATGGCTGAAGCGCGCCCGCGCGTCGATGGAAAAGGTATCCGCGGAGAAACGCGGTTTGTTCTCAAGGAGTAAATTCAGCTCCGGCACCAGGCTGACGGCCAGCTCCTCGAAGCCTTCCAGCGCGCGCGACAGACGGATTTTCCACGTCGCCACCTCCCCGGCTGGCAGCCCGAGCAGGTGCAGCGTGAGCGTCCGAAACGCCGAACTCAGCACGCCGTAGGGCAGCGTGGGAGAATATTGATCGACCTTGCCCACCGCCAGCAGCACCTTGCGCTGTTGCAGCGATTTCAGCGTGGTGGCGATCACGGAAGATTTGCCGATCCCCGAAGGCCCCCCAATCGTCACCAGTTCCGGCGCACCGCTCTGGCTGACCCGCTCAAACGCGGCGATGACGTCGCTGGCCTGCGGATGCGCAGAGAAAAGCGAATCGGCCAGATGGATCGCCGGAGAGCGATCCTGCTGGCCGGGAATAAAGTCGACAATTTCGCCTTCAACGGTCAGCGTCGCCTGGCAGCGCCTGAGGTCGGCAATCAGCCCGTCGACGGTCTGATAGCGATTCTCCGGATTCTTCTCCAGCAGCTTAAGGATAATGGTCGACAACATGCCGGGTACGTCCGGGCGCACCCGACCCGGCGCAAGCGGTTCAGAGGCAATGTGATAATGCGCCCAGTTGGTCTGGTCATCAGCGCTCAGTTCAAACGGCAATCGCCCGGTCAGAAGTTCATAAAGCACGATCCCCAGACTGTAGAGATCGCTCCGGCTGTCAACGGCGCGCCGGGTACGCGTGGTGTGTTCCGGTGACATGTAGGCGGGCGTGCCGCCAGACGCGGCAAGCCGGGACTGGGAGAAGGCGTCGGAGGTGCCGCAGGAAAGACCGAAGCTGCACAGACGGCAGGTGGCATCGTGATGAACGAAGATCGACCCGGGTTTGATATCGCCGTGGATCAGGTTGTGCTATTGCATCTGGCGCAGGGGACCGCAGATGCGGATCGCCATCTCGATAAAGCGGGCGATCCCGGAAATCGCCTTACCTGCCCGGCACGCCAGCAGTTCAAAGCAGAACGGCGCGTAGACCAGCGCAAAACGTCCGCGGTACTGGGTTGAAGCGACGGGCCGGATAGCCCAGCCGTCATGAAGGCGATCGCGCAGGGCAAACTCGTTTTTCAGCAGCCGCGTTGCCCGCTCCTCTTCTTCATCGCTGACCGCGGTGGCAATAATAAACGAACCGCCGGACTGGGGATGCCGCCCGTTCATCCAGGAGATGCCGCCCTCCTGCGCCAGCACGGTAAAAATGACATCCTCTTTCAGAACAAAAGCCCGCCCTTCATGGAGACTTCCCCGGGCGGGCCAAAATGCAGGCGACGTATGTTCGTTCATCCGCGATCCTTATTGTCGGCGGGTCAGCTCCCGCTGAATATGATCCAGCAGAATATCGATGTTAATCGGCTTACGCAAAAATGCAGCGGCGCCCAGACTGAGTGCATACCGCTGCATATTTTCATCAGCATGGCCGGAGATAAACAGTATTGGCGGCGGCGGCGCGGCCAGCAACCGCAGCTTCTCAAACAGCTCGATGCCGTTCATGCCGCGTAGCTTGATGTCGGCGATCACCAGCGACGCGCCTGACAGGGCGAGAGGGTGGCTCAAGAACACCTCTGCCGAATCGAAGGTATCGGTAGCATACCCTTCCGATTGCAGCAGATTACTGAGCCCGCTGCGAACAGAGCGTTCGTCATCGATGATGGCAATGCGCCACGGCAGCGTCATGCTGTCTTTCCTCAAACAAATCGTTACGCGTCGCGGCTTTCCTTCGCGGGCGCGGGGGGCGCAGTACCGCTGATTTTCGGTACGCATTCATGACGAAACCAGGCCAGGGTCAGCGGTTCGCGGCTCACCAGACGCCGTCCGATGGGGATCAGCTGTTCACCCACCAGCATGCCGAACAGGCCTAGCAGCGCGACGACCGGCGGCGCCGGGGAATGCACGTCGAGCAGGGCGTAAAGTACCCCAGCCGCGACCCCGCACACCAGCGAAATAATCCAGGCCTTCATGAGGACGCTCCGGTCAGGTGCTGAACGTGGGGAACCGTCACCTGCACGCCCGCGGGATTATCGCGGGGTAAAAGATGGCGCATCGCCTGTTCACCCGCCAGCATCCCCAGCAGGCCAATCAGCGCCAGCGCGGGCGGCGCGGGGGAGCGCACCTTCAGCACGGCATACATCAGGCCAATCAATACGCCTGCCGCAAGGGATATCAGCCCAGTACTCATTGTGAACTCCAGAGAAAGAGGCAGCGGCGAGCCGGATGAGGGACCAGCCCGCCGACGGGACTTAGCGAGCCGGAACCGGCGCTAAGGTGCGGTGCTCGCTCTTCTGGCGAGACGGCGCTTTGTGCACCATGGTGTAGGCGTAATCCACGCCCATGCCGTAGGCGCCGGAGTGCTCGCGCACGATATCCATCACCGCGGTGTAGGTCTCTTTGCGCGCCCAGTCACGCTGCCACTCCAGCATCACCTGCTGCCAGGTCACCGGGATCACGCCCGCCTGGATCATGCGCTGCATCGCGAAGTCGTGGGCTTCTTTGGAGGTGCCGCCGGAGGCGTCTGCCACCATATAAATTTCGTAGTCGCCTTCCAGCATCGCGCACAGGGCAAAGCTGTTGTTGCACACTTCGGTCCACAGACCGGCGACAACCACTTTCTTCTTGCCGTTGGCCTTCAGCGCGTCACGCACTTTCTGGTCGTCCCAGGAGTTCATGGAGGTACGCTCCAGAATGTCCTGGCCCGGGAACACGTCCAGCAGCTCCGGATAGGTGTTGCCGGAGAAGCTTTCGGTCTCAACGGTGGTGATGATGGTCGGGATGTTGAACACCTTAGCCGCTTTCGCCAGCGCCACGGTGTTGTTTTTCAGCACCTGGCGGTCAATAGACTGCACGCCGAACGCCATCTGCGGCTGGTGGTCGATGAAAATGATCTGACAGTTGGCAGGGGTTAAGACTTCGAGCTTAGAAGTGGTCATAAGATTATCCAGTGAGGTTAAAGGTTAAAATCGCCGCGAACAGCACGCCGATAAAATCGCGTTCATCCTATGACCCACAGCGCTGTGGTGTAATTATCTCTTCGTATAGTTAACCTTAGGTATAGTTATACTTTGGTATACCTATCCTATTGTATAACTGGATCTTTGCCGAAACCGGTTCCCATAATCCTGACCATTCCCCTCTTAGTCTGGAGCTCTTATGGTTACCCTCGGTAAAGCCGATCTCATTCTGGTTAACGGCCAGTTTCACACCGTCGATCGCGAGAATCCTCTCGCAGAAGCCGTTGCCGTGCGCGACGGAAAATTTCTGGAAGTGGGTACCGTCGCCGAGGTGATGCAGCACCACGGCGACGGCACCAAAGTGGTCGATCTGAAAGGCCATACCGCCATCCCCGGCCTGAACGACTCGCACCTGCACCTGATCCGCGGCGGGCTGAACTACAACCTTGAGCTGCGCTGGGAAGGCGTGCCGTCGCTCGCCGACGCCCTGCGGATGCTGAAAGAGCAGGCCCTGCGCACGCCGTCGCCCCAGTGGGTGCGCGTGGTGGGCGGCTGGAGCGAGTTCCAGTTTGCCGAGCGCCGCATGCCGACGCTGGATGAGATTAACGACGCCGCGCCGGACACCCCGGTCTTCATTCTGCACCTGTACGACCGCGCTCTGCTCAACCGCGCCGCGCTGAAGGTAGTCGGCTACACCAAAGACACGCCCAACCCGCCGGGCGGCGAGATCCAGCGCGACGCCAACGGCAACCCGACCGGGATGCTGATTGCCCGTCCGAACGCCATGATCCTCTACGCCACGCTGGCCAAAGGGCCGAAGCTGCCGCTGGAGCAGCAGGTGAACTCCACCCGCCAGTTCATGCGTGAGCTGAACCGTCTGGGGCTGACCAGCGCCATCGACGCGGGCGGCGGCTTCCAGAACTACCCGGAAGATTACGAGGTGATCGCCGAGCTGCACGAGAAAAAGCAGATGACCATCCGCATCGCCTACAACCTCTTTACCCAGCGTCCGGGCCACGAGCTGGAAGACTTTGAAAAATGGACCGACATGCTCACGCCGGGCCAGGGCAGCGATTTCTTCCGCCACAACGGCGCGGGCGAGATGCTGGTCTTCTCCGCCGCCGATTTTGAAGACTTCCTCGAGCCGCGCCCGGACCTCGCGCCGGGCATGGAGGACGAGCTGGAGCGCGTGGTACGCCATCTGGTGGAGCACCGCTGGCCGTTCCGCCTGCACGCCACCTATAACGAATCCATCAGCCGCATGCTGGACGTGTTCGAGAAGGTGAACCGCGACATTCCGTTCAACGGCCTGCACTGGTTCTTCGACCATGCGGAAACCGTTACCCAGGCCAACATCGACCGCATCAAAGAACTGGGCGGCGGCATTGCCGTCCAGCACCGCATGGCCTTCCAGGGCGAGTATTTTGCCGAGCGCTACGGCATCGAAGCCACCCGCCACACGCCGCCGGTGGCAAAAATGCTCGAGACCGGCGTGCCGGTGGGATTAGGCACCGATGCCACCCGCGTGGCGAGTTACAATCCGTGGACCGCGCTCTACTGGCTGGTCTCCGGCCGCACCGTCGGCGGGATGCAGATGTACGATCACAGCGCCCGCCTGGATCGCGATACCGCCCTGATGCTCTGGACCCAGGGCAGCGCGTGGTTCTCCAGCGAGCAGAATCAGAAGGGGCAGATCAAGGTCGGCCAGCTCGCCGACCTGGCGGTGCTCAGCAAAGATTACTTCCGCGTGCCGGAGGAGGAGATCAAGGGCATCGAGTCCGTCCTCACCGTGGTGAACGGCGATATCGTCTACGCCGCTGGCAGCTTTGGCCCGCTCGCGCCGCCGGCCATCCCGGTTCTGCCCGAGTGGTCCCCGGTGGTGAAGGTGCCGGGCCACTACCGCAGCGCGCCGCCGCAGGCCGCACGCGTGGGTATGAGTGTGGTTCACCACTGTAGCGGCCCGTGCGGGGTTCACAGCCACCAGCATGACTTTGCCCGCACGTCAGCGATGCCGGTATCCGACGATAACGCTTTCTGGGGGGCGCTGGGTTGCAGCTGCTTTGCATTCTGATGAAACAAAATGACGCTTCGTCCCGGATCGATCCGGGGCTGTTCTTTCTGCGCCTGACCGGCAGCCTGCTGCTGCTTTACGTGCACGGCCTGCCGAAGGTGCTGCACTTCAGCGAAGAGCTGACGCGCATCGAAGATCCGTTTGGTTTCGGGCCGTATGCCAGTCTGATCCCGGCGATCGTCGCCGAGGTGATCTGCCCGCTGTTTATCATTGCGGGGGTTTACACCCGCCTGGCGTGCCTGCCGATTATCGCCGTGCTGCTGGTGGCGATGCTGGCGGTTCATCCGAACTGGTCGATTGCCGAAGGGCAGTTTGGCTGGCTGCTGCTGATTATCTTCACCACCCTTGCCCTCACCGGGCCGGGCCAGTGGCGAGTGCAGCGTAAAACAACGGAGAGGTTCGCATGACCCAGGTAAACGACGTTCGCGACGCACACGTCGAGACGACGCCCGCCCCGGCGGTTTCACCCTGGCAGCCGCTGAGCCAGCCGGTGTTCCGCATGCTGTGGATCGCCACGGTGGTCTCTAACGTCGGCTCATGGATGAGCGACGTCGGTATCAACTGGAGCATGCTGACGCTCAGCGCCGATCCGCTGGATATCGCGCTGGTGCAGGCGGCGAGCAGCCTGCCGATGTTCCTCTTCGCCCTGCCGTCCGGGGTGATGGCGGACATCGTTGACCGACGTAAATACCTGCTCTTCTCCCAGCTGTGGGTGTTCATCGCCGCCGCCGGGCTGACGCTGCTCTCCTTCACCGGACACGTCACCCCTACCGTTCTGCTGGTGGCGACGTTTCTGCTGAGCGTGGGCGCGGCGATGAGCTCGCCGCCGTTCCAGGCCGTGGTGCCCGATCTGGTGAGCAAGCCGGAACTGGGTGCCGCCGTGGCGCTTAACTCGCTCGGGGTCAATATCAGCCGGGCGATTGGCCCCGCGCTGGGCGGTTTTCTGCTGTCGCTTGCCGGACCGTGGATGGTGTTTGCCCTGAACGCGCTCTCCGTGGTCGGCGTGGCGTGGGTGCTGTGGCGCTGGCGTCCGGCGCCGTCCGTGCAGCGTTTGCCACCAGAGCACTTCTTCTCCGCGGTGCGCTCCGGCATTCGCTACGTGCACGCCGCCCCGGTGCTGCGCAACGTGCTGGTGCGCACCGTGGCGTTCTTCGTTTTCGGCAGCGCGGGCTGGGCACTGCTGCCGCTGGTGGCGCGCCGCGAGCTGGGCCTGGGCCCGGCGGGCTACGGCGTGATGCTGGCGTGTATCGGCCTTGGCGCCATTGCCGGGGCCATCCTGCTGCCGCGCCTGCGCCAGCGGCTGAACGCCGACCGCCTGATGGTGGCCGCGAGCCTGACCTTTGCCCTCACCATGCTGGCGCTGGCGTTCGTGCGCCACGTCTGGCTGCTCAACCTGTTTGAGTTCTTCACCGGCTTCGCGTGGATTGCGGTGCTCTCGACGCTGAACCTCGGCGCGCAGCGCAGCGCCGCCCGCTGGGTTAAGGCCCGCGCACTGGCGGTGTACCTGACGGTGTTCTTCGGCTCGATGACCGCAGGCAGCGCCATCTGGGGGCAGATTGCCTCTCAGTTCGGCACCCCGACCTCGCTGGTGGTCGCCACGCTGGGGATGGTGCTGGCAAGCGCCACCGTGTTCCGCTGGAAGCTGGAGAAAGATCCTGATTTAAACCTCGACCTGAGCGGCCAGCCGCTGGACGGCGTGGAGATCGACCTGCCGAACGAGCGCGGCCCGGTGCTGGTCTCGCACGAGTACATCATCGACCCGCACAACGCAAAAGCCTTCCTGGAGGCGGTACACGAGCTGCGCCGGGTGCGCCGCCGCGCCGGGGCGATGAGCTGGGCGGTATACGAAGATATTGAGCGCCCCGGCCTGTTTATCGAGACCTTCCTGATGGGCTCCTGGATTGAGCATCTGCGCCAGCAGGAGCGCCACACCATGAATGACCTCCTGCTGCAGAGCCGCGTTCTGGCTTTTCATCAGGGCACAACATCACCGGCAATTCGTTATCTGGTCGCGCCGGTATAACCCTAACCATCACCTGTACAGGAACACACTATGGCAACGTTTAAGGCAAAAGACGGCACGCAGATTTACTACAAGGACGGCGGCGCGGGCAAACCGGTTCTCTTCAGCCACGGCTGGCCGCTGGACGGCGACATGTGGGACAGCCAGCTGAACTACCTGGCCGAGCGCGGCTTTCGCGCCATCGCCTTTGACCGTCGCGGCTTTGGCCGCTCGGATCAGCCGTGGAACGGCTACGACTACGACACCTTTGCGTCCGACATCAACGACCTGATTACCACCCTGGACCTTCATGAGGTGACGCTGGTGGGCTTCTCCATGGGCGGCGGCGACGTGACGCGCTACATCAACAACTACGGCAGCGCGCGCGTGGCCGGTCTTGCGCTGCTGGGCGCGGTGACGCCGATCTTCGGCAAATCGGATACCTTCCCGCAGGGTGTGGATCAGAGCGTGTTCGACGGCATTCGCGACGGGCTGCGTAAAGATCGCGCCCAGTTCATCAGCGACTTCGCCACCCCGTTCTACGGTATCAATGCCGGGCAGACCGTCTCTGCCGGCGCGCTGACCCAGACGCTGAACATCGCCCTGTTGGCGTCCCTGAAGGGCACCATCGATTGCGTGACCGCCTTCGCCGAAACCGACTTCCGTCCGGATATGGCGAAAATCGACGTGCCGACGCTGGTGATCCACGGCAGCAACGACCAGATCGTGCCGTTTGAAACGACCGGCAAGCTGGCGGCAGAGATGATCAAAAACGCCACGCTGAAGGTGTACGACAACGCGCCGCACGGCTTCGCGCTGACCCACCAGGATCAGCTCAACGAAGATCTGCTGGCGTTTGTGAAGTCGCTGTAAGTCATTACGCGAAGCCTGATGGCGCTTCGCTTATCAGGCCTACAAGGGCTGGTCCTGTAGGCCGGGTAAGGCGCAGCCGCCACCCGGCGCTTTCGCAGACGCATTCCGCTCCGCCAGCAGCCGACAAACCTCCGCATGCTTCTCCTCGGTAAAGGTAAAGCGCGACATAAAGCCCATTCGAATCAGCGAGCCTATCGCCGGTAACAAACAAATGCCGAAGAACAGCCCCGCCAGCACGCTATCGCTCTGGGCCTGCGCCTGCGGCACGTAGCCAATCATCGTCAGAAACACGCCGATTAACCCGCCGCCCACCGCCACCGACATCTTGCCGGTAAAGGTCTGCCCAGAGAAAGTGATCGCCGCGCAGCGCTTGTTAGTGTGGTACTCCGCGTACTCGATGGTGTCGGCAATCATCGACGAGGTGAGGATGTTGGTCATCATCACGAACAGCGTGCTCAGGCCGAGCAGGATAAACAGCAGCGCCGTGTGCTGATAGCCCGTGAACCACATCACCACGCGCACCGCCACGTCCAGCCCGCAGAGGATCATAAACAGCTTCCGCTTCTGCATCCGGCGCGTCAGCATCGGGGCGACCAGGCACAGCACCGCCGCCACAATGCCCATCACGCCAATCGCCATTTGCAGGCTGCCGTCGCCCATATTATTGATAAAGAAGTAGATATAAAGACCGCCCGCCACGTTATGGAACACACAGAAAAAGAACGACAGCAGGACGATAAACAACGGTTTGTTCTGGCGCAGGTTGTGGAAGGTGTCGCGGATGGTCACCTTTTCCAGGCTCGGCGGCACGCGCTCTTTGATCTGCATAAAGCCGTTGAGCATCAGCGGCAGGCCCACCAGCATCATCACCAGCGCCGCCATAAAGTAGCCTTTATCGTTGCTGTACTGGGCGAAGAACGCCGCCAGCTTCGGGAAGAAGATGTTGGCGCAGGCAATCCCGGCGTTCACCCCGAGCATCGCCGCCGTCACCGCGCGGGTGCGCTGGCCGGAGTCGTTGGTCATCACCGACGACATCGACCAGAACGGGATATCGGAGATGGCGTACAGCGTCCCCCACAGGATATACGTCACCCCGGCGTAGAGGATTTTGGTGGTCATGTCCGCTTCGATTTTATAGAACGACAGCAGCGTGACGCCGGTGATCAGCAGCGGCGCGATCAGCAAAAAGTGGCGAAACTTGCCGAACCGGCTGTTAATGGTGTCCATAATGCTGGCAAACAGCGGATCGTGAACCGCGTCCCACGCGCGGGCAATCAGGAAGATGGTACTGGCCGCCAGCGCCGAGATCCCCAGCACGTCGGTGTAAAAATAGTTAATAAACGAACCCACTAAACCAAAGCTAAAACACTGACCTAAACCATAGCCAAAATAAGACCACAGCTCGCGAGAGGGTATTTTCATTGTCGTTGCCATAGTGCGTACCTGGTTGCCCGGCGACAGCGCGCCGGGTCGTTATTATTAGCCCTGCGGATCCGGGGCGATTTTGCGCAGCTTCTTCATCAGCGCGATTTCAGCGCGTGAAAACGGGATACCGTTCTCCTCGAACACGTCGTGGAACCAGAGGCGGCAGTAGTCCGTGGACTCCTTCATCACCACCGGCCACGGCAGCCACGTCTGGGTTTTGCCGCGCACCAGCCCCCACTGGTACGGCGCGACCTTCGCCGCGTACATCAGCGGAAGCTGCTCTTCGATGGTGCTGCCCACGTGCCGCGCCAGCCATTCGGTGCATAAGATTGGGCGGCCCAGCGCCTGAAGTTGCTGGATAATCGCCGTCATGCGCCCGGTATTGGTGTAGGCGTGATAGCTCACCACGTCCGAGAGCGCCAGCGCGGTCTGGTCCAGCGGATGCTGGAAGAACGTCTCGCCCTCCTCTTCCGGCGGCAGGCGCCACGCGCAGACGGTGAGCGGCTGGGTTGGGTCTTCTTCGCGCACCCACTGGAATGCGAGCTTCATCAACTCGTGCGCGCAGGTCTCCAGCTTCGCGTCGTACTGCACCTCCTGCGTGCCCGTCGCGAAAATGCCGCGGTTGCCCGGCTCGTTATACAGATCCCACAGCAGCACGCGCTTATCGTCGCGGAACTGGCGGACAACGTCGCGGATATAACGCTCAATCTGAGGCCAGCAGTCCGGATCGCACACCTTATCGCGCCCCGGGCTCGCCGCCGCCTGGCTGTTGTGCTTGCCCGGCAGCGGGGGCTTTTGCGGGCCGAGGTACGGCTCGTCGCCGGAGAAGCCGCAGTCGTCCATCAGGGTCAGCATGATGCTGAAGCCGTGGCCGTCGGCAATCGTCAAAAAGCGGTCGATGCGCGCCATCAGCCCGTCGCGGTCGTGCTCCCAGACGATAAACGGCAGGTTGATGCGCAGGGTGTTGTAGCCCGCTTCCGCCGCCCAGCCCAGCTCGCGCTCGATGGTAGCGGCATCAAAGGTCTCTGCCTGCCAGATATCGGTCCAGTTCACCGCCGTCGACGGCAGGTAGTTAAACCCGCACAGCCAGCCTTTTTGCTGATACCACGCCTGTGCCTGCTCCCTGCTCCACTGCTCTTTCATTACGCGTCCTCTCACTGATAATGTTTAGCTAATAAATATTAGCTGCAGGATAAATGCGCAAATCACGGCGTTTAGAAAAGCGATGCCCCTCACAAAGTTCGCGCTTCGATGAATGAGAAACGTGATCGACGGCGCTAAAGCGTGCGGTTAGGGTATGATGCGAATTCGCGAAAGGGAGAGGACGGATGAAGCGAAAAACGAAAGTGACGATGAACGATATTGCGCGAGCGGCAGGGGTGTCGCAGGCGACGGTATCGCTGGTGCTTAACCAGTCCCGCAACATCAAGCTCAGCGACGACACCCGCCAGCGGGTGATCAACGTCGCTACCGAGCTCGGCTACGACCGCCTCCCCGCCGTTCACGCCCCGCGCAACCAGGAAGAGATCGCCCTGCTGGTGAGCTCCATGCAGAGCTTCGACCCGTTTATCGACGCCATCAGCCAGGCGCGGGAAGCCGCGTGGCGCAACGAGACCCTGCTCACCGTCTACGACTACGGCGACGATATCGAGCTGGCGCTGAACATCATTCGCCAGCTGGAGAAGCGCAACTGCATCGGGATTATTCTCGCCTCTCCGGTCACCACGCTGGTGGACATGACGGCCTTCCAGGACTGCACCCGCATCCCGCTGGTGCTGCTCAACCAGCGCGACCCCGGCTCGCCGCTGCTGCCGTCGTTTATCCCGGACGACTACGCCAACGCCTTCCAGGTGACGAAACACCTCATCGCCTGCGGGGCCACGCGCATCGCCCACATCACCGGCGAGAGCTGGATGGAAGCCTCCCGCCAGCGTCTGGCAGGCTACCAGGCGGCGCTGCAGCAGGCCGAACTCGCGTGCGATGACAGTCTGGTGCGCCAGACCAACTGGCAGTTCAGCGAGTCCTTTACCGCGACAGCTTCGCTGCTTGAACTGGCCGAGCGCCCGGACGCCATCTTCTGCGCCAGCGACTGGCTGGCGATTGGCTGCTATCAGGCGCTGGCGATGAACGGCGTGCGCATCCCGCAGGACATGCTGCTGGCGGGCTACGACGACCAGAAGATTTCCGAGCAGCTCACCCCGCCGCTGACCAGTATCCAGCTGCCCTACAGCGAGCTGGGACGGCTGGCGGTGGAGTACCTGTGCAATCAGGAAGATGCCGCCACGCACGTGACGCTGGCGGGCAGGCTGAAGGTGCGCGCCTCAAGCCCCGTCTGAGGTAAACACCATGCCCGCGTAGGGCTTCTCGCGACACGCCGCCAGACGCGCGGCGAGGCTGCCCACGTGCAGCTCCAGCTTGTGCCCGTCCGGGTCGAGAAAATAGAACGACGCCCCTTCGCTTTTGTTCTGCTTCCAGACGGTGACGCCCGCCTGCTCAAGCCTGTGCGAGAACGGTTCAAAATCCTCTTCCGTGACGGTAAACGCGTAGTGGGTGTAGTCGCTCTCCTGCGGCGGCACGTACCGGCGCGCCTCGTCGTACGACAGGCAGACCCACAGATCGCCGTAGGTGAGATAGGCCCCGGTATTCCAGCGGGCGTGCAGCTCTAGCCCCAGCAGTTCGTGCCAGAAGGTGACGCTTTTTTGCAGGTCGCTGACCGCGAGGGTCAGATGGTTGAGTGATTGCAGCATGACGTGCCCTTTTGTTTTTCGCGCCGGACGTGATACGGTAAAGAGATGAACATAAACCACGCCGTGCTCACCGTAAACCGCTGGTGGCTGCCTTCTTAAAGGCGGCACGGAGTAGTTTTCCCCATTTTCAGATAGCCGCCGAAAGGCGGCTTTCACACATCTAAGACCCCTTTCGGCAATTGCACATTAAGGAGTCTTTATGAACGCACCCACCATCCTCACCGGCGATCGTCCAACCGGCCCGCTGCACCTTGGCCATTTCGTCGGATCGCTGCGCCAGCGCGTGGCGCTCCAGCACACGCACAACCAGTTTGTGCTGATTGCCGACCTGCAGGGCCTGACCGACAACGGCAGCAACCCGCAAAAAATTCGCGACAACATCCCCGAAGTGCTGGCCGACTACCTCGCCGCCGGCATCGACCCGAACCTGACTACCATCTGCCTGCAGTCCGCCCTGCCCGCCCTCGCCGAGCTGACGATGCTGTACATGAACATCGTCACCGTCGCCCGCGTGGAGCGTAACCCGACGGTGAAAAACGAGATTGCGCAGAAGGGCTTTGCCCGCTCGCTGCCGGTCGGGTTTATGGCCTACCCCATCAGCCAGGCGGCGGACATCACCGCGTTCAAGGCCGAGTGCGTGCCCGTCGGCGACGACCAGCTGCCGATGATTGAGCAGACCAACGAGATTGTGCACAAGATGAACAACCTGCTGCCCGCCCCGGTACTGCGCCACTGCAAGGCGATGCTGAGCGACACCAGCCGCCTGCCCGGCATCGACGGCAGCGCCAAGATGTCGAAATCGCTGGGCAACACGCTGCACCTTTCGGCCAGCGAAGAGACCATTCATCGCGCGGTAAGCGCCATGTACACCGACCCGAACCACCTGAAGGTGAGCGACCCGGGGCAGATTGAGGGGAACGTGGTGTTTACCTACCTCGACGCGTTTCATCCGGACAAGGAGAAAGTGGCGGCGATGAAGGCTCACTATCAGGCGGGCGGGCTGGGGGATCGGGTTTGTAAGAACGAGCTGGAGGCGTGCCTGCAGGAGCTGATTGCGCCGATGCGGGAGCGGAGGGCGATGTATATGCGGGACAAGGGAGAGTTGATGGCGATGCTGAAGCGCGGGACCGAACGGGCGCAGGGGGTGACCCAGGCGACGTTGAGGGAGGTGAAGGCAGGGCTGGGGGTGCCGGTGTTTTAAGGGTGAGGAGTGAGTGACACTGGACGATTTACCTACACCATCTCATACTCGTTCCTCAGGTGAAAAGTGTAAATATTATGGCTTTTTATTACCATAAAAGCAGTAATATTAGCATTACTTTGTCTCATTCAAGCGCCTGAAGAACGTTCAGTATCGTAAGGAAAAGGAAGAATAGAATTATGGCAACATTGAGCGTAAAGAGATAAAATATTAGCACTATGGCTAAAAAAACCGCACCACTACTTCCTGATACGAACCAGTTGCTGATCGATTTTGGTGAGCGGCTCAAGCTGGCGCGCCTGCGCCGTAAACTCACCGCTAAACAGGTCGCAGAGCGGGCAGGCATGTCGCCAATGACGTTGCGTTCTCTTGAAGCGGGCGGAGCGGGAGTCACCATAGGCGCATACCTGTCCGTTATGCAGGTTTTGGGACTTGAGAGCGATTTGAACAAGCTTGCGGCTGAGGATGACCTGGGACGCCAGCTTCAGGACTCCCGGTTGATAAGGAAATCGTATAGCGAGCGATTATCACAAAGCCCGAGCAAAGCTTCCCGGCGAGACGCGCAGACCGGAACCGCTGTTAAGCCCGACATGTGGGATAAGCAGGTTGAAACACCGGCAACACTCTCTACCCCGCAAAAAAAAGCGCAGACCAAAACGTCGGGTACGACATCAGCGTCTCTCGCGGCACTTCTAACAACCAGAAAAAAACATAACGGGTAACGAACAATGACAATGATCGGCGTGTATGCAGACTGGGAAGGTTTGAATGGCCCCAAACGGATCGGATTCCTGCACAGCCGCCGAACCCGTGCACGCGAATTATTTGAATTTGAGTACGATGTACAAGCCCTTGCCGATCCCCAGTTGAATTTCCTGCCGCTTGATCCCGAAATAGGATTGTTTGCGGGTGCTCAGTACCCAACGCCTCCGCGCGATAAATTCGGTATGTTCGGTGACTCCAGCCCGGACCGCTGGGGACGGATGTTAATGAAACGACGTCTGGAACGGGATATCCGTGAAGGGATCAGGGCTGAAGGAACGCAGCTGTATGAATCCGATTATTTGCTGGACGTACACGATCTTTATCGGGTTGGCGCTTTGCGTTATCGACTGGAAGACGAAGGAGAATTTCTCGATAACCGAATCGACATAGCAGCACCGCCTTTCACTGAAATCGCTGCATTAGAAAGAGCAAGTCGGGCACTGGAAGACGATCCTGATAACCGCGCACACATGGGCCAGGAATGGCTAAGGATGCTGATTGCGCCAGGCGGTTCCCTGGGTGGTGCCCGCCCAAAGGCCAGCGTTGCGGATGACAATGGGCATCTTTATATCGCTAAATTCCCCAGCACCAGAGATGAGTATGATGTTGGCGGCTGGGAGATGGTCGTTAATGCGCTTGCCGTCGGTTGCGGGCTCAACGTAGCTGCCGCCGAAGCGCGTAAATTTGCCAGCGATCATCACTGTTTCATGGTGCGCCGTTTCGACCGGACCGACGCTGGCCTGCGTCTTCATTTTGCTTCCGCCATGACATTAACCAGACATCAGGATGGTGAGGATGCCTCAACAGGCGTCAGCTATCTGGAACTTGCTGAAGTTCTTATAAGGCACGGCGCACAAACCCAGGCTGACCTGCGCGAACTCTGGTCGCGTATCGTTTTTAATATTCTGGTATCGAACACTGACGATCACCTGCGTAACCATGGATTTATTCTGGTCCCCGGTAAAGGCTGGCGTCTCTCCGAAGCCTACGATATGAATCCTGTCTCCAGAGCAGATGGGCTGAAATTAAATATTACTGAGTCGGACAATGCCCTCGATCTGGAATTAGCACGGGAAGTATCTGACTATTTCCGGCTTAATCTAAAGCAAGCGGATGAAATTATTGCCGACTTCCGTGAAGTTATCAGTCAATGGCGAACAATTGCACAGCGTCTTGCCTTGCCATTTCGCGAGCAGGAGCACATGGCGGAAGCATTCAGGTTAGCCGACAGGTAATCTGATATATTCGCATGTACTGTCCTGCTGGCCTTTTTAAGTTGGCGTGGTGCCGGGTGCCTCCCGGTGAGCAAAGCCCGCATAATGACGTTAACCCATAAATTATGCCCCACCGCACAGGGGGATTCACCACAACAAAAAGTATAAGAAAAAGCACGCGATAAAAAAGAGGTTCAAAGAGTGGATAACACGTCGGCTATTTAACTATTTTGCCAAATAAACTCCAGGCAGCTCCCGTTTATCATTACAGCCTACCTTTATTATCCCCGCAAACACCACAACAAGCGCCACCTTATTAACCCATCAATAAGTTGATGTATTTTGGTTTTATGCCAGGCTTTTTGAGCGAATAATAATGCCTGACTCTGGGGCAATTCCCCCTTCAGCGTGATGATGAAAAAGGACGATGATATGAACACCCTACACGCATTTCCCTGGCAGCAGGTTGTCAGCGCTCAGGGCTACACGGCGGAATCGAAAGACCGTGTGACCCACTTTAGCGACACGCTGTTCTGTATCGATGGCAGCGGCACCATTGTCGATATTATACGAGGTGACGATGGCGCGTTCAGCCCCGTGCGGGACGCTGCCCGCATGGCAGGCAAGCTGACCGAACTCTCTTCAGACCAGTACCTGCTTCCGGGCCTGATTGATCTTCATGTTCATGCCCCTCAGTGGCCGCAGATGGGCAAGGCTCTGGATAAGCCGCTGGCAGAGTGGCTGAATGACTATACGTTCCCGCTGGAGGCAAAATACGCCGACATTGCGTTTGCCCGCCGCCACTACACGGAACTGGTCAATGCACTGCTGGCGAATGGAACCACCACCGCCGTCTACTTCGCCACCCTGCACACGGAAAGCAGCGTGGAACTGGCCCGTATCTGTCTGGCGCAGGGTCAGCGGGCGCTGGTTGGCCGGGTGGCGATGGATGATGCCTCCCAGTGTCCTGACTACTACCGGGATGAAAGCGCGGAGACGGCCCTCACCGAAACCCGGGCATTTATTCACGCGGTTGCACAGCTTCCCGGCAATACGGCAAAACGCGTGCTGCCGGTCATCACCCCACGGTTTATTCCGTCCTGTACGGATGCGCTGCTGGAAGGTCTGGGCAAGCTGGCCACTGAAACAGGCTGCCACGTGCAGACCCACTGCTCGGAAAGCGACTGGGAACATGCTTACGTTAAGCAGCGTTTGGGTAAAACGGATACCACGGCGCTGCGGGATTTTGGCCTGCTGACCAGAAAGACCGTACTCGCGCATTCAAACCACATCGAAGATGACGATGCCGACCTGATCAAGCAAACTCAGGCTGGCGTCGCACACTGCCCTCTGTCCAACTTCTACTTTGCCAATGCGGTCTTCCCCCTGCGCGCCATGCTGGACCGCGGGCTTCACGTCGGCTTAGGCACCGATATTGCGGGCGGCCATAGCCCTTCGGTATTTGATGCCTGCCGCCACGCCATGACCGCCAGTAAAGCCCTGAATGATGGCGTCGATGCCCGTATCGCCGCGGAACAACGCGGCAGACCTGACTCGGCAATCAGCTTCCGGGAAGCGTTCTGGCTGGCGACTGTCGGCGCGGGAGAGGTGCTTGATCTGCGTGTGGGCAAGCTGGCGGTCGGCTACCAGTTCGATGCCATTGTGATCGATACCCGGGCCGCCGGGAGCGACATTTATATCGATACGGCTGAGGACGCACCGGAAGACCGGCTGCAGAAAATTATCTATAACGCCAGACGCAATAATATCAGCCGCGTCTGGGTGGACGGCAAAGCTGTCAATATTCAGTAGCGCGCCTGCATAATAATCCCGCCCCCTGAGAAAACACCTGTATTTTCTCAGGGGAATTAAATTGCTTTATATATCACTCCCTTTTCATTCAGAACCGTTTTTTACCAAAGCGAATTAACTCAGATTTATCATAAAAGGCAAATACTCAAACCCAGGCATGACCTGTTTTTAACAAAATAACGCCCATCAATTCGTGATTTTTATATTTGCCGTCACCGATAACCAATTCTACGCTGTCTACGTCACACGGTCTCGTACCGTTGATATCAGATAACTATTATCACGCCGGGAATAATTAAGCCCTGCTGAAATACATAACCTGACATCCGAAGGGAGATAGAACATGTCTACAAAAAGCGCATGGTCTGGCGCCATTGATTCAACAAAAGAACAGGGTATAAATACCGGTCTGAAGGTCAACAAAGGCGATAAGATCACCATTATCGCTACAGGTCTGATAAAATATGGCAAGGAAGATCACGCATGGGCTTACCCGGGCGGCAATATCGGTAAAGGCGGACAAAAAAAGGATATTGCCATCCTCAAGGCACGTTTTAGCGAATCTGGCAAAAGCTATGATATCGGTACCGGCGTATATCAACTGGCTGCACCGGAAAGCGGGGAGCTGAGATTATTCATTAGCGACTCGTCCCACAGTGATAATACGGGTTCATTCCAGGCGGATGTCTATCTGGGGAGTGATGAGGAACACACGACGCAAGACCCCGTTCAGTGGAAAGGCCACATTCCTGCAACCAGCAGTGAATGGGTGAAGACCGGGATCACCGTCCGCCAGGGCGACAGCATTCTGCTGGTTGCCGCGGGTCAGGCCCAGTATGACAGCCGCGGGCGCACCTTCGGACCGGATGGCGACAGCCAGCACCCTTCCGCTAAGGCACCAGACCCGTCGTTTGTTCTGCCGGGTGCCATTGCTGGTGCGCTGTTGATTAAAACAGGCGAGCACATCCATTCAGTCGGTTCCGGCGGCAAGCCGTGGAAAGCCCCGGTAGAGGGTGAAATCGCCTTTATTTTTAACGATACCAATAAGGCATCGGAATATGCCAATAACACGGGCGGTTACGATGTGAATCTGATCGTGACGCGCTAAAGTGATGCAGGGTGGAAATGAATGCTGAATCACTTTCACCATGCCGGGATATTGGCCCCTTTTAAAAATGATTGTCCGCTTAAAAGCGTGCCATTCATTTACTCGATGCTTTCTGCTTAATCTCTGAATAACGAGCGGTCAATTGTTTCAGGTGCATTTCTGTCTGAGCGCTTGCAGCAACAGGTAGCGGCTGGCCTGCGGGCGATTTGGCCAGAACTCTCAACTGCTCCTCTGCCGGTATCGCCTGGTTAAAGGATTGCATCGCGGAAAACACCACGGATTTCAGCTCGCTGACGGTCATGTATTTGCCTTTCTGTTCATCCATCTGGTTGAGACGGTCACTCAGTTGCTTCAGCTTTGTCATCCCCTGATGCCAGCCCTCCAGGTTTTCTGTCGGCAGAGCGCTGGCGTTAAGCTGTTGCTGCCACTGTAACGCCATGGACTCAGCCGGCTCCGGCCACAAAACCTGCGCCTGCTCCACAAGCTGCCTGCTGTAAGCAATATTCCAGTCCGGGGGAAGCGCATCAAGCCGGGTTAGCTGCTGCTGTGTTGCTTCAATAAAGGACTCTGGTGACGTCAGGCGCTGTCGCGCCGCATCCCGCTGTGCAGGCGTGAGCATTGCAGGCAATGGCGCAAGGGTTGCCAGAAGTTGCTGCTCCTGCGGATCTGGCCGGTTGAAATGTTGCCAGCCCCATACCGCGGCCGCGCCAGCCACCAGCATGGTGCACATTCCCGCCGCAAAAAAACGCCAGGGTTTTACCGGGTCCGGTATCGTCTCCACAACGTCGATATTCGGCTGAGGCTCCGGCTGCGCCACATATACCCACTTCACCGGGTCAATTTTCGTCGTCAGCGGGTTCTCCGGCGCAGCATGATTAAATTCTCCGGCCGCCGCAGGATGCTGAATGACAACGCCTGGTTCAGATGCATCATGGTTGTTTTCCAGCCTTACGGCACTGTTATGCATCAGGGTTCGCAGGGTATCGAGCTGGCTAAGGTGTTTAAGCTCAAGGCTCTGCAATACCTCCCCGAGAGCCGTAAGCTGTTGCTCAGCTTGATAAAGCTGGCTGAGGTCACTGTCGTTAAGGGAAAGGGTTCGCATCAGTTGCTGCAAACGCTGGCTGAGTCCGCTAAGGATTTCCATACGGGCGTGCACAGGCTGCGGCCAGCACGTTCCCCACTGATGGCTTATGAGAGCCTCCAGTATTGCCAGCCCTTCATTCAGGCCGGGTAAACCGGCCAGCTGTGTACGGGCAAGCGTATACCAGGCAGCAGTCTGAAGCTCGACACCATTTTGCTCAAAAAGGGAGAGACAGAGTTTTTCCACATAATGCCAGTTCATATCCGGACGCGCCGGATGAGTCAGCTTACTCAGCTCATCGCGCAGGGCAGCATAATCCGGTAGCGTGCGCGGATCACTGCCGGTTTTAATCTGACGGGAAGGGATGCCATTCATGACCAGTTGTCCATTTAATGTGTGTACAGAACGGAGGGGAATATTTATGCAGTTGCGCTGCAATCTGCCTCGCTATGGCAAAAGCCCCGCAATGACGTCGAAAAAAACCTCTTCATCAAATGTGCAGACAGGCCCATTTTGCTGAGTAAAGGTCCAGTGTTTAACGTGACCTGCGCGCATAAATAAACGCCCCAGCGCGGTGACGGTACTTTCTGCATGAAGAGAGACTTCCACACCGCCTGTCACGCCCTGGGCGTACAAAAACAGCGGAGTAAATTTGATCATCCTGTCTTCATAACACAGCGAAATACCCGGCACCTTAAAAACCCGGCCTTCCACCAACAGGTCGGATAGCAATACGTCGGATAATTCAGGTGCGACGCCGGTACCCGTTAGCCAGCCGGAGAACTGTTCCTGAAGTTGCTCCATTCGGAGACGAAACTCCGCAATGTCCGCCTGGTTCCTGTTTTTACTGCCGCGTAGGGGCTCCTTCCGGGCCTGTAGCTTTGTGAGAAACTGCATTTTTGCTGACATGGATTAACTGCTCTTCCCTGCAACTCAGATCCTGGCCCTGCTGTCCAGGTACTGTTGTTGTTTAAGGTGCCGTAACAGCACCCTTCCCTCCGGCATGAACTCGGTGCCATAACGCACCAGCCCGAGGCCCTTCAATTCGGCATCAATGGCGTAACCAGCCTTGCGCTTCACGGGCATCTCCGGTTGTGAGCTGCAACAGCACCTGGCCGTTCACATCCGTGGCATGTTCTCCCATCACCGGACGTCCTTTCAGGCTGACCGGCTGACGCACGCTCATGGTCACCGGGGCGTTCAGCGCGATGCGACGCCGGTCATGATGCCAGACACGCCCCTGTGTTCCGGGTGCCAGCAGGCTGACCAGCGATACCAATCCTTCCGCCGTGCGTCCTGGCAGCAGCATCACCGGCAATAACGCCAGGAAGCGTGAAACCGGTGTGGCTATGTTCTGCGCACATCCCGAAATGCCGAGCCCGGCAAGCCCAAGCAGATACTGTGACGTTCTGTCCTGCCCGCCAGCCTCAAAAGTGGCCGGGTACGAATATTTACGCCAGATACGGTAATACTGGGCGATAAGGCGATGGTTGAAGATATCGAGAAAATCCGCCGTCGCTTCATACCCCTCCCGCTGCTGCGCAATATCATCAATATAGTGAGACGGTAGCGGCGATTCGACGCCGTAGAGCCCCATAAAGTTGATACGCACGGAGGGCGGCAGATGCGGATGCGCAGGCTCTTCCGCCCCTCTGATTTCACCAGCAGGGAAGCCCATCCCCGGATGAGGACGGAAGCGCACCGGCTCCTGGCGGACCTGCCAACTGCTGCCGGTAACGGGCGCATCCGGCAGGCTCTGTTCAAGTAACTGGCCGAAACGGTAAAAACTGGTATACGGGAGCAACTCCCTGTACTGCGCAATCAGCCGGGCAGACGCGGACTGTGGTTCTCTTTCCACCGGATGCATTTTCCTTCTGGCTGAACAATCAGGGTAAGCTGGTTAAACTGGTTCATGTCGGCATAGAGCGCCAGGAAGCGGTTGAGCATCTCACCGAAAAGGTGGACATCGCCCTCTCCTGTAAAACCGTTACCGTCGACCGTCACCTCCACATCCAGTCCCCTGAGCAGATACCCTTCCTCAAAGCGCTGGATACGATGGTGCACCACCGCAAGAATGGCATCAAGACGACGGTTGTTCAGCTCATCCTCCTGCCAGTTGTAGAGGGCAAGCGTGCCGCGCAGCACTTCTGCGCTGCTCATCATATTGAGAAATCCGGTCCCCAGGTGGCTCATCACCCGCCAGTGAAAGCGGTCCTCCGCAGGCGGATACACTGGCAGGGTGGGCTTGCAGAGGTTGCGAACGCTCACCCGGGTCTGTAACGTCTGCTCGCAGCGGTCAAGCAGTGTGCTCTGAAGCGCTCTTCTGGGCAGTTGGCCGTTGGTGCCAGTGATGCGCAGTGATAACGTCTCCCGCTCTGCCATACTGACAGCCTCCTGTTGCTGTCCCCCGAGAATCAGCCAGGTATCGTGCATGCCGGTGACGCCCCGCTTCACGCGGGTGTGGTAATAACGCTCTGGCGCCTCCTGACGCAGCATGCCGCCCCGGTGGCGGAAACTGGTAAAGGGGACGTATTCCGCGCTTCCGGAACGCCCGGAGCCGGTCACCGAATCCACGGAATATATCTCCGTATGTCCGTCCTGCACGCGTTTCGGACGCAGCAGGTATTCACTCTCCAGACCGCTGATGGTCAGCGGATCGGCCTCAAGCGTGAAAAGGTTAATCACCGGCACACAATGCAGGCGCAAGGCATCATCCGTCACCGGCAGGTCAGATGGCCACTGCTGATTCAGCACCACCTCAATATCAAACCCCGGTAACAGTACTGACAAAACGATCAGCACCTGAGGTAAACAACCCTAAAACAGGTTTGTTGCTGACGGACACGATGTCGGCCAGTAATGTGGCTAGAAGCCACGCACTCCCTGCCCCTGGAATACCGTTATATTTTTCCAGTACATCAATTTCCTGGGGCACCCACGGTGTCAGATGTGATTGAGACGCAGCCATTAGATCAGCAAACCCGTCATTCCAGTGCCCGTAATCACAGAACACGTTTGACGTCTGACATGCGATGGTTTGTGTTTCGAGGAACAAACCCATATCAGCCCTGAAATTTGTCATGTCCAGCGGCATCGGTCGCAATATGCGGGCGGAGTGTGAAAGCTGATATTTTTCAGCAACATCATCGCTGGTAAGTACTATCGCTGCGAGTGCATCGGAATACTGTTCAGCACCCTGGTTCTGCAATATCAGGATCAAATCAATATCGAAAACGGGATTTTTAAGGCGCTCTTCGAGCCAAGTAAAAGAAAGGGCTTCACAACATGAAACTAAACCTGTTAGCTCACGTCCAGGATAAATTTTTTCCCATGATTTGCGAAACCGGGTCTCGAAGTCTGACGAAATCATGTCGCTCACAATGGTGACGTTGAACGGCACTGCCGCAGGCAACATCGCGATCGCGTTTTGTACACCGGCCAGACCCAGTTCAAGCAAGGAGGTGGAATTCACCGATTGCGCATCAAAATGGCTGGTCAGTGAAAGAAATTGCGGTGCACCTGCAGCATCTGATTTAGCAATGGCGTCAGAGGTCACTCCGGAAGGTAGTAGTATGCTACTTCCAAGTACGGCCAGATAGCGTCCAGCCCAGGCCTCCCACTGTTGCTGTCCATATTCAGCTTCCTTCTGCAAAAACTGATGCCCCAGCATACATCTTCATTCCTGCAGCCTGTGCAAACAAACTTACAGCCTCGCTTGCCGCTACAGTGAACGATTGCCCGGTGCTGATATCCGTGTTTTTACCTGACATGAGGCCAATACTTGCCCCGCCTGAAGCAAGCCGGACAGCCTCAGGACTGAGAATGCCTATTCCAGCGGGAGCACTGGCCAGCAATCCTGGTTTTTTGAGATATCTAAGTGAACTGTTAAGTGTTTTCTGGCTGTCGATATCGGATACCGTTGCATTCGCTCCTTTCACCGCAGCCTGAAGGCTTCTTGCCAGCGTGAGTGCCTGTTCCAGTTGTTCTACGGCCCTGTCCATTTCAAGCATTTTAGTGCCGACGTCAGGCTGTACGTCTGCGGTAAGTAATATTCCCTTGCCCCCACGAACGCTGACCCAGTCATTAGTTCGCAGTTCTGCACCTTCACCGCGCAGCACTCTATCTGCATTGACATTATGTCCCAGATTAAGCTGCGTTTTGCCTCCATATTCCGTACTGAGCTTAACGTGCTCCTCACCCCGCTTATCTTCCATCCGCAGTTTGTTCAGGCCAGCTGTTCGAATGACGTTGCGCGTGCTGTTGGCCTCCGTAACGTGGTCAACGTGACGGGAGTCGTGAAGAGCATGGGCAATATACGGACGATCCGGATCGCCCTCATGGAACGCAATGGCGACTTCAGTGCCCTGTATCAGCGGGAAGTGGAAACCGTATTTATCGCCGCCGTAGGGTTTGGCGAAGCGCACCGGCATACTTTCCATGCCCTGGCACTTGTCGTCGCGGTCGGCATCAAACTTCACCCGGTACAGGCCAGACGCATCCTGCCAGGCGTAAATATCGTTGTCTCTGGCACTGGTGATGCGGGCCATCAGGGTACCGCTGATTACCGGGCGCTTTTTAGCTGCAGGGCGCCAGCAACGGTTCTCGTAATATGGCATCCCTTCCCACATCACGAGCAGGGCATTCTTACGGCTGGCGATATAGCCCGTGCGGGTAATGATTACGCCGTTGTCCGTTTCTGAGGGTAGCGTTGGCGGCACCGCACATTCACTGATGGTCAACACCTGAGCCGGAGAAAGCTGGGCATCATTACTGCAACCGCTAACAGTCGTCTGCCCGGACAGAAAACGCTCGTGCTCAAGACGGGCCCAGAAGTTGCCGGTTTCCGCTGATGGTGTGATTTTGTCGCCACGTTCAAGATGACGCGGAAGATAATGATAAACCTCGCCGTAGGTCACACCCTCACCGTCACCACGGGTCATGTCCGCCGGTGCAGAGGTCAGGACATTCTGGGCTTCACGGTGATTGTAATCACTGGCGGTAACAGAGCGCTCAACCACGTTTTGCCGGACGTTTACGCTCCATACAGAATCGGCTTTATTGTCATTCATCCCAGACGGGCTGTTCAGAGGCAGCGTTTTACCGAAGGTCCATGCACTCTGTTTATCAGCGAAGTGTACCACTTCGGTTTGCGTGTCCGGCTGCAGGGTAAAGAAGTAGAAAATCCCCACTTCGGCCAGCAGACGCTCTATGAAAGCGAGGTCACTTTCCTTGTACTGGTTTATCTGCTCACGCTTCGGATAAAGTAGCTAACTGCATAACACTCCGCTGGCAGTGCGAACGTTGCGAACGGCGCTATTGCGGCGTGAAACCCTGCCCCATTTGCAGCCGAAAGCCCTGAACCATCAGTTCCAGTCATCCATAAGCAACTTGTAACCCACCATCCTCCACACAGACAGCCATCTCGTTCCGGGACGGTACCTGCCTGCATGTCATATGGTGATAAGGAGTCAGTCCGATGAATTTTAAGACCATCACCAGTGAGAATCAGCACGCCGAAATTCGTATGCTGAAGTGCTACCTCGCCAGTGACCAGCGTGGACATTTTGTGACAACCAGTGAAGCGGATAACATGCCAGGACAGGTATGGGGCTGCGTATCCTGTGGCTGCCGACTCATCTTCCATACCGGCACATACACTGACTCACCCTGGTTCGAACATGACCAGACGACCGTAGCTGCCAGCACGCTGATGAGATGCGCGCATATTGATCCGGCAGTGAAGGCGGAGGAACGCAGCAAAATATTACGCAGTCTTTTCAACAAACCGGACTCCCCGGTAATGTCGCTGGCCTGGTACTGCGTCTGGTGCGGTGAGCATTACAACGGGGAAAAGTTCTGCACTGCCTGCGGGACCGGTATTTACAGTATTGATAAGGCCAACTGGCAGATAAATTACACCTGAGTTGTCCTGTTTGTTGGGAAGATACCAAACTGCAAAATCACATGGCCTGCCATATTAACAACCAAGATTTTAACATTCGAATGAGCCCATGAAGTAGCAATATCCTGGCAATATTAAGCTGCTACATTTCTAAATCCTTTTCGTCATTTATCTGAACGGCGCGCTCAAACCGGACTAGATACTCAGTTTAAGCGCGATGAAACGTGCTCCGGGTATTTGCGCTGGAGTGCTGCAACGACACCTTCTTCGGTTCTGATGACGGAGACGACAGTGCGGTAATCATGGATTGGGATACTCGCGCATTTGCCTGCTATCGAAATGGTTTTACCTTTTCTTCAACGTTAAGATTGTCTTCAATATAAGTAATGCTGCACAAGCCTACCGGGAAGACTATGTGTCTGAGCGAACCGGCGAAGATAGGACATTAATGTGCTGTTGGAAATGTATGCAAAAACAAGCAGCAGATAATACATTTAACCAAGGAAATAGGTATGGCATCCACTTTAGGTTGGCTTGACCACGATGCAAACGCACAGGCCAAAACGTTAAATATTCTTGCGCTCTTTCAACAAAAAGAGAGCCGAGATGAGTTGGGTATCGGCGCTATCAGAGACAGTTTTGCTGAACAGCTATTTCCAGGCACCAGCACCATTCAGACCCGTTTACGCTATATGCTTTTTGTTCCATGGATCTATCAACGCCTCGAAAATAAGCGCATATCCGCTGCAAACTTTGGTTCCCAGGCCGACCGGGACGAACGCGCCTTAATTATCCCCCTCTCCCGGCTCGAAGAAGATTCGGCCGGTACATTTGGTAAAAACTCACGTGAAAAGCTAAAACGTCTGCCCAGTTCCGTTTACTGGTCCGGGCTGCGACACTGGAAGATTCACAAGACGTCGTGGTCGCAGGAAGAATATCATCAGCGTGTGGATGAACTGTATCGCGCACGCGCGGAAATTAGCGAGCGCGAATACCAGGAAAAAAATCAGGGCGATATGGGCGACACAAGCGCAAATAAACCAGCCCCGAGCTGGCACTCCAGTCTGCCTGAGCCACCGCCCAACTTTCCTGATGAGGCAACATTTGCCCTGACGCGCCAGGAAGCCAGTTTTCTACGTGACCGTATTCAATGTTCATGCAAAGGCAGCCTGCTGGCCTGGCTGACCCTGCATAGCGAACCGGCAAACGTCAGTACACCATGGGAACATCCGGATTACGCGAAATTCCCGGACGATCTCAAGGAACTGTTGACTCACGCGCGGCTTTTTTCTTATGCGATGCACGGCGCAGCCCTGCTTTATAACTATTTACTTGCCAAAGAACGAGCAGATAACGAACTTCTGTCTCAACACCATGACAGCTTCGTCGCTTGGTTTACCTCACTCCCCCGCAAGGACATCTCGACCTGGTCGCTCGAGCGCATGTGGGAACTTACCGCCAGGCCGGCCTATAGCATTAGTCTGAAGACCCGCCGCTTTGTAGAACAGTGGATTGCCCTTATTCGACAATCCTCCGGGACATTACTCACCAGTAAAGAAGCCTGTGCACTCATCCGAGCCCGCGAAATAGCCCTCAAAGGCCCTCGTTCACGCTTTAAAAACAGACGCGCACTGGAGCAATGGAGTGGATATGCCGGAACCCTGCGGCTAGTCTATCGCTGGAATAACGTCCAGATAGTGCTTAACGATCTGGCGCAGGGTCTCAGGAGAGAAGAATGTTAAACCCCAACAATCGCAGCTTATATACTTCGGCACTGACCTCTCCACCCGGCATGGTGTTTGATGAAGCCATCGCTACCAGCTTTTCACTCGACCCGGCATTTTTACTGCAGGCGCCGGTCTATTTGGCGTTCACAGCGACTGACAGCAATCGTGCTCATGATCCGCTGTCCATTTTTGAATCCATTCGTCGTTATTCCGAACGGATCACGGTGTACGTCCAAAAAGGGCGTATTCAAGTCCCCGCAAAGCTCAAGCCCAACCCCTTATTCGGCCTGCTTGAGGAGATGATTGCTGAATCAAAAGCCAAAGGCCGCGGAGTCTTTCACCCCAAAACCTGGGCGATCCGTTTTATCAATCCTGAAACAGACGAAGTGATGTACCGGCTGGTCGTACTGAGTCGAAATTTAACTACCGATTCATCCTGGGACCTCTCTTTGCAACTGGACGGCTACCCCGTAAAACGTAAGCAAAGTGCCAATAAAGCGCTAGTGCATTTATTCTCCGCACTGCCCAAACGGGCGACGGGAAAAATGGCGAAACATCGCCGAGCGCAGGCGCAGCGCTTTGCAGATGAACTGTTGTATGTGAAATGGGAATGTCCAGCAGGCTTTGATGAGATCGCGTTTTTTCTGCCTGGCGAAGGATACGACTGGCAGCCACCCGAAGCGGATCGCGCGGTGGTTATCTCACCATTTTGCACCGACGAGGCACTGCAACACATCGTGAAGCATTGCCAGCAAGCCGATGCGCTGATTTCACGCCCGGACACTCTGCTTGCCTTGAGTGAAGAGACGCGCGGCCTTTTCACACGTCAGCTTCACCTTGACGATGCCGCAGAAGAGCAAGCATCCGACGAGAATACCCCTGACGACATCATCGCTTCCGGCCTGCATGCCAAAGCGTATCTGTTTGAAAATGGCCGGGACAGCGAGCTGGTTCTGGGTTCAGCAAATGCCACCAACGCAGCACTACTGGGGAAAACGAACTGCGAAATTTTAGTTTCGCTCAAGGGTAAGAAAAAGCACACAGGCACCATTGATGACCTTCTGAGCAGCGATGGAATGCAAAGCTATCTGCAAGATTTCGACCCTGCCCAGCCGTTTGAACCCGATGTCCTGCGTGTAGAAGCCGAGTCCCACGTTGAACAGGCACGTGAGTTGCTCGCCGACGCCGAATTGACTCTTCACTGTCACCCCGGTGGAAACGACCAAAGCTGGGCATTGTGGCTTGTCGGTGAAATTCCTGAGCTACCGGGTATCGTGCAGGCAACTGCGTGGCCCGTGACGGTATCAGACGGACTTGGCTGTAGCCTGCTGGACCCGGCCGATGGGAATAAAAGAGCACTCGGTGAGTTTTCAGTCCCAGCCATTACCGGGCTGACAGCGTTTTCCCTTAAAACATCGCACCCGGATGTATCGGTCAGATTTGTCCTCAATCTGCCGATTGATACCTTACCCCCCGATCGCCATGCAATGATTTTACAAAGCAGCATGCAGAAACAGGATTTTCTGCGTTATCTGTTGATGTTGATAGGCGAGGCGGGACAGCAATCCTTCTTTGCCGAAAACGCCTTTGGCGATGGCCATTTCTTTACAAGGCTTGCCAGTGGCGAAGAATTTGCCGTGCTGGAAGAGCTGACGCGTATCTATAGCCGTGAGCCTGAACGCTTAAAAGATATCGCCGCGCTGATTGGCAATATGCGCAAAGGACAAAGCGACATGATTCCGCAAGATTTTCTTGCTTTGTGGGCCGTATTTGAATCAGCCATGGGAGGACGAAATGGCCGATAAGCACCCCAGTATTATTGCCCCGCTCACGGGATTGAAAGATTTTCAGCAACGCACCGTAAATTATGTTTTTCAGCAATTTTACGGTGATAAACAGCAAAATCGCTTTCTGGTCGCCGATGAAGTTGGTCTGGGTAAAACGATGGTTGCCCGCGGCATCATCGCCAAAGCCATCGAACATTTACAGGATAAAGTTGACCGTATCGACATCATTTATATCTGTTCAAATGCGGCTATCGCTGCGCAGAATATCAAGCGCCTGAATGTCAGCAATGAGACGCAATTTTCGCATTCAACCCGCCTGACACTCCTGCCAAAACAGGTACGGTCTCTGCGCAAAAACAGAATCAATTTTATCAGTCTAACGCCGAATACCGCCCTCGATCATACCCGCAGTCGTGGCGGCCATAAAGAAGAGCGCGCGATCCTGTATCGCATTTTGTACGATTTACCGCTGGCTAAAGGCGAGCGTCGTGAACGTTTACGCATGGGTATGCTTAACCTGCTTCAGGCAACAGCAAACCGGCCAGGCTGGTGTTCCGCGGTTGACCAGCTTTCTGTCGACGACATTGACAGGGAACTGGCAAAAGATTTTCGCCGCCAGGTTCTGGACGATACCGAACTGTACGCTCAACTCAAAGAAGGTTGTGAATGTTTTGCCGATAATGACGAGGACGGCGAAACGCACGATTCTGAACTGCGTTACGCCCTGATCGGCAAACTCAGAAGCAAACTGGCTTCCGTGTGCTTATCTGCGCTGGAACCCGATCTGGTTATCCTTGATGAATTTCAGCGGTTTAAAGCCTTACTCGACGGTGACGATGAAGCCGCACTGCTGGCCAAAGCGCTCTTTGAGCAGCCCGACGTGCGCGTGCTCTTGCTCTCAGCGACCCCGTATAAAATGTTCACCCTCGATCAGGAAAGCGAAGAAGATAACCACTACGCCGACTTTATCCGCACATTGCAGTTTTTGTATAACGATGACAGTCAAATCAAAGATATTCAGCAGTACTTGCTCGATCACCGTACCGCATTGCACGCCTCAGAAAACGCAGCGGAGACAAAAAAAGCACTGGAACACGCTTTATTACAGGTAATGTGCCGTACCGAACGGGTAACGATGACTCAAAAACTGGATGCGATGACGAAGGAGGTCTCACAACCAGCTATGATTACGCCCGCCGATCTTTATCACGCAGCGGCGGTTGATGGCGTCGCCATGGAAGTACAAGCCCGCGATGTCCTCGAATACTGGAAATCGATGCCTTATCTTTTCAATTTCCTGAAAAATTACGAATTACGTACCCGTATGGATAAGGCACTGGAATCACCTTCAGATGCATTGCGTAAACTCGTCAAATCAGCAAAACCGCAGTTGCTGACAAAGGCAAAACTGGAGCGCTACCAGCCGCTGGATGCCGCCAACCCACGTATGCGGATGCTGTTTGAAGACACGCTGGATAAAGGCATGTGGCAGCTTTTATGGATGCCTCCTTCGCTGCCTTATATGACACCTGACGGGGTATATGCCAACAAAGGCAACTTTACCAAAACGCTGGTATTTTCCGCCTGGAGTGCAGTGCCCAATGCGATTGCCACTGTCTGCTCTTATGAAGCCGAACGACGCATGATTGGCACCGCTCCCAAAATTCTGCACAGCCAGTTCAAGAAAAAAGTAAAACCGCTGCTCAACTTTGCGAAATCATCAAAAGATGGCCGCCTCAGCGGAATGCCTGTTATCGCCTGGATGTTACCGTCACCAACGCTCGCCCGGCATATCGATCCGCTTGAAATTGCCCGCCAAAACACCGGCGAGCCGCTGAGCGTGAAGGCCGTAAGAGCGATTGCAACGGCGAAATGTGAAACACTTATTGAGACACTGGGCAATGGCGGCCCGGGGACTCGTGCGGACGAACGTTGGTACTGGGCAGCCCTGGCGTTACTGGATGCACAAACTGAAACGCCAGCCTGGTGGCAGGGCGAACATTACTGGTACACCGGGCCATCCCAAAATGAGCCCGCGGAAAACTTCCAGGAACATATCGACCAGTTTGCCGGGGTGGCAAATGGTAGCATCACCCTCGGCCCACGCCCAGATGATTTGGCTGAGGTCCTCTGTGACTTCGCGCTTGCCAGCCCCGGTACATGTGCCCTCCGGGCGCTCAGCCGTATAGACACAGGACTGAGAATCGATTCGGCAGAGATGTTGTCAGCCGCAGCGAAGATAGCCTCTGGATTTCGTTCGCTCTACAACCTGGCAGAGAGCATTTCGCTTCTGCGCGGCACCGGGGACGATACTTACTGGCGGCTGACACTGCGTTATGGCATTGATGGCAACATTCAGGCCATACTGGATGAGTATGTCCATACGCTGCTGGAGTCGATGGGATTACAGCATGAGCCAGCCGGGGCGCAGCTGGCGGCTATTGCGTCCCGTATTCAGGCTGTGGTTTCACTGCGTACCACACAATTGAACATTGATGAGTTCAAAACGAACGGGGGCAATTATACCTGGAGCGATTTATATACACGTTGTCGCTTTGCTTTACGCTACGGTCAGTTGAGAGACGACACGGATCAAGCCGTCGCACATGCTGAATCGGTAAAAGATGCGTTTAACTCCCCCTTCCACCCCTTTGTATTGGCTTCCACCTCAATCGGGCAAGAGGGGCTCGATTTTCACACCTGGTGTCATGCGGTGATGCACTGGAATCTACCGTCAAACCCGGTCGATCTAGAACAGCGTGAAGGACGAGTACACCGTTATAAGGGCCATGCGGTAAGGAAGAATATTGCCGAGTATTATGGTTTGAGTGCACTTCATTCACTGGCAGAAAGTGCAGATCCCTGGGCACAGCTCTTCGCACTTGCGGCAAGTCAACGCAAAGCTGGACAGTCAGATCTGATTCCCTACTGGATTTTTGAGGAAGGAACCTCTCGCGTCGAACGCCGGGTTCCCATACTGCCATACAGCAAAGAGAGCATTAAGTTTAAGCGGCTCAAACGAGAACTTGCACTCTACCGTATAGTCTTCGGTCAGCCGCGCCAGGAAGATTTGCTGTTCGGCCTGAAACACAGTGGCGATGAGTCTTTAACGGATATGGCACAGTGGCTTATCTCTCTTGAGCCACCAAAGTGTGATGCACCTTAGTGTGAGAAAGTTATCCCTTACCTTATTCGAATTGCTTATACCATGGAAGTTAACCTGTCAGGCACAGTAAGCTTACTATTGAAGCATATGACAGCTTCTGCGCATCGACAGCCTACCCACACAGGGATGATTCTTGCCTGAGCGCCGTATGAATCTCAGAAGTTTTAAGACCGCGATATGAACGTATGTGGGCGATGACCGCAACGCTGGGTCAGAGTTGGCGCCAGCGATGTGATTCGCCCACTGAACGGACAGAAAATACATAAACCCTAAGATCCATATTTCTAGCTTCAATATCGTACTAAGAGCCAGAAAAATTCGCCCTCCAGGCCCATACAGAAAAATATTACTTAACAGTTAATAATGTACTTGGTACACCGAATGAAGAAACAAACAATCCTTTTACCGCACGAGTTGCTGCAACATGGAGCAGCGCACGTTCATTAAATAGTGCATCACGTTGTTCAACAGGATCGTCAGATGCTATGGCTTTTACTTCCGGTACAACGCCATCGTTGATACCGGCAAGGAACACATACTGGAACTCTAGCCCTTTAATGCGGTGCATTGTTGCAATGCGAACACCGGCCCGTTGATCACTGTCGCCACTATCGTTCCCTAAATTAAAAGTTTCAATTCCCGCTTCATTCAGAGCTGACACATAGCGCTCATTCGTATGCCGCGTGCGGGAAGTAATGCAGATATCCTGGGAACGGACATCATTGGCTAACAACGCCTGAATTTGCTTGATAATCGTCTCAGCCTCTTCCTTAAAATCTGAAGCATGAGTAATCATGGGTTTTTCACCATGAAGCAATGATAAATAATCGTTGCAGGAATCAGTTTCACCATCCAGGTTGTCAACCTTAACGCCGGTTAACAACCCGACAGCAAACTGTCGCGTCTCTTCTGTAGTCCGGTAGTTAATTTTCAGTTTTTTACTACGGCGCCCACGAACGTTAATCCCACACTGACCTAGAACGACTTTATTGCGGTAAATACGCTGATGTCCATCACCCACGATAAAGAGATCGTTCGGAGACTCTGGAACCAGTCTACGAATAAGGGTAAAGGCCGGTGCGCCTATATCCTGAGCTTCATCGACTACGATACTGCTATAAGGCAATTGCACCTGTTTTTCTTTAAACAGGATGATAGCCTCATGCATGGCATCACCCATCTCTCGCAGTTTGGCTCGCGCCATTTGTGCCCGGAACTCTTCGAACACAGGCCAGATTTTCGCACGCTGAATACGTGATAACGCCGTGCCACGACCAATACGGCTCACCTTCAGATATTCTTCACGACTGTAAACAGCATTCGGCTGAACAATACGTTGCCACTCTTCTGAATAAAAGTTATCCGGTAATCCCAATTCAGCAGGGACTTGCTGCAAGGCATAGTTCCAGCATTTACGTCGCCCTTCATCGCTGTCATAGACCACGCGGAAATCATATCCATGGCGTTTAAGCTGCTCGCTCATCCAGGCATCTATGTTAACAACTTCAATACGCGCCATCTCCTCACGGCTACACAAACGCTGGAGGTTGGCGCGAATATCCGCCGCCAGGTTACGGGTGAAGGTTGTGAACAGAACTTTTTGACCGGGTTTATCGGCCAGGCGTTGGGATAACCAACGTGCACGATGCATCGCAACAACTGTTTTACCCGTACCTGCACCACCTAATACTCGCACCGGACCATTTGCCGGAGACTCCACCAGTTTTCGCTGGCTCGGGTGCAGGAATACACGCCATTTTTCCAGTGGCGCATTGAGCATTTGCAGTAGCTCCTGTTCATTTTCAACGACATGGAAACGACGTTTACTTCTCTCAATTGCCTCAATAAAGTCGTTGGTATCAACAGGCTCATCACGGTGATCGTTAAACTCCTCCAGCACTTCCTGGTAATCCAGCCCTTCTGCCAGCCAGTGTAAAGGTTCCCAAGCTTCCGCTGGCGTCACGCTTTCTATATGATTCAGCTCTGCTGAATCTACAAGAGCCATTACCTGCTCAATAAACACAGGAGGAACACCGAGCGCGAGGATCTGCTCCGCAGTATAAGCAGCAAAGAGTTTGGGTTTATCAGCAACAGCAGGTTCGGAGGTAGGTTTAATATAGCTGATATCAATTACCTGAATCGCACCAGTAACCGGGTGAATTGCACAATCATGTCGCCGCGCCCATTCATAAGCTTCATCGTGCTTATCCACCCACATCAGCATATACAAATCCCCTTGCTCGGGTTTCAGGACTATTCCCCGATAAGTCTGATCAATACGTACGGAATGCACATTATTGCTGCGCGCATCGTGGATTTTTTCGTAATTAATTCCATTACTCGTCGGATCCTGGCGGAACCTGGAGATGAATTCCTGGACCTTTTTTTGCTGTGCTTTAGGAATCCGCGCAAAAGCCCCGAGAAAACCATCAGAAAGTGCCACCATTGGCGCTTGAACCGTCATTTGTCACCTCCGAACAGATGCTGCAATGTATTTTCATCAATTGGCCCGAATGCCACGTGCCAACCCTTACTTTCGAATAAAGCAGTAAAGTCCTGATTATCAATAATCAAGGCTTGCTTTTGTAATGGCCAGGCGAGATCGGCTTCCGCAATAATTTCGCCATCGTCATCCTGCAATTCATATCCGACTGTCGGTGCCGGTAGCGATAACGACTGAAGCAAAGCGATTTCTTCTGCGCTCAATAAACCAAACTCAAGGATCTCCGCCCAGCTCTCGTTAGTCTGAATATCCACTACCACCGAAGTCTGCATTTTTACCGCTTCAGGCTCCTGCGGTAAATGAACCGCTTTACGGCTGGTGAATGTCATATCTGGCAGGAACTGCAGTAAATTCACCATCCACCAGAAACCGTTAAATCCAGCTTCATAGCCATCATCCTGCGAATGACGATCGTCAAAGCAAATATGCAACCTCAACCAATTTCGCATTTGTTCAATGCTTGTCGTTGATTTAATGGCTTGTTGAGGAACAACGGATGCCAGCTCAATGAACTGTTGTGATGAACTACAGCTATCCAGTAAACCACCGAATACAAACGGTTCATCAGGCAAAAGCGCATTCAACCGATAAGCAGGAGCATTCTCCTGCATTTCATAGGCGTACTTTTGTTTGGCTCCGGTATCCTGAGACTTTTTAGGATCCAGCCACACCCAGGCATAAGCTGCAGCCATTTTCTGCCATAGCAGAGTTTTATTAACGGGATCAGTGAGATAATCGAGTAACAGTGCGAAACTGTTTCTCTCCCTGAATGAACCTTCAAGGGCCGCAAAGTTTGTATCATGGAACAGGTTATAAAACTTAGGCTGTTTCATATCCGGGTTATGACCAAGCCCCATGGCATTCTGTACATGTTTAATACCTTGTTCTTGAAGGTCTGCCCAGGTCACTGTCCATACCCAAAAATTACCGCTGTCTTTAATCGCCTGCCGTTTTTGGACATCATCCGACACGCTATCTTTATGAAAAGCAAAACCATCCAGGAAAATTGCTACCGGTTTTATCTTTTCTGACTGCATCAGAGGGTAGAGCACATAATCTGGTCGACTAAGGATGCCAACCCCTTCTTTAACCCCTAAATCAACCTGTGCTTTGAGATGCCAGCTCATCGCCGGTTCTGTACGGGTATTAATAATCCAGCCTGCGTTCTGATGGGCATAACTCCGGCTCACGAGAAGATTTTTGTTATCCTGCAGGCAGTGAATGAACCATTTTTCCAGTTCACTCCCCATCATGGCATCAAGCGAAATGTTTTTGATGGAATCAATAACGCGTATAGAAGCACTGGCCTTCAGGATTTTCGCCAGTAAGAGACGCGCCTGATCTCTTGATACATACTTCATACGCCCGCGGTCACGGTAAGCGTAAACACAGCGATAGCAGCCGTCTTTATGCGTATCATGGTTGCAGCTGCATTCCACTAACGCCTTGTAGGCCAGCTCAAGTAATTTCAGCAGGTTGTCAGGTGTACGCATCAATTCTTTGAGTGAGCCGGTCCCTCCTGGTACAGTGTCGTAAATCACCAGATACTGACGCCAGGATTCGCCCTCATTTTCCGGCTCGCGATACACCACGCCTTTCAGGTGATCCACGTTACCTTTGAAGTAATGTTTGAGCCCAAGCTGAATGGCTGCCCCCAGGGAGGCTTCTACCACGCGATCGTTACTGTAGCTGGTTACCGGCAGCAGGATACGCAATGCCTCAGATTCCAGTTGGCGATAAAGGTAGAGATAATCTTCAAACTTCGCTTTTTCGGGTTCAACGCGATATTTACAGCTCAGGTCATGGCGTGGTTCATGATCGCGAGGGCGCTGCACCATGCCGCAGCCGAGGCAAACTTTAAACCCGGTGCGTTTCTTTGCCTCTCCTGCGATCATCAGCTCATTGGCATCATCCGCCATTTTGCCAAAGTTGATATCTCGCAGAATCACTTTGCTCAAAAACTCAAAGCCAAACGGGATTTCTCCTTCATCAATGGCATAAGCGGCCGATACATCCTCTTTTTCGAAGCTGACTAGCAGCTGTCGCTGGAAGAAAGCCGGTTCTCGGCTATCGCTCTCATCACTGATCTGGCTGTCGCGGGCGCTTGAGCGGGCATAAACCTGGCGAAGCTTCAGTAACGTCGTTTTTTGCCCGGCATCAGCCCAACCTGGTGTGCCGCATTTTGGACAGTATTTATGCTGATCGCCGGATTGATCGATATTCTCGCTGTAGTTACAGTGGCTGCAAATACGCCAGTTTTCAGGTTCAGACACTTTAAGATCAATCTGTTCGATTTCAACTTTATGCCCGCCCGCATAGAAGTTATTCAACGGGGCAAGCTCAGCCAGCGCCGTTGAAGCCGGACGTTCGTATTCGTAGGTCGTGTTCTGATACTCACGCGTTTCCCCACCGTCCTTGCGCCGCCACAGCACAGAACGCAGCGTAATACCGGCCTCCGGGAAGGCATAGTTGGGAAGTAATCCTTCATCGGTGAGGAAATTAAGCGTCTGCTTGTTATTGATCTGGTTCACCAGCGTCATCAGCGCCTGACGTTCCGAAGTCAACTCGCGCATATCGCTGTCAAAGTTTTGATCGTGCGGATCGCTCTCCAGCTTATCGATACTACGCTTGAGCTTATCAATCCGGGAACGCAACGATTTGCGATCCTCCAACAGTAGTTTTAATGCTTGTTCGATACGTTGAACCAGAGAACGCTGCCCTGGTGCCCCTTGCAAATATGACAGGAGCTGTAGACGTGTGTCTTCCATAAGGTCAGGGAAGATGGACGAGAACTGCTGAGCAATATCCACATGATGCTGTTCGACGTAGCTCAGGAAGTTATAAGGGAACTCAGATTTGTTTCCAAACTCCAGCCCGTCCAGCATCTGTTTCACGTTTTTGCTGATAGCAGATGCCGGAACACCTGTTTTCACCCAGTTGTCCATGCAGAATGCGGCCAACTGACGCTCCAAAATAGCCGTTGCGTTCAGGAACACACCTGGAGCCTGTACCTGCCCTTGCATCATTTCCAGAGGTTCTTCAAAGAAGAACTGATCGTGCGGGTTCCCCTCAGCCACCGTAATGTTAAGCGCATTGCCGTCTTTACGCCCGGCACGACCAATACGCTGTAAGTAATTAGCCTGCGTGGGTGGAACAGAACAGAGTAATACCGTAGAAAGGTCACCCACATCGATACCCATCTCCAGCGTCGGTGTTGCCGAGAGCAGGTTGATATTCCATGGCTGATTACCGCGGTAGAACGATTTTTCCGTAGCCTCACGATCTTCACGGCTTAGTAATCCGGTATGCTCTGCCCCCTGAACACGAGCGATGTCCATATTATCCCAGTGCCAGGTCACTGTATTTTCAGCTTCCTGATAGTGCCCCTCACAGCGCAGAGAAAGGCATGGCGCGTTTCGCCAGTGCCAGCCCTGATCGGCCGGAGCCCGAACAACCTCACGACAGCAAGTGCAGTTTAGCTGAACAACATCACGACTCACAACCAGCGCCGAAGGTACTAGCCCCCAAGCTTCTTTGCCTTTTGTGTCAAAGTCTTTTACCAACCCGGTCATTTTCAGTGTCGCAAACAGACGTCGTAAAACCGTCTCGGCCAGGCTGCTGATAAACAGATTATTGCCGTTGCTGAGCGTGCGGTTGATCCAATGCTGATACCAGCTGGGGTTGGATTTCGCACCAATCAGTCGATGGAAGCCATTTATTTTTTCAAACGAGGCATAGGCCGGTTTACGCGTTTTCGGACCAATAGACGGCATATAGCGCGAAGTTCGCTCCTTCTGCGTCATCATAAAGGTCTTACCCTCGCGCCGATAACTTTCGAACGCCGGATGCAGAACAGCTCCCGCCTGCCGCTGATGCCAAAGAACGCCAATCACCAGGTGTGCCACCTGCTCAACGCTGACTCCAACCATTTCATCACCCAGCTCCTCGACAAGCTGTTGGTGAAGCGCCGTTATCGCTGAATTGAAACGTGCAATATCAATTCCTGCAGCTGCGTAACCAGTGGCCTCCAGCGTACGTCCAATTCGTGCGCGTAGGGTAAATTCGCTGTATACCTCCCAGTCGAGACGAAGAGAAACCAGCTCCGGTAAATCGGAACTCTCTGCCAGCTGGCCTTCGTTCTTCAGCGTCTGGTAATCGTTTATCCACTGCATGTTGGGCGCGATGAAGCTCGCGGCAAAATGAGCATCATCCGGTGAACGTTCACGCGCCTGCTGGCAGACGCGTGCCGCAAAGGCATCCAACGGTAACGTTTCTTTTTCACCCAACACGCTGGCGATTTGTCCGCGTACCATCAACGGCCAAGTTCGGGCGGTAAAGAAACTGGCGCGGTGTGCGGCATCCTGTACCGAGTCAGAAAACGTAATCAGCTTTTTATGTTCGTTGAACTGGCTGCCATAAAGCTGGTGGATCATCACCGCTGACAGGCTGGCTGCCTGTGACCCAAGAATCGAAATACCCTGTTTGCTGTTGCAGTACGGACATTCGTTAGCAAATTCCAGCTCATCCTTACGCTCTTTGAGCATATCCGGGATGAGTACTTGTAGCAGATCAGTATGGCCACAATGCCCACACTGCACGTTAGTTTGCTTATTGAGCTTTAAACAGGAAGGGCACAGTTTCTCGTGAACACCGCTGACCGGTTTATCGTTGTTGTCCGGGAAGGCTAATACAATCGAACGGCCTTTTTCGAAGAACTGACGATAAATACCGTCCAGGTCGGTTTCGAGTTGAACACTCTGACCATGGCGCAGGCTCGCCCAACCGGTAGCATGGCAGTCACGACAGTGAATAACGGGAAGGTAATGTTCGCGATCTTCCACCGCGACATCATCAGCAAAAACAAGCTCAGGTGTTTTTGACACGCTAGCAACCAGGCGGCGCATCTCGCGCAACCACAGCTGAGAACGAAGTTGCACAAAGGGCAGAATGGGCCGCGCTTTGTTCACCTGCAGGCGCTTTTCCCGATCGTCCTGTTTTTCTGGAACCTCCAGGCGCGCCTGGGCAATCAGTGCCAGAATGCTTTGCAGCACGCGGGTCGCGTGCCCGGCGCTTTCCGCCAGCATCACCTGGAGATTTTCCAGGCACTGCTGTTCCGACAAAATTCCCCCCTGCAAATCCTCAAGGAGTACGTGCAGGATGCTGTGGCGACGTAACAATGAGCCCAACTCAATACGCTTTTCACGTCCGCGATCGCTGTCCAGATCGGCAGGTAATTGCAGTGAACTATCCGGGAACCACAGCGGAATTTGTCCGTTCAGATAATCTACCGGGCTGGCGTACGTTTGCGGATCCAGCGCTACGCTGACATCCTGTCCCGGATACTGACTGTACTCGATGGTATAACCTTGCAGATACTCTGCCGCCGTGTAGCGATCTTCTCGAATAACCGCATCATCACCAAATGGCTGATCAAAGATCGTTTTCGCGTAATCGAGTAGTTGTCCCAGTTCATCACCTACGGTAGCCGACGTCCCCACGCAGGCAAAACGCTTGTCATCGACACCGATGTGATACTTCAGACGGCGCACCAGACAGGCCAGATCCGACCCCTGCGCACCATCAAACGTATGCAGTTCATCCACCACCAGATAACGCAGTGACCCAGGCTGGTTATAGCGCCAGAGTTTCTGATCGCCGGGGCGCATCAGCAAGTAATCCAGCATCTTATAGTTGGTCAGCAGGATATCCGGCGGGTTCTCACGCAGAGTATGTTTGCAGGTGATGACCTTATCCGCAGACATCTTTTTGCTGGGCTCAATTTCACTGTCGCCGACAAACAGGCCGACAGTCACTTTGCCATGCAGCTGCGGATCGCTGGCGATGGTTTTAGCGAAACGGCTGGCCTGATCGGTTGCCAGGGCGTTCATCGGGTAAATGATGATCGCTTTAACACCGGCCTCTGATGCCCCAGCACAATGGTTAAGCAGCGGGAACATAAAACATTCCGTTTTACCAGAACCCGTCCCGGTCGCCACCAGCGTCGGCTGAGGCATCTCGATACCCAGGCGCTGGAACGCCTGCGCCTGATGTGCATGCGGCGGGAACGGCAGCGTCAGGTTAGGAAAGAAGTTCAGCGGTAAATCACTTTTACGAAACGGCAGCTGAGCGGAAAGATACGGCCCTTTCAGCAGCGTTTCCGGCTGGGACAGAAATTGCTCCAGCATTGAGACGTTATTGCTTTCTTTACCATTAAACAGCGGGCTGTTAAGCGGGAAGGCTGCCCGTAAAAAGGAGGCAACGCTGTCGGCAACCTGCCGACTAACAACAGAAGGCAGCATCAGGCGCTCTCCTTATCTTGTGCAAAGAATGCCCAGGCCACTTTGTAGTCGTCTTCGCGATCCGGCTTGATAAACGGAGCCTGCCAGGTGACGGTTCGGCGCTCACCTTCGTCGCTGCGAGTATAGTCATCAAAAGTGACGCTGACGGTACCAGTTTGCAGATGCTTGACATCATCCCAGCCAATAGCTTGATCAGTACAGTCGCCACCGGACCAGTCCGGGCTGTCGACGTTAAAGACAAAACCGTTTTTCAGGTCCGCTTTACGCGCGGTACGCGGCAGGCCAACGCCCACCAGCCCTTTGCTTGGGGTAAAGATAATGCGGCCGTTTTGATCATACCAGGTATCGGCTTCGTACTGGCGCATCACCGGGAACTGAACGCGATAGATGGTTAGCAGTTCTTCAAGGGTTAATCCCAGAGCCTGCGCCACCAGCACGTCGATTTCTACCAACGCCTGACGGCGGCTGTAGTCGGAGCGTAAAGCGCAGTTACGCTGCCATTCTGGAGTCAGGTTGGCGAAGATATCTTGTGGTAGCTGCAGGAGGTTACGGCTCCAACGCTGGGTGTTAAATTCTGAGTTGTAACATTTGCCCCATAGCTCGCTGTAATTTTGCAAAACACAATTTAAGAGCAAAGCGCGAGAGTGGACTAAATTGATTTTTTCACCCCACTGAGGTAATGGCATCCTCTTTGCCAAATCTCCCCTGAAATCACTCTTCCCTGTCGATTTCACAAAGAAATCCATAGGTACAGATGCCCAAGAAGCAGCAAAACTGATCAAACTATCATCTGCTTTTAGAACTGTACTATATATACCATCAATATGAGCGACTAAAGGTGGGACAATACAGCTTTGTAGTGTTCGCTCTCCGGCCTGACTTAGGGCTCGGCTAGCAATAATACGATAATGTTCCGTCACCTTTCTCGGTTCATCTTCACCCGGTTCAGTCCACGTAACGCGTGGTGTACGTTTAGCATATTCCTGCACATCACATGCCGGAATATAGTTAGTGCGCGGCAGATAGTCATCAGGCAGAGTTAGCAGATCGAGGCAGTCATAATGTCCTTTCTCGGTGCAAATCTCTCGAGGTGTTTTATAAAGCGGCGTTCCGACATAGAAATGCGGACCAGACAGAATCCATTGTGATGGTTTTTCCGGAAACTGAGTATCACGCTTAATTGATCCTTCATCTTGGGCATATGTTTCATCAAACATGACCGTAGAGAAAAATTGCCCCTGCAAGCCCCCCAACCGTTTGGGCTGCTTTGCAAATTTTTCAAGTACAGAAACAAGCGGTTCAGCATGAAGCGCAGGAAGTCGAGCCTCAAGAGCCGGCGTACCCTCTTCATCATAAAGACTGACAAATAGAGCGAGCCGTTCCATCCCGACAGTTAAAATACGGCTTTGATGCCCCGCTTCATTCCATGAACCTGTTTCATCATCTTTAATGCCGCCAACTTCACCGGAACCATCATGAGCAAAGCAAAGCTCGATCGTTTTGGCTGAGAAAAGGTTAGCAATACTGATAAAGCTGACAGGAAGACTTGGTAAAGCTGTATAGATATTAATACTGTATTTTGCCCTGTGAGCGATAGGGAAAAGCATATGCTGGTTCTGAAACTGAAAATGTGCTCTCAACCTCGGATACACCGACGCACGCAACTGACCGCCTTTCGGGTCGTCATAAATCCCTTCCGGGTGCAGGAAACCTGCCACGCCTTTCTGCGATCCTAAACGCCATGCCTGCGGCAGGAAGCATTTATACAGATTGGTCTGCACGCCACGCAGCACCGGGTAGTTCTGCTGCGCATTAAGGAAGTTTTGCATCCCTTCGCAGCCTTCATACTCGCTGCGCCATGCATCTTCCAGCGCCGGAATGGCGTTAAAAGTACCAATTCGCAACGTTGCCAGCTTCGAGGCGCTCAGCTTACGCAGCACAAACTCCGGCTCGTAATCGCCCAGCACGCCCGCTTCCTGCCATTCGACCTTCAGCCACGGGGGATTTCCGAGCATCAGGTCAAAGCCGCCGCGTTCGGCAAACAAATCGCAGAATTCCAGATCCCAATGGAAGAAACGGTGCTGTTTCTTCAGCGCATCAACAATCGCCAGACGCGGCAAATGGCGGAACAGCACATCGGTTTTCAGGCGACCAGCACCGGAAAACAGCGAAGACTCTTCACGCACCATACCCTCGTCGGCAAACAGATCGCCGGTGGCCTGTTCTGCGGCTTCAGTGACTCTTTCCGTGACGACAATACCATCGAGCAGAGTCTCCATCTCCATCAGCCACATACCGCGATCGGGCAGTTCATCCGCTTTGTCGATCGGCCAGAACCACAGCGCACACCAGTAGTCCATCACCCAGCGCAGTTTCAGATAGGTACTGTTATCTTCGAGGCGACCGCTGAAGGTTTCATCTTTGCTGCTTAAAGAAGAGCGAGCTTGGTTCGTATTTTCCGCAGGCCAAACCGGATAATTGTCGGCGGTTTTCTGGCGCTCAGCTTTCAGCTGCTGACGGAACGTGTTCCAGAGCGCTTCCACTTTGCCGCTGATGCGCTGCACATCGGCAATCTCATGCGGTGCAAAGCTTTTGGTAAACTCTTTGCGCCAGCTATCCAGCGCTTTGAAATCATCCGGATAGCGCTGTTTGACGGTTTTGTCGCTGTAGTTGGCCATACCGCTATCCGGCAGCAGGAAGTGGAAAATCTGCTTCTCCTCGCGTGGAATATTCATCGCCAGCTCGGCCGGTTCACTGTTAAGCCAGCTCGGATCTTTCGCTTTTTTGTAGGTCAGCTCGCTCTTGTTGAACATCTGACGGCGTGCGCCCACCAACGAGTTGCCACAGTGCAGCTGGTAGCCAAACCACGGTACAAATGCATCGCCGCTGATGGCATTCAGCCACAGCGACACTTCCGCCAGCTCCACCGCCACCGGGTTTAAGTCCACGCCGAATACGTTGTTGTCGGCAATGTACATTTTCACCCGTTGCAGCTCCTGGGTGTAGCGATCCTGAGGAATGCGGCGACCTTCCGCCTGCTGTTTGTGGAACAGATACGCTTCCGCCAGCTGGTTGATGGCTTCGTTAAGGAACGCTGCGCTGCCCATCGCCGGTTCGCATACGGTGAGGTTTAAGATGGCATCAGCTTTGGCATGCGGATCGGTAATCGGATCAATCTGCTCTTTAAACAGCTCTTTCAGTGCATACTTGACTAACGAGCGGGTCAGCACTTCTGGAGTGTAGTAAGAAGCGGATTTTTCGCGGTCGCGCCCGGCCATGCGATAGATAAAACTGCCTTTACGGTGAATACGCAGGCTGCCGTCTTTTTCGTAAACCTTCTCGTCTTCATTGTATTTGCCGATCTCGTCTTTGCTGACGAAATAGCCCGTCTCCAGCTCGTTAAACTCTTCTCCGCCTTTTTTCACCTCGTAGAGATCGTCGCTGGCGAAGAATCCGCGGTAGGAGAGCAGCGCTTCATACACTGCACCCAACTGGTTGATACCCAATTGGCGATAGGAGATACGCCCCCGGCGATTAAAACGTCCTTTACCCGGGCGGCTTAACGACATCGCCTGAATAATTTGTTGCAGGGTTTCGTTGCGGAACACCACACGGTTAAGAATACGGGTGTTATTCGCTTCAAAAAGATGGCTTTCCAGACGCGGCACGCTGAACTGATGGCTGTGAATAGTGATCCGGTCGCCGCTCTCCAGGTCGCCCTGCATTTTCACGCCGCCGCTGTAGCCGTCACGCACCAGTTTGAACAGCATATTCAGGCTATCGTGAAAGTAGCGCCCGTTGCGATCTTCTTCGCTGGTCAGCGGGATCATCTCCAGATCGCGCAGCGTTTCCAGACTGTATCCCTGCAGATAGGTTTTGGCGGTCATCGGCGCATAGCCCAGTTCCGGGCGCGCTTCGATATAGAACAGGAACAACAGACGATACATATACCGCAGGCATTCGCGGCTCAACTCATCCGGGTTAATAGCACGTTTCCCGGTATAATAAGCCAGCTCGTTGTCGATGAGATAACGCATCGCTTCATTACCCAACAGCTCAATGCTCTCACGCAGGGCATATTTCAGATCTTCCGACACGCCAAACGCATGTTTGTGCGAATTGTCATCCAGCGAATCGAGGTATGGCGCACCGCTGCCGGGTAACAGCGAGTCTTTGTGTAACAACACCGACGTCGCTTTCAACGTATCCGTTTCACGACGGCTTAAAATTTCTTCAAAATCAAAACGCAGCAGACGGTTTTGCGCCCACTTAGTACGATCCAGCAATAACAGCTGGCGATTGCCAAGCAGCAGTACAAAACGCGGCGGTTCATTTTGCGTGAAGACCACCGTGGAGAGCAGATCCTGCCAGCTACGGTATTCGCCGTTCGCTTTTTTACGCAGACTGTCGCGCTTATGTTTATCGGTATCTGCCGGGAACTGCGCGGTCAGCAGCGACAGCGCCAGTGGATCCAGCGTTCCTTCATCCTGATCATGCGCTTCAACAATCCACAGCCACGGACTGCCGTCGGTGCTGTTGTAACGAGCCAGTACCGGCAAAGGCGTATCGTCATCCAGCATCTGAATATGCGGATTGAGTTCATAACCCAATGCCTTTAACAGCGGCTGCCAGCGACTGCGCTGATCGGCAAGACGCTGTGGGATCTGGCGCTGTTTCTCATGTTCAGTAAGTTTGCGGAAAAACTCTGTCGCCAGGCTGTAAAGCTGGTTCCACGGTGCGCGGTAGCCCGCCTCAACCTCTTTGCCCTTTTCACGGGCAGCACGTTCAGCTTCGCGAGCGGCATTTTCCTGGTTAATCCAGGGTTCCAGTACATCGCGAATGTCACTGGTAAAGACTTCGCCCAGATAGTGGTTAGAGTAAAACTCGTTTTCGTTATTAATACCGACCAGCGCCATGATTAGCCCTCCGCTCCGGTGATTACAGCAATAACCTGGATGTAGGGCTCTTTTTCGGTGGTCATGGTGTCCTCAATCCATTGGATGTAGCTGTCAAAATTGTGTTCGATTTCGCGCTGACGTTGTTCTTTGCGGCTCTGTTTCACTGAAAGCTGCTGTTTATTATCGGCAAAATCCAGCTCCAGTTGATTCAGCTGACGCCCACGCAGAACGTCTAGCTTCTGTAGATGCTCATTGAGCTGCTGATTGATACGCTCTTCAAAAGCATTTCGATCGTGAACAAACACATCCCGCGCATGGGCGATTGCCGCTTCCAGCAGCTCCTGCTGGCGTTGATGGTTACGATCTTTGCCGCCACTGTTAGTCAGCTTGCTACTCAGTTGCGGATGTCGTTTCAGGAACTCAGCAAAAGGCAGGCTACCGCTTAACGTTTCGCGGTTAAAGCTCACCACCAGCCACGGGTTCACCATCGGGTGCGACTTACGGTTCGGGAACAACCCGGAAAGGATGAAATGATCCTCATCAGGTTCAAACAGGTGCGGCAGGCGCATCACCGGAGCCTGGTGGCGACCAAAGGCAGACTGAATTTTGTCGTCTAACCACTGCACGACCGGGTTAATTTGCCAGAGATACTGCACATCGGGCCAGGCATGTTGCTCACCGCGCGCCCGCGAAATGGCTTCCGTAATAACAGTTTTGTCCTGGCTTAGATAAAGCTGCCAGTTTTCCGGCGCAATTTCCGGCGGTAACTGGTTAAAGCGACGGCGTAACTCCTCCGGTGCGACCAGCGATAAGGTGTTATCAGGCAAGGTATCGTATTGCACGGTCTGGCCGCAGGTCTTCAGATAGCCTAGCGCTTTTTCGCAGTATGCCTGCTCATTATCAAACAGACTAATGTCACTTTCGGTCACGATCGAAGCATCGCTGGACACTGCGCTGCAGATTTCGCCAAACAGGTCGTGTTCAGAATTTTCAGTGACATTGCTATTCAATAGATCATTGAACAGGCTGGCGCCATCGTCCTGCATCATGAATTCAGCAACCTGCTCTTCTTCCTCTTCCTGGGTAAATTTGCCGGTAAATTCGGAACTGTCGCCGATATTCTTCTGCGCCTGTTCGTCTTTATTGATCAGCACTTCCAGCACACGCATATCACCGTTGATCTGCGGTTCACTGGCTTCAGTCAGCAAGTAACGGATCTGTGGCTGGTGTTTTTGCCCGTAGCGGTCAATACGTCCGTTACGCTGCTGGAATACCATCAGCGACCACGGAATATCGAAGTGAATCATTTTATGGCTGAGGTGGTGCAGGTTGATACCTTCAGACGCGACATCCGAGCAGATGAGCAGGCGTAGCGGAGACTGGGTTTTGCCAAACGCTTCGACGGTTTCCATCAGAACTGTATCGCCCTGATCGCCTCGCAACGTGGCAATTTGATCGTCTTTCAGCTTGAGATCGGAGCGCAGTTGCTGCTCAAGGAACTCGAGCGTTTTGATACTCTCGGTAAAGATCACCAGACGATCTTCCGTGTTATTCGCTTTCCAGCGGAGATCGTTACGGATGGTCTCCAGCAACAACTGATACTTGCTGAACTGGCTGGCATCAATATTATTGAGCGCCAGCAGCAGTGACTCTAATTCGTTAATCTGGCTCTGACTGTTTATTTCTTTGCGGTTCTCAAGCCGCTTCAGGCGGTTAGCCACCACGCTGGCACATGCCATTGGACTGGAGAACAACGCTTTTTCGAGCGTAATTTTGAACAGGCGGCCTTTATTTGACCGCGAGTTTTCATCATCATCGTCACGGAACTGACTCTCAACCAATCGGCGGTAGGCTTCCTCTTCAGCTCCGGTTGCCGGGCGCATCAATTTGACGATATTACGTTCCGGAAACTCACCAGCCATCTGATCTTTTACGTCTTTTTTGAAGCGACGCACAACCAGATTTTTATCGGCAAAATCGGCGTATTCATACTCTTTCGGATTGGCAATGGCCGTCGGGTCGAGCATATTCATCAGGCTGGCAAAACTTTCAGCCTTACCGTCATGCGGCGTAGCTGAAAGCATAATCAACGTATCGCTGCGCCCGGCGAGCAATTTTGCCAGTTTGCTGCGCAAAGAGCTGGTCCCACGTTCAGCGACATTATGCGCTTCATCGATAACAATAATATCCCACCAGGCGTTTTCCAGGTGATGGCGATACTCGATGTCCTGTTTCAGGGTATCGATGGAGATAATGGTCTTATCGAAATAATGGAACGGATTGTGGTTGGTTGGGATGCGGTTACGCACCTTTTGTAGACCAGCGGAGTCAAGCCGCGTCAACGGAATAGCAAAACGGCTCCAGAATTCTTTCTGGAATTGCGTAAGCATGGATTTAACCGCCAGCACCAAAATGCGTTTGCCACGTCCACGGCGAATCAGCTCTGAAACCAGGATACCGGCTTCCAGCGTTTTACCCAGCCCTACCGCATCAGCAATTAATATCCGCTGTCGCGGCTGCGCCAGCGCCATGCGAGTGGGATCGAGCTGAAAGGGCATAGAGTCCATTGCAGCCTGATGTCCAAAATGGACTTTGCTGTCAGTCGGTACGCGTTGGCGTAGCTGGCTCTCTATGTACAACTGAGCCGCCTGGTAATTGGCTGACTCATCTTCCACCAGATTTGTTTTTGCTGGATCGAGAATCTCGACTTTTTGCTCCAGCTTTGTCAGAAACAGCCCTTCTTTACCGCGTACCAGCTCCGAAATGCCATCACAGGTCAGCAGATTGCCACCATCTCCACTGTCATCCGCCCGGCGAATGCGCCACTCTGCATCACGAATAACCACCCGCATTCCAGGTGCATAATTTTGCTTATTCATCGGTTTTTCTGTCTGTATGAGGCAGTGGTGATAACACTATCCCGAGCGATATGTCGCTGCACACTGCGATAAAAAAGAGGGCCTTAAAGATATCATGAAGGCCCTCAGAAAAGTGACAAAATGGAAGGTAATACGCATAAATTACGCATGATTTCCAAACAAAAATTATTAAAAAGTGAGATGGGTCAACTCCCCACACTGAGTCGGTGGGGGTCTCCGTTTAGCCAGCGATGATATAACACTTCAATTCATTATCTGAGGCGAAAATGAATACCCGACATATTGCCAAGCACTCAACCTGATTCGGTATTCGTCCTGGAAAATCAAAAGACATGTCATCTATACAACGCCAGTATCTTAGTCCCATATCGAGCAACACGGAATGTTCACTGCAGTCATTGTCAGTTCACGTCCGTGGTTCACGCGGCAAGTTCTTACTGATGAAGGCCAATCATTGTTCGTGTCTCAAAGCAGTATTTTCATTAAAGATCAACAACCAGCTTCCTTAGCAAGTCTGGTCGATTTTCTTTAATTAAACAGAGATGACAAGCCCCTCACTCAACATTGCCTCGATTGATCTTCGCATAGTCAAACGGCGTTATTCCCTTCTCCCGGTTCGCATCCAGGAAATCCGCCCACCACTGCAACATCAGCTTGCGCTCATCCAGATGTTCCGCTTTATGGATATACGCCGCCCTCACCGAATTGCGTTCCATATGGCTCATCTGCCTTTCCACCGCATCCTTCGACCATAGCCCTGACTCAATTAACGAACTACAGGCCATTGTGCGGAAGCCGTGCCCGCAAACCTCAACTTTAGTGTCATAACCCATCACGCGTAGGGCACTGTTTACGGTATTTTCACTCATTGGCTTACGCGGATCATGATCGCCAATAAAAATCAGCTCATGTTCGCCACAGAACTGTTTTATCTGCTTTAGGATCGCCAGCGCCTGCTTTGAAAGCGGCACCAGATGCGGTGTACGCATCTTTGAGCCTCGCTGAGAATGTTTTACATCAGGAATAGGCTCTCGCTCAGGCGGGATGGTCCACGTTGACGTTTCAAAATCGATTTCTGACCAGCGAGCAAAACGCAGCTCACTGGATCGAATAAAGATAAGCAGGGTGAGTTCTGTTGCCCAGCGGGTTAGCGGCCTGCCGGTGTAGCTGTCTATTTTCTGTAGTAACTCAGGAATGCGCTTTAATTCCAGCGCCGGACGATGTTGTCGATTACCGGAAGCAACCGCCCCAGCCATCTCTTGTGCCGGGTTATAATCAATTAACCCACTTTGCACTGCATAACGCATGATGGCCGTAGTGCGCTGTTGAAGACGGGCAGCAACCTCAAGACGTCCAGACATCTCTACGGCTTTAATGGGTGCTAATAAATCGCGAGTTTTTAACTCAGCGATGTTACGCTCACCAAGCGCTGCGAAGAGATTATCTTCCAGACTTTTTAGCACACGATGGGCATGATCTTCAGACCACTTTTTATTGGTGCCATGCCACTCGATCGCTACCTCTTTGAAGGTTCGAGCTTTACTCTGCTCAACCTTATCATTTTTCTTTTTGTCTCCCGGATCGACGCCATTCGCTAGCAGCTTACGCGCTTCGTCACGACGTGCTCTGGCATCCGCCAGTGTGATTTCAGGGTAAACCCCAAGTGCCAGCATCTTTTGCTTGCCGTCAAAACGGTACTGCAAACGCCAGTACTTAGAACCATTAGGGTGGACGAGAAGATGCATACCACTGCCATCAGTCAGCTTGTATTGCTTATCCGTTGGCTTGGCTGTTCTGACTTTGATATCTGTTAGAGCCATGCTTTATCCCCTCCCTGTTGGTACAAGCATTATCGAACCGGAAATACCATCATCTGTACCAACATCTGTTGGTAGATGTACGTTGATGTCGGTTGACCTTGAGAGAGTTAATATAGCGGGAATGGTAGATAAATACTGGATTTTAGGCACAAAAAAAGACGTCCGTTGACGTCTATTGATGTTCCGATGGTGCGAAGGCCGGACTCAAATCATCACGTAACACAATGAAAAGTAATAAATAATAAATATACCCCATGATATATGCCCCCATTTGTGCCCCCAACCATTTTTTGCCCTCTCTTCACCTTAGCTATCTGATATGACTCACTAAATAAATTTGAAAGCTTCTTTCGGTTAGGATCCGTCACTCGGAACCTAACCGGGGAAAAGTACCATAAAAATCTTTTTTTGCATTTAACTGTTCACACTGTTCACCTCGATTATTTCCCATTTAAAATCATGACGTTAAGTGGTGATGAGTTGGTGAAGAGTGAACAGTCGACTCTTCACCTTTATAATTTTTTCGCGCTAAGGATGCAGCGTGTCAGGTGACGAGGGGGGGATAAAAAGTTTTTTTAGGTTTTACTGTTCACTCTGTTCACCTTTCATTTTTATACAGTAATTTCATAGAGTTAATAGGTGAACAGATGGTGAAGGGTGAACAGTCGATTGTTCACCCGGCATGATAATCAGGTATAAAAAGACCGGCGATTGCCGGTCTGAGTAGTTTATGTCGCTGCGGTTTCGTCGCACTTCGGCAGCCAGTCGCCGTTGCTGTCTTCCCTGAGCGTCAGGTTGGTTTGCGTCCCCTGTTTGGTGTGCCGCTTCTCGTAGTTCATCCCGTACTCTTTCAGCATCATCGGCAGCCCCAGCCCAAACATTTTCAGGCTCAGCACATGCTTGTACCCGTTCGCCTCCATATAGACCAGATAGGCGTGATAGAGATAGTTACGGGGCTGTCGCGGGATAATGTTGGCGTTCCCCATAAACATCCCGTTTGTCTGCGGCAGCGCCTCCAGATAGCCGCAAAAATCAAACGTCGGGTCGGCATCGCGCTTGATACTCAGTGCCTCGTCAGAGTTCTGCTGCGACTGGAGCAGTGTACGTGCCGTCATCGGGTCGCTGAATTGCTGCATAAGCTGGCGCACGATGACGGCCAGCTCGTGTGCGATTTTGTCTTTAAGCTGCGGGTCGCGCTCCTCCGGGGCGATTTGCTCCGGGAAGTGGATGATTACCCGGCGACGGGACACGCCGCCGCTGCGGTCGGTGAAGCGCATCGGGTTATTGTTCACGGCCAGAATCACCGCCGGGATATAGGCCGAATAGGCGTCGCGGTATTTCGGATCGACCGACACGGCATCGCCGCCGGTGATAGCCTTAAGTCCTGCGCCGTCCCCGCTCCATTTCTCCTGGTCTGGCAGGCGTATCAGCGAGAAGCCAATCAGCGCCGCGCGCTCACGTGGTGATTCCAGCGTCTCGATGGTCGCTGACGTGGCGTTGTCCTCCCCGGCGAGCAGGGTCGCAATTTCGGCCAGAATACTTTTTCCGCTCCCGCCGGGGCCGGTCACTTCGAGAAAGAGCTGCCAGTCGTAGCGGTTCGCCAGCACCATAAACAGCGCAGCCAGAATAACGTCGCGCTTTGCTGCATTGCCGCTCGCCGCACGGTCGAGCCAACGCCAGAAATTCGGCGCGTGGGTTTCCAGCGTTTCACCCTCCACCGGCGGGGTAAAGTCCACGTCGCACAGGGTGCGCAGCCAGTGGGATTTGCTGTGTGGGCTGAACACGCCGGTGAGGGTATCGAGCACACCGTTGCGAAAACCAATCAGACGACGCGCGGGGGCGGCCTGCTGGGGAATAATGAGTTTCAGGGTATCGACCACGGAGGCAATTCTCCCCGACGAGAACGGGGCGCGCAGGCGCTGGAACAGCCCGGCCACGTCGCGGGCAAAGTCTGACGGCGGGATGATTTTCCATGTCCCGGCCTCATACCGGGACAGGAGCTGGCCGTTCGCATCCACTGCCAGCGCTTCGCCGTAATGCTCATGCACCCGCATCGCCTTTTCACTGGTGCTCATGGCGGTAAATTCCGCCTCGCTAATGGTGTCGAACGGGCTTTGTGCCGGTGGCCGGATGGCATCGTAAATCGCTTTGCGCGTGGCGTCCTCACCCTGCTGCATAAAGGCATCATTCCAGTCACCGAACACCGGCGGGAGGGCAACAGTGCCCTCACAGGCCTGTGCGGCCGCTGCGGCCTTGGTCTGGCCGTTCCCGCTGAGGTCACGGTCAGCAGCGAGAACAATCTGACAGGCCGGGTGCTGACTTCGGGCAAGGCTCGCCAGAGAAAGGAGGTTCACGGACGAGAGCGCCACCATAACCGTTTCACCGGTCAGGTGATGCACGGTGAGCGCAGTCGCATAGCCCTCCGCTATCCACAGGCGTTTTCCCGCCTCTTTTTTCCCGTCGATAAGGTGCCATGCCCCTTTTACCTGACCGCCTTTCAGGGTGCGTTTCAGGCCCTCAGCGTTAATGAGCTGAACGTTAACCAGTGCGCCGGTCTCGTCCTGCAGCGGCACGACCGCATCACCGGCGCGGTACGTCACGCCGCCGGTTTTGTGCGTGGTGGAAAGCGTCAGGCATTCGAGCGCAGGAAAGCCCTTGCGCGTCAGGTAGGCGTTGCCGGTGGCTGGGCGGGTGTTCTCCATCAGTGAAGCGGCAAGCGTGGCAGCGGCTTTACGGCTGGCGTCAGTTTCAGCATCAGCGGCGGCAATAATATCCTCAGCAACTGGCGGCAGGCTGCCGGTCAGGGCGTTCACCTTCCCGGCGGCCTCGGAGGCCGACATGCCGAACACCTTTTCGACCAGCTTAAGGCCGTCACCCGCGCCGCACTGGTTGCAGAACCACGTCCCGCGCCCCTCTTTGTCGTCAAAACGAAAGCGGTCAGAGCCGCCACATACCGGGCAGGCCTGATGCCGGTTTTTAATCACCTTCACACCCAGCGCCGGGAGAATGCGCGGCCAGTGGCCGCATGCCTGTTTTACAGTTTCGGTTACGTTCATTTTCATCGTTATTTTCTCCCTCAGTGCACAACCGGCGCGGCGATATGACGGGCGCAGAGTTCATCCATGACGACCATCCCCAGAAAGGACAGCGACGGCGCAGCTTTCAGTGGACCGGCTTCCATTAAATCTTCGAGCAGCGCACAGGCAATCTGACGGCCTTTTTCCTCGCCGTGCTGGCGCAAATAGAAACCTTCCAGCTCGGAGGCAATAGCACTTTCCAGCGCATCGAGGGTGAGCTGAGGGTAGCGGTGCTGACGTTCGCACAGGGTCAGCCAGGCACAGGCCACGGCACGACGATACAGGGCGGCGCGTAATACCGACGGTAACGGCTTTTTCATACGTTACCCTCCCCGGTCAGCCAGCGCTGATTGCAGCGCTCGACCACGCCGTCGAGCTGGGCGGTCATCAGATAAATTACGGAGGTGAGCTGCGACTGCTGCGCAGGGTCGCGGCGGAGGGTGGTGCAGTCCTGCTCCTGCATCATGGCGCTGACAAAGTGGCCGACGTTACGCAGGTGCTCAAGGCATTCGAGTTCTTTGATGCTGAGGGTAGTGTGTTTCATGCGCGTCCCTCCGCAACCGGCAGACGGCCGGCAAACGAGAGGATGTAATCACGAACGAGGGAAAGACGTGCGGCGTGCTCGTCACCGGCAACGGTGCGGAGCATACAGATACGGGGTTTACGGTCTGCGCGACGAACGGCGGCAAACACGAAGACAAATTGCGGGTGAGACAGGGTGAGGATCGTAGCCATAAGGGCAACCTCCTTGAAGTAGCGGTTATCGCTACCACCGGAGTTCTCACACTCTGGTGGTAGCCCAGACGGGGGTGAGAAACCGGCCTTCAAGGGAACCGGCCAGCCCGAGGGCTGCCCCGCCTGAGCCACCATTACGCGGATACAGCAACGGCTAAAGAACCGGTGTGTAAATAACGGGTGCACATAGGCATAGACACAAAAAAAGACGCATGGCGCGTCCGGTGTCGCCTTGAAGTAACTCGGGTTCTCACGCCCGGCTGCCGATTTTGCGACAGCGAGAAAACTATACCTGGAAACGGCGAACAGAAGCAAGCCAGAAAAAGGGGCTTTCAGAAGAACGGCCATCATCATGCGTCGCAGCTCTGGTTACGGTCGGCGATCCGCTCGGCCATCCATGCGGTAATTTCTGACTGCGCCCACGCCACGTTTTTACCGCCAAGTGAGATCTGTTTCGGGAAAGCCTCCCGGCTGATGAGGTCATAAATTGTCGAACGGGACAGGCCGCACAGGTGCATCACTTCGGGCAGGCGGATAAAGCGCTCCTGAACGGCGTCAGAAAACGGCACTGGTGGGGCGACAGGCGCAGAAGACGGGGAAGAAAAAGCGGTGTGCATTGGGCTACCTCATAAAGTCCATACAGTGCCGGTCGTGTCCGTCCGGCCTCGGGTAGCTCTCTATTTTGTGAATATTTTCTCTTAGGGCAACAAGTCATTTTGCACCGACTCACTACACAACAAACTGTTAACAAGGGAATGGCAAACAGTGGCAATCAATGACAATCGTTGGCAATTCTTGATAATCCAGAGGCAAATTTATGATTACTATTATTTATACATATTGAGTTATTAATCGTAAAAAAGTCTAAGCGGAAAGGCCGAAGAAAAACAGGTGGGTGAACAGTGGTGAACAGACGGTGAACAGTCAGACTCTCAACTGTTCACCCTTTAACATACTGTATTACTTATATTTTTATTAAAGGTGAACAGTGGTGAATAGTTAATAGTAAAAAAACAAACAGAGAGAGGGATTTTCCTGCGACCTTTCTCTGGCCAGCCTTCTTTTTGAAAGTCCCGTCTGTGCCATTCCTGCCACAACGGCAATGAGTCGAGTTGTTGTGTGATGCACGGCAGAATCTCCTCAACTTGACATGACTGAGGAGACACACCATGACCACCACCGCTATCCCTGAATACCTGACACCCGCATTCCGACAACTGGACGCGGCCAGAGCAGCACACCTTGAAAGCGCCCGTCAGATGGATGACACCACCACGGCCATTGCCCGAACCGCCGAACAGAAAGCTGAGATTGAAAAGGAAAACGGCAGCGATGCCAGCGTATGGCGCAGGGCATTCCGTGCCGGTGGGGCCGTGCTGACGGATGAGCTGAAACAACAGCATCTAGCACGCGTGGCCTCCCGCGAGCTGGTGCAGGAATGCGACAGGCTGGCTGAGGTGCTGGCCTATGACAGCGACCGCCTGAAAGCCTCCTGTGACATCACGGCCAGAAAGTACCGTCAGGCGCATCACACTGTGCTGAGCGAGTACGCCGGAAAAGAGCTGGATAACGCGCTGCGTGAGACGTGCGGGGCCCTTGTCCGGGCGATGAAACTGAAAATGCTGACGCTGGGGAACCCGCTCGCAAATACCGTCGGGATTCAGGGATATGTCGAACCTGATAAAGCGGTCATGCAGGAGGTGAAAACGTGGCTTGAGCGTGCAGTGAAGGACTGTCATATCCGTCTGGCGGATGAGCCGGTGCTGTTTAAAGCCGGGCTGTCGGCTGAGACGCTGGCGCACATGAATTACGGTGTGGCAGTGACCAACGGCCAGCGTCAGGCCTACTTTAACAAACTGCGTGAGCGTGAAGCTGACCTGAAAGCGCGGGGACTGCTGGAGTGATGCATTGCCCGTTCTGTCAGTACCCGGCGCACACCCGTACCAGCCGCTATCTGTCCGGGACGATCAAGCAGATTTATTACCAGTGCACCAACGTCCTGTGCTCCGCCACGTTTAGAACGGTGGAGTCAGTCGACAAAGTGATTCAGCCGCCCTCGGCCACGACAGAAACAGATGACCATTTAATCTGCACTCAGGCCGGTAAAACCCGAAAACAACGCCTGTAACCCATACGGAGACACCTGATGACACCCTTAACGCTGGAGCAGGCCTTTGAAGTCTGTCAGAACACGAAAACCGCCTGGCTGACCCGCAAACAGGAGCTGGCTGACACCGAACAGGAATACCGGGAACTCATCGCGACCGGTGATGACAGCCGCAACCGGAGCCTGCAAACCCTGCGCGATATTATCGACGTGAAAAAATGGGAAATTAATCAGGCTGCCGGTCGCTATATTCGCGCACATGAGAACGTGCAGCGCATCAGCATCCGTAACCGCCTGAATGATTTTATGCAGGCGCACGGCGCAGAGCTGGCCGCCGCGCTTGCACCTGAATTAATGGGCTATAACAGTCAGAATCCCGCCGTCACACGCTGCGCGATGCAGCACTCCGTCGATTACCTGCGTGAAGCGCTGTCGGTGTGGCTGGCAGCCGGTGAAAAAATTAATTATTCCGCACAGGATAACGACATTTTAACGGCCATCGGATTCAGGCCTGACGCGGCTTCGCGGGATGATAATCGTGAGAAATTCACACCTGCACAAAACCAGAATTACGTGAATAAACGCGCAGAACTGACCGCGCAGTAGCCCGTCAAAATATCCCCGTAAATCCCGCCATTTTTCCCGAATTAAGCCATGCATGCGTAAGGTGCATGGTTTTGCATGCGTTTTCACGTCCCGGCCTCCCCCGCCAGCGTCAGCTCTGGTGCGGTCTGAGGCTGCTCTTGCACCTGCATTGAAAGCGGCCCCTTAAGCGGGCAGGCGTGGCGGGGAGAGCATTGCGCGCCAGCATTGTTAAATTCGTTCTCATAATAAAAACGTGTTGACTTCATAAAATTTGCAGCAAGTACGGCACTTAAATGAAGGTAACTAACCATGATGTTATGATTTGATACACTCATCAAAGTATTAGGGCTGAACGCAAGAATTGATATTGCATCAAGTCCGTTTATAAGCATAATTCAGATAGATCAACATAAACATGCATAGATGGGAAAACTATGAAAATTGACAACCAACCTTTGTTTGAACACCACTTGAAAAGTGGTATTAATTTATTCCTTGGTGCTGGGTTTTCAGTAGAAGCAAGCTCAAAAAGTGGAAAGCTTCCAGTTGGAGATAATTTAAAAGATGAATTACTTGATCATTTCAAACGAAAAAAACCATCATCTCTAGATCTCCCTCAGCTTTGTCAAATATTAAGCAGCTCCTCTAAAAAAGAACTTAAAGACTTTTTCATAAATCGTTTTACAGTCACAGAATTTGATGAGCTTTACAAATCCCTTGAAAGTATTAAAATAAAATCCATTTTTACAACCAACATCGATGACTTAATTTTCAAAATTTTCAAGGACAGTAGTAAATATTATATAAACGACATCCAATTGAGGGGCCCAGCGATAAGCAACGGTGAAGCTATTGATTATATAGGGCTTCATGGCTGCGTGGCATACCCTGGTTCAGAGTTTGCTTTTTCACCATTAGAAATCTCTTCTAGTTTTGAACGAGATAAAGATAGGTGGTTCACCTACGTAGGTAAAATTCAAACCTCACCAACTCTATATTGGGGTTATAGAGTCCAAGATGCAGGAGTATTACAAGCTTTATCAAACACGTCTAATAAAGGCAGGCAAAGAGCTGATGCCTGGATCGTATTAAGAGAAGATGATGAAGAAGCTAGAGAGTACTATTCCTCGTTAGGTTTTCAAATAATAATTGGAGAAACAAAGGAACTACTTAAGTATATTTCAAAAATTAAAATCGATAATAAATCAAGCCCTCAGAATAACACAATTGAAAGTAAGTTTGAAGAATACAAAATACCAACACTGTCCTCAGTACCTGTACGTTCTCTCTCAGAGTTCTTCTTAGGTGCAGAGCCAATATGGTATGATATTTTTACAAATAAAATCCATAAAACAACCCATTTGCAAAGAACAAAAAACGAATCATTTAAACCCAAGCACGTATTAATTATTGGAGCACCTTTAACTGGCAAGTCAACATTACTGAAACAATTATCTGTTGAAGCAAAAGAACTTGGCTCAGTTTTATATATTAATGAGATTACACCAGAAAAAGCACAATTACTTTCTAGAGAGATTAAAAGTTTAAATGAGAAGGTTTATGTATTTATTGATAATGCTGTAGATTCTTCTGAAGCAATACAAACTCTAGTGAAACTCCCTAATATTAAAATAATAGCTGCTGAAAGGGATTTCATTTATGACACTGTTTCATATCGATTTACCTCTCAACAATTTAATATTCTAGATGTCTCTGGCTTAAATGATTTCGATATACAATCGATTATAGATAGCATTCCTCAAGGTATTAACAAGCAAAATGATTCATTTTCTCATAGTGAAGGAGATATGGATATTGAACCAAGCTTTCTTGAGGTTATGACACACATCATTAAAGACAACGCATTAGCAGATAGATTTGTAGAAGCACTCAAAGCATTTAAAAAAACCGCCGCACCAGAGCACGACTTGTTATTATTAGCATGTTATTTATACAGTTGCCGAATTCCTATCTCGGTTGATATCGCCGCTGCATATCTGAGAGATTATAATTACGACGCCTTAAAGGCATTTAACATGTTATCTAATATGGATACATTTTTATATCCATACGAAGGGCAGTTAAGCGAGGATAACCAAGCGTATTTTGTTCCGCGCTCAAGAACAGTGTCAGAAATAGTAATGAAGAAAACCTACCATAAAGATATGGCCAAAATGTTAGAGACTTTCCATCAAGAAGTCTCTCCAGCCAGAATAAGTAGATATGATATTTTTAAACGATACGCTTATGATGCAAAATTAATGGGGCGTGCATTTCCTGATTGGGAGAGAGGATTATCTTTCTATGAGGAAGCTTTCACTCGTGACAGAACACACTCATTAAAACAACAAGGAGCATTATATTTAGCTCACAAAAAAAAATATGAGTTAGCGTTCATATGGATTGATGAAGCCAAATCAATCACTGGCAACAACAATCCAACAATCAGAAATACTTATGCTGTAATACTGTTCAATGCAAACTATGATAAACCTAATTCTCCCGAGGTGTTATCAACATTGGAAGAAAGCATGGAAATATTACAACGTTGTTATAATGATGATTACAGAAAAATTTATCACGCTAGGATTTTTGCTGAGCAGTCCATCAAATTCAAGTCAAAATATCCTGACATATCTAGAAAAAGAGGGTATTTAGAGCTAAGCATGAAATGGTTAGAATCTGAATTAAAAAATCGGCCCAATGACCGATGGATGAATAATCTCAAACGTTCTATTCAAAGAAACTTACGCTAGAATCCCAACAATTACATTATAGTTGGCTCTCATAAGAGCCAACTAATAATTATTTTTTGCGAAATCATATGGAGTAATAACATGTGTATTATTTGCTTCCAAATAATCAGCCCACCACTGAACCATCAATCGACGTTCATCCAAATGCTCAGATGTGTGAATGTATGCAGCACGCACATTATTACGTTCTGTATGGCTTAGCTGTCGTTCAATGGCATCGTCACTCCATAACCCTGACTCACCCAATGCACCACGAGCCATCGTCCTAAAACCATGCCCGCAGACTTCAGTTTTCGTGTCATAACCCATTGCACGTAAAGCGCTGTTTACCGTGTTTTCACTCATAACCTTAGTTGCGTCATGATCACCGGGAAAAAGCAGCTCTTTATCACCACTAATCTGCTTTAACTGGTCTAACAAAATCATCGCCTGTCGACTAAGCGGAACGATATGCTCCTCTTTCATCTTCATGCCACGGTACGAGTAACGCACACCCTTAATTTCCTCTCGTTTTGCAGGTACTCGCCAGAGAGATTTATCGAAGTCGAACTCATCCCAACGCGCAAAACGTAACTCACTGGAACGCACAAAAGTTAGTAAGGAAAGCTCGACCGCGATCCGCGTCATTACCCGACCGCGATATGCAGCAAGACGAGCAAGAAACTCAGGGAACCGGCTTGAAGGTAAAGCGGGGTAATGTCGCGCTTTGGTTGTCGATAGCGCACCGGCCATATCACTTGCTGGATTTGAGTCGATGTAATCGTTCTGTACGGCATAACGCATAATGGCCGTGACGCGCTGTTGTAGGCGCTGAGCGACATCATGTTTACCACTGGCATCAACTTTTTTAATCGGGGCTAACAGGTGACTGGTTTTGAGTTGGCGAATGTCGGACGAACCGATATAAGGGAAAATATAAAGCTCAAGATAGCGAAGAACGCGCGATCGATGGTCTTCGCTCCAGCGCTTATTACTGGCATGCCATTCACGAGCGATAGTTTCGAAAGTATATGCCCCCGAATTCTCGGCCTGAGCTTCTTTCTGTTCGGCTTTGGGGTCTATACCCTGCACTAAGAGCTTTTTAGCTTCATCGCGTTTTGCTCTTGCCTGAGCAAGCGTCACCGTAGGCCAAACACCAAAAGCGAGGCGATCCTCTTTTTTGTCATTGGGCCGTCTGTATTTCATGCGCCAGTATTTAGAACCCTTGGCCGAAACCTCGAGATACAAACCGCCACCATCGGCCATTTTATAGGTTTTGTCTTTTGGCTTTGCGGTCTCGACCTGTCTGGCGTTGAGCTTCATTTGGGGGCACATTTCTAATCGAAGTTAAGATGCCCCCAATTATGCCCCCAATGACATCCGGATTTCAACGGACAACCTCGGACAACTCAGGACGTAAAAATCGCTGCAAGCATTGATTTTTAAGGGATAATTGGACTTTCTCGGATGGTCTTGGAAGTACTAATGGTGCCGAAGGCCGGACTCGAACCGGCACGTATTTCTACGGTTGATTTTGAATCAACTGCGTCTACCGATTTCGCCACTTCGGCACTGAAGGGGATGCGGAAACGTTGTGGATTATACCTGTCGCGCGCCGCCATGCAAGCGACGACGCGCTAAACCCGCGCTAAGTGCCCAAAAAACCAGCGCCCTTTGTCACTCCAGCTCAGACACCGCCAGCCGAATCACCCTCGCCGCCTTCTGCTCCGGCAGCGCCAGCACCTTGGCCCACATCTCCTGCACCATATCGCAGGAGAGCTTCTCTTTGCCCGCCGCCTTCTCCGGCATCTGCAGCAGCTGGATGTCCTCGCCGTACTTATCGGCAAGTTCCTTCATAATCGGTCGCACATCCTCGACGGCCGCCTCGCGTTCGGCAGGGGTCACGGTGTGGCGGTTTTTGCCGTAGGCCGCGCGCATCATGTCGGCATCGGCCTGCATGCGCCGGGCCATCAGGTCTTTATCCAGCATGCGCATCGGGTTGATGCCGCCCTTCACCATCGGGTAGAGGAAGCGGAAGCAGGCGTCGTCGCTCACCTTCTGGATGGCGGCGGTCTGCTCCATGTTGATGGTCATGTAGTTCACCACGTTGGCGTCCGGGGCGTTCTGCAGGCGCGTCATCTGCAGATGCAGGATCTGCGGCTGGATGGTGTCGATAATCTGCTGCTCCGGCTCGCCCGCTTTTTGCAGAGCGGCCATCTGGTCGAGGATGCGCTGATGCAGCGCGGGCTCCTGCTCCTTAATCACCTGCCAGGCGGGCATCGCGTTGAGGGCGTTATCCATCTGCCGTTCCGGGGCGCGCTGTCTGTCGAAAAACACCCAGAACGCCACGGCGGCAGCCGCAATGATGACAATCACAATACGGGTCCACGTTTTATTCATCTCGCATCCTTATCCTTGAGTTATGCCGGTTTACACCGGCACGCCGCTGTGGAAGCGAAACTCGTTGTCCGGTGTCGAGATAAGTGTGGCTTCAATTTCGCCAAAAAGCTTTATGCGCGGTGAGATATCGTCGTCGCTCACCTGCTGGGCCAGCGTCAGGTAGTCCTGATAGTGGCGCGCTTCCGAGCGCAGCAGCGAGAGATAGAACTTCTGCAGGTCGTCGTCGAGGAACGGAGCCAGCGCGGCGAAGCGTTCGCAGGAGCGGGCTTCGATGTAGGCGCCGCAGATGAGCTTGTCGATCAGCGTCAGCGGTTCGTGGGTGCGCACGTCCTTCAGCATCCCTCTGGCGTAGCGGCTGGCGGTGATTTTGACGTACGGAATGTCGCGGGCCAGCATCGCCTCGCGCACCTGCCAGAAGTGGTGCAGCTCCTCTTTAATCAGCAGCACCATGCTGTCGATAAGCGCCTGGCCCCACGGGTCATCGGTTTTGGGCATCACGCTTTTGCCAATCTGCCTGTGCAGGGCGATGAAGTCCGGCTCCGGGCCGTCGCGGAAGGTGAACTGTTCGTAGGGCTTGAGCCACTCGAGCAGCGCGTCGGCACCGCTTTCGTCGGCGACGTATTTACGCACCAGCAGCAGCGCGGTCTGGGCGGCCTTGAGCTCGCACACCATGTGGTCGGTGAGCAGCAGCGGCAGGTTCGCCGGGTCGCGGGCTTTATCAATCCATGCTTGCGGGGTCGGGCACTGGAGGAAGTTGAGGACGGGGGCGAGTATCTGCGGGTAATCCATGGTTCTGCCTTGAAAAAGCGGTGGCGCGGGCCACCGCCTGAATCACTTAGTGACGCACACCGTCGTCGTCTTCGTCGATGTAATCTTCGTCGTCGCCTTCTTCGCCGTCTTCACCGTTCGGATCTTCGAAGTAGGTTCCCCAGCCGTCGTATTCCACGTCAAACTTCTCGGCCAGGTTCATCAGCTGTTCGACCTGCGCGTCGATCAGCTCCGCCTTCAGCGCGCCTTCGCTCAGGATGTCGCAGCAGATGACGGTGTCGCCCTCTTCCACTTCCAGCTCTTCCGGCTCGGTCACTTCGTAACCCAGCTTGAAGGCTTCCACGGCCATTTTTTCCAGCGCGTCGAAATCATCCGCAGAGAAATGGTGCTCGATGGTGTACAGCGCGTCCGGATCGCTACCGTCTTCCAGCAGCTCTTCAATAATCAGACGCGTCTCTTCGCGTTGCTCTTCCAGTAATTCCGGGTTTGCCATGGCTCAATCCTCTTTAAAGTGCGGCAGATACTTCTATTTTCACACACGGACGGGTTTGCCTCCACCTTTGTTGGAAAGATTTGTGAAACGGGGTTGCAAATGAATAATTACACATATAAAGTGAATTTTAATTCAATAAGTGGCATTCGCCATGTGAGGATAAAATGTCTGATCTGTACAAGAAACACTTTCTGAAATTGCTCGACTTTACCCCTGCACAGTTCACTTCTCTGCTGACCCTTGCCGCACAGCTCAAAGCCGATAAGAAAAAGGGCAAGGAAGTACAAAAGCTTACCGGTAAAAACATCGCGCTCATCTTCGAAAAAGACTCGACCCGTACCCGTTGCTCTTTCGAAGTTGCCGCATTTGACCAGGGCGCGCGCGTTACGTATTTAGGGCCGAGCGGCAGCCAGATTGGGCATAAAGAGTCAATTAAGGACACCGCGCGCGTGCTCGGGCGGATGTACGACGGCATTCAGTATCGCGGGCACGGCCAGGAAGTCGTCGAAACGCTGGCGCAGTATGCGGGCGTGCCGGTGTGGAACGGGCTGACCAACGAGTTCCACCCGACCCAGCTGCTGGCGGACCTGCTGACCATGCAGGAGCACCTGCCGGGCAAGGCGTTTAACGAGATGACGCTGGTCTACGCGGGCGATGCGCGCAACAACATGGGCAACTCGATGCTGGAAGCGGCGGCGCTGACCGGGCTGGATCTGCGCCTGGTGGCCCCGAAAGCCTGCTGGCCGGAAGAGAGCCTGGTGGCGGAGTGCAGCGCGCTGGCGGAAAAGCACGGTGGGAAAATCACGCTGACGGAAGACGTGGCGGCGGGCGTGAAGGGCGCGGACTTTATCTATACCGATGTGTGGGTGTCGATGGGCGAAGCCAAAGAGAAGTGGGCGGAGCGGATTGCGCTGCTGCGCGGGTATCAGGTGAACGCGCAGATGATGGCGCTCACCGGCAACCCGGACGTGAAGTTCCTGCACTGTCTGCCGGCGTTCCATGACGACCAGACCACGCTCGGCAAGCAGATGGCGAAAGAGTTCGACCTGCACGGCGGGATGGAGGTGACGGACGAGGTGTTTGAGTCGGCGGCGAGCATCGTGTTCGACCAGGCGGAAAACCGGATGCATACGATTAAGGCGGTGATGGTGGCGACGCTTGGGGAGTGATTGACTCCTCTGCGGTCTGGTGCCCTCACCCCGGCCCTCTCCCACGGGGAGAGGGAGAAAACACTAAAAACGACAACAGCGTTATCGTCGGGCAGACAAATTCATTTTACTGACGCTTTCTCAGATACGCATTAACCATAATAGATATTTATATTTTTATTAACCATTATTTACTGAGTAGATAATGGTTAATATCAGATCATTATCAGTTACAAAACACCGTATATTATCGGCGTAATATTTCCTTATTGCTGCATTTCGTTAATAAGGATTATTTATGTCATGGAATAAGCATGAAGCTGTGTCATACGCCCGTAGCCACGCACTAACCCATACTGGACATTATTGCGCTCGCGCAATCGCCGCCGCCATTCGAGCCGGAGGGCTTAAAATCGAAGGGGCAAACGCTAAGGATTTCTGGCGTTCTCTTGAAAAAGCAGGGTTCTCAAAAGTCTATGGCACCCCCATAGAGGGGGATATCGCGGTGATTGATGCCTTGCCCGGCCCGAATCAGTACGGGCATGTCTGCATTTACGATGGTGCTGGAACCTGGTATTCAGATTTTAAACAGAGAACAATGTACCCGGGGCCAACCTATCGCCAACTCCAGCCAGCCGTCACCTTATACAGGCATTATTAATATGAATAAGCTCATCTTAATTGTGTTATTCAGCACAGCCGCATTGGGGGCCGAAGATTTTCAGATACCGATGCAGCGCGCTCTTGAATTCAATCGCTGGTACGTCAAACAGGTTAACAACGAACATTATCCTATCCAGGAGGGAAATGAAATCGATAAGTTCGTTACGGCCAGTACCATGAAAAAATTACGTCATGCAGACGATCCCCGTTATGCCGACGCTGAATTTTACGAGGCTGATTTTTTTATGAAATCGCAATATATCGGCGAGGACTGGGCTGAGAATGTGGCTATTGATTCGTATGATTCAGACCCGGTCTGTGTAAACGTGAATATCACGTTTGGCAAAAAGACCCAGCACACAGTCATTGATTGCATGGTTAAAGAAGATGGGGTCTGGAAAATCCAGTCTGTCGCCGCTCGGGATAATAATTGATGTCCCCCGCTAACAATAATGTAGCCGCCTTTGTTGCCGGATGGCGCTGCGGCCTGATGCCCTCACCCCGGCCCTCTCCCACGGGGAGAGGGAGAACACCGGCTCCATTTCATTGATTTTTCACCCCGAAAAAGGTACGTTTTCGCCTTCATTCCAGCGTGGACATGCCAGCATTATGCCGATTATTCAGTCTGTTGAACGTGCGTTGCAGATCCTCGACCTGTTCAACGAGCAGGCCACCGAGCTTAAGATCACTGACATCAGCAAACTGATGGGGCTGAGCAAGAGTACCCTCCACTCGCTGCTGAAAACACTCCAGCTTCACGGCTATATCGATCAGAACCCGGAGAACGGCAAATATCGCCTCGGCATGAAGCTGGTCGAGCGCGGCCATTTTGTCGTGGGCTCCATCGATATTCGACAGAAGGCGAAAGGCTGGCTGACGGAGCTGTCCCGGCGGACCGGGCAGACCACCCATCTGGGGATCCTGGACGGGAGTGAAGGGGTCTATATCGAGAAGATTGAAGGCAAGCTGGCCGCCATCGCCTATTCGCGCATCGGCCGCCGCCTGCCGGTTCACGCCACCGCCATCGGCAAGGTGTTGATTGCCTGGCTGGGCGAGGCCGAGCTGAACGCCCTGCTGGAGGGCTATCACTACACCACCTACACCCCTTCCACCCTCGCCTCTCGCGAAGCCTTAATGAACGCCCTGGCGCAGACCCGCGAGCAGGGCTATGCCCTGGATAGCGAAGAGAACGAGCAGGGCGTGCGCTGCGTGGCGGTGCCGGTGTGGAACCACGAATCCCGCGTGATTGCCGCCCTGAGCCTGTCGACGCTGACCTCCCGCGTGGACGACGCAGAGCTGGCTGATTTCCGCGAGCAGCTTCAGCAGGCCGGGCTCCAGCTCTCACGCGCGCTGGGCTACCCGGCCTGAGCCGTTAAACCGGCTCGTAGGTGAAGTAGTCGAAGTCCGCGTGGCAGCCGTCGCCGCTGATGTCCTCGCAGTGCAGCCCCACAAACGCGCCGGTAAAGAAGCCGCGCCCGCCAATGTAGTCGTCCGACAGCTTCCACGCCTCATATGTAACCGGCACGGTGTGCCACGTCTCGCCGTCGAACGAGTAGCTGTAGCGGTAGACCAGCGTATCCACGTCCACCCGCAGCCAGATGCTCTCCGCACTCTCCGGCACCGGAATCGGCTGCTCGTGCAGCGGCCACGACGGCACGTTGTGGTCGAGCTGGATCACCTTGATGGTTCTCCCCTGCCCCTCCTCGTAGTCCACAAAGCAGTAGCTCCAGTTTTTGCTGTTGTAGTAGCAGGTCAGCCCCGCGCTCTGCTGGAAGTGGACCGGCGAGAACTGCATCCGCGTCTCCGCCCGGAAGGCGAAGTGCTGCCAGCGGCGCGCCACGGTCGACTGTGTAAAGGTCGAATTGAGCGAGTCGTTGCCGTACAACCGTAAGTAGCCCGGGCGGGCGGTGAGCGAGCCGAGGGTGTCGTCGAACGGAATGCGCAGGGTCTGTAGCTCCGGGTCAAGCGTGCTGCCGTCAAAGTCCTCCCGCAAGTTACCCTGAGCGGCTGCGGGCTGCTCGGCCACCTGCGGGCCTTTCACGGTCAGCTGCGCGTGCTTGCCGCCTTCCACGTACGGCCAGCCGTCGCGCCATTCAATGCGGGCGATGCCGGTCTCGCGTCCCAGCGGGCAGTAGCCGCGCCCGCCGGAGGCCAGCAGCGGCACGCCGGGCAGACGCAGCGGGCGGCTGGTGAGGTAGGCCATGTACCACTCCCCCGTGTGGGTCTGCAGCAGCGAGCCGTGGCCGCTCTTCTGCAGCGGATTCTCCGGCAGGTGCCAGCTGGTCATCATCGTCACGTCCGGGTGCAGCTCGTACGGCCCGTCGATGTTTTTGGAACGCAGCACCACGACGGCGTGCTCGTAGCTGGTGCCACCTTCGGCCACCATCAGGTAGTACCATCCCGCGTGGCGATACAGGTGCGCGCCCTCGGTGTAGCAGAGCGGCGTGCCGGTAAACAGGGTTTTGCGCTCGGGCGAGAGGGTGCCGGTCTGCGGGTCAAACGCCTGCAACACGATGGTGTTGTGCGGGTTGCTGTGGTGGCGCGGCCCCCACGGGCGGTAAATATAGTATTTGCGGCCATCGTCGTCGTGGAACAGGGACGGGTCAAACCCGCCGTTGCCCATCGGGATCGGCTCGCTCCACGGTCCCTCGATGGACGGCGCGGTGACGAGGAAGTTGCGGCCGTTTTTCCACGGCGAGTCGACAATCTTCACGTCGGTGTAGAGCAGCCAGAATTTGCCGTCGGCGTAGCTCAGGCACGGCGCCCAGATGCCGCCGGAGTCCGGGTTGCCCTTCATGTCCAGCATCGAAACGCGGTCCAGCGGGGTGCTGACCAGCGACCAGTTTTTCAGGTCGCGGGAGTGGTAGATGCGCACGCCCGGGAACCACTCGAAGGTCGAGGTGGCGATGTAGTAGTCCTCGCCCTGACGGCACAGGGACGGGTCCGGGTTGAAGCCGGTCAGAATAGGGTTAGTGATTTCCATATTGCCTCCGGTTAATGGGATGCGGCTGTCGCGGCGTCGGGAACGGCCTCGCCCTGCGCCGCGCGGTGCTTGATCAGCTGCTGGCTGATGGCCTCCACGCGGGCGTCGGTGAGCTTGTAGAACGACAGCATGATGAACATGCCCGCGTAGAGCACCACCGGCACCACGCAGAACAGAATTTTGATGGTGGTCAGCACCTCTACCGGCTGCACGCTGCTGCTGGCGGAGTAGTTCACATACGCGAGGATCCAGCCCACCACCGCCCCGCCAATCGCCAGGCCAATCTTCAGGCTGAACAGGTAGGTGGAGAACACCAGCCCGTCGAGGCGGCGCCCGCTGCGGCTCTCCTCGTAGTCCACCACGTCAGAGGCCATCAGCCACTGCAGCGGCGTGGTGGTGTTAAAGACGAACAGGAACAGGATGTTGAGGGCGAAGATCAGCGCGATGTGCTCGGCCGGGGTGACGAAAATCAGCAGGCTGATGAGCGAGTAGGCGACGATGATCCACTTGAAGGCGGTGACGCGATCGAAGCGGCCCAGCAGACGAGACGAGCAGAGCGAGCCGAACATGGTGGCGAGGCTGCCGTAGAGTAAAAACTGGGTCGCCATCTCCGGGTGATCCATCACGTATTTCACGAAGTAGAGCGTCGCCCCGCCGCGCACCACGTTGGAGCAGGTCGCCATCATCTTGAACGCGCACATGATGCGCCACTGGCCGTTGCCAAGCAGCAGCTTAAGGTCTTTCGCCACTGACGAGCCCGGCTGAACCTCAAAGGTGTAACGCTCTTTGGTGGTAAAGAAGCAGACGTAGAGCAGCACCACGCCGGTCAGGCCCAGCACGCACATGGCACCGAAATAGCCCACCTGCTCGTTCCCCTTGCCGATGATGCTCACCAGCGGCAGCGCGATGCCGCTGATGGCGAGCGATCCCGCCGCCGCCAGGAAGAAACGCCACGACTGCAGGGCGTGACGCTCTTTCGGGTCGGCGGTAATGACGCCCGGCATGGCGCAGTACGGCACGTTAACGAAGGTGTAGACCAGGGTCAGGAGAATGTAGGTCACGCAGGCGTAGATGATTTTGCCCTGCGCGGAGAAGTCCGGCGTGTAGAAGGTCAGCACGCAGACGATGCCAAACGGGATGGCGCCCCACAGCAGGAACGGGCGGAACTGGCCGTGACGCGTGCGGGTGCGGTCCACCAGCAGCCCCATCAGCGGGTCGGTCACGGCATCGAGCACGCGGGAGATTAAAAACAGCGTCCCCATAATGCCCGCCGACAGGCCGAAGACGTCGGTATAGAAGTAGGCCAGCAGGAACATGGTAGCCTGCCAGACGAAGCCGCAGGCGGTGTCACCCAGCCCGTAGCCAATTTTGTCTTTCATGGTTAATTGCGTCATCAGAATTACACCCTTATGTAGTGTGCTGAATTACAACATCGTGTTAATGGAGTGTAATGAGCTGTTCAATTAACCAGCAATGGTCATATCTTATTTCTGAATTACGTTATTTTGCTTTTGTGACGCCACCGATATATCGCAACTTATTGTTTAAATTAATAAATTACAGATATAAAAAGCCGCCCGCGGAATATTTCCCGCAGACGGTTTTATCTAATGAAATAATTAAATGCCGAGCGCTTTTTTACCGGCGTTAATTACCTCGATAATTTTATCGGTGTCATAAATACAGCCTTTCCAGGTGCCGCCGCTCACGGACTGCAATGCCGCCCACAGCCGGGTGTCGTCCGGCAAAAAGTCGTGGGCGTGCAGGTCCGGGTGCGTCTGCCGCATTGCCAGCTCGCGCGCGCCCTCCTCCGGCGTCAGCGGATTGTCCGCGGTGCCGATGAAGTTCACGCTGCCCGTGAGGGTCAGCCGGTCGACGGCAATCTCGATGATGTCGTTATCACGCAGCTTGCCAATCGGCCCGCCCGCCAGCGCCTCCGGCGATACGTGGCCGAAGCAGGCCCCCGTCGACACGCCCGAGAAGCGCGCATCGGTGATGAGCGATACCGTCTTGCCCCACGAGATATGCTTCAGCGCGGAGGTAAGCTGGTAGGTCTCTTCCATGCCGGTGCCGGACGGCCCGCCGCCGATCACCACCATGATATCGCCCTGCTTGATCTCTTCCCGCTTGATGGCCTTGATTGCCTGCGCTTCCGAGACAAACACCCGCGCCCGGCCGATGTGGCGGTAAACGCCATCTTCACCGACGACCGACGGGTCGATCACCGTGGCCTTGATCACCGAGCCTTCCGGCGCGATGTTGCCCGTCGGGAAGCAAACCGTTGAGGTCAGCCCTTTCGCTTTTGCCTTCTCAGGCGGCAGGATCACGTCATCCGGATCCACGCCGTCCTGCTCGCGCAGGCACTGGCGGAAGCGCGCCCGGCGTTCGGACGTCTGCCACCAGTCGAGGTTCTCGCCCACCGTCTGGCCGGTGACGGTCATGGCGTCCAGGTGCAGCAGACCGAGATCGCGCAGGTGGAGCATCACCTCCGGCACGCCGCCCGCGAGGAAGGCGCGCACGGTCGGGTGATAGTCCGGGCCGTTGGGCAGCACGCTGACCAGGCGCGGCACCCTGCGGTTGACGCGCGTCCAGTGCTCTACATCCGGGATCGTGCAGCCCGCCGCGTGTGCGATGGCCGGGATGTGCAGCAGTAAATTCGTCGAGCCGCCGAACGCCGCGTGGATCACCATGGCGTTTTCGATGGCTTTATCGGTGAGGATATCGCGCGTAGTGATGCCACGGTTATCCAGCTCGCTCACTGCCCGCGCCGACTGGCGGGCGATCTCCAGCCACACCGCCTGCCCGGACGGCGCCAGCGCGGAGTGCGGCAGCGCCAGCCCCAGCGCTTCGGCCACCACCTGCGAGGTGCCCGCCGTGCCGAGGAACTGGCAGCCGCCGCCCGGCGACGCGCAGGCGCGACAGCCGAGCTCGGCGGCCTCCTGCAAGGAGAGTTCATGGTTGGCGAAGCGCGCGCCGATGGTCTGCACTTTGCCCGCGTCTTCCCCCACGGTCGGCGGCAGCGTCGCCCCGCCCGGCACCAGAATGGTCGGCAGGTCGTGCATGGAGGCCAGCGCGATCATGGTGGCGGGCAGCCCTTTATCGCAGGTTGCCACGCCGATCACCGCCCGGCGTGTCGGCAGGGAGCGGATCAGGCGGCGAAACACGATCGCCGCGTCGTTGCGGTACGGCAGGGAGTCGAACATGCCGTGCGTGCCCTGAGAGCGCCCGTCGCACGGATCGCTGACGAAGGCGGCGAACGGGATCCCGCCGTTGCGGGTGATCTCCTTCGCCGCCGCCTGCATCTGCATGCCGATCTCCCAGTGCCCGGTGTGGTAGCCCAGCGCGACCGGGCGTCCGTCCCCGGCGCGGATCCCGCCCTGGGTGCCGATAATCAGCACCTCTTTGCCGGTGAGCTTGTTGGCATCCCAGCCCATCCCGGCGTTCTGCGTCATACCGAACAGGTTGCCGCTGGGGGATTCCATCAGCATCTGCGGGGTCAGCGGCAGCGCGCCCTGCGGCCCCGCCGCGTGGGTGATCACCGCATAAAACGCATCGTCCTGCGGGGTGAAAATCTTCTCGATGGTCATGGTTATCGTCCGGCTCAGCAGAGCTTGAGCTGTTGTAACAGGGTTTTCAGCTGCGCCTTGCGCGGCTCGTCCAGCGGCGAGGCTGGCGGCAGGACGTGCGTAGAAATCGGACGACCGCAGAGCACGATCGCCTCTTTAATGACGTTCACAAACGGCGTATCCAGCTGATACATCTGCGGGATTTGCAGCAGGGTCTGATGATACTCAGCCGCTTTCGCCACGTCTTTATCCCGCCAGGCTTTCAGAAGATTCACCGACACCTGCGGGGCAAAGTTGCCGCTGGCCGAAATCGCCCCGTCGCCGCCGAGCAGCAGGGTATTAAACAGATGATCGTCGTAGCCGCACAGCACGGTGAAGTGCGGATGGGCGCCTTTGACGGTGTGGATCATGCTGCGCAGGTGGGCAACGGAGTCGATGGTGTCTTTGATGCCGACGATGTTGCTGCGCGAATCGGCCAGGGTTTTCACCAGCGCCGGGGTCAGATCCTGCCCGGTCAGCGCCGGGAAGTTATAGAGCATTACCGGCAGCGTAACGCTGTCCGCCACCTGTTCGAAATAGCGGATCAGGTTCGCTTCCGACACTTTCCAGTAGTAAGGGTTGATCACCACGATGCCGTCCGCCCCTGCCTGCTGCGCGTGCTGGCTCAGCGCAATGGTTTCCCGGGCGTTGGTGCCGCCGGTGCCGATCAGGACCGGTACGCGACGATCGACATGATCGATCGCAAATTGGGCAATGGTTTTACGCTCTTCGGCGCCGAGCTGGGAGAACTCGCCGCCGCTGCCCAGGAAAAACAGGCCGTCGACGCCTGCTTTGATCAGATCGTCGATCAGCGCGGCGGTGCCCTGCTTATCGAGCTGGCCATCGGCAGTAAAAATGGTGGAGACAGGGGGAATGATTCCCGTGAACAACGCGGACTGCGGCATGAGATCTCCTTGCTGAATCATTTTGTTCTACATTATAGAACAGCGTTCGTTAAATTAACGATCATACTATGACGCAGGAAAAGCGCAGGTAAATGAGAGATGGAGAGGGAGTGCGGGAAGTTTAAGCTGGATCACATTATGCGTGGGTGCGGTCTGGTGCCCTCACCCCGGCCCTCTCCCACGGGGAGAGGGTTAGGGTGAGGGAAAATTACTCCACCAGCATTTTAACAACCACTTTCCTGACCTGAGCAGGCGCTCCCGCCGCGCACAGCGGCTTATGCACTTCGCCCGGCCAGAACACCACAAAATCCCCTTCGCTCAGCACCACGGTTTTCTCCTGCTCGCCTTCCGGCAGGAACGCGATGTCTTTGTCCGCCAGCCAGTCGGTGTCCGGCGTACCGTGCGGCAGGGTACTGAAGGTCATCCCTTCCTGCCCCTTCAGCACAATCTGAATATCCAGATAGCGTGCATGGTATTCAGCACGACGCTCGGCGAACGGCTGGGTCATGTCCTCCGAAACCAGATAAAACAGGCTGTTGCCGTTGATGTCGTGCTTGCCGGTCGGCGTCGCGTCGGTGACGTGGGCCTTAACGTGCTCAATGGCCTGACGCAGCTCTTCTGGCAGCCAGGACTGGAGATGATGAATATTGCCAATAATCATGATACAACCCTCAGATTAAAACATTGTTTCATTTTCATGTTCTATACGAGAATTGCTTCTTCCATACCAGCCCTTTTTTGACAAGATTTGCGTCAGCGCATGTTTATCGGGAAATGTGTTAATCCACTGTTAATTGCACACAGGCATTTATGCAGTGGTTATGCATAACCTCATTTCATGCACTTTGCACATAGGGTCTAACTCACTGAATTTAAAACGTAACTCACAAAACCTGTTGGCATATCACACTTTATCACTTTGGTTATTTCCTTTAAAAATCCATAATTATTTATTGATTTATCTTAAGTGAAAAATAGTTAACTGTCATTATTGCATAGCTATTCCTGAATCAACATTTTATCTATTAAAATCAACCATATAACTAAATATTTCAAAACGTGTAATTCTACAAAATAATAACAAACTCAAATATTGCCACCCGTTCCTGCTTAGCTATTCATCCCGTAATAATATGAAATTAATCATTATCTGATACGAATCATGCAATTGAAAACAAACTCATCAATATCGGTTTTCGCGTGAGCAATGTCACAATAACCATTATTTAAGCGCCTACTATAACTCACGAAATCTATTGAGCTTAGCCGCCATGAAATTAAACACCTCACATGGCGCATGCCCTTTTTATTCTGAAAAAAGTTAAAGGAATAATTATGGAAAAGCATTACGTCGGTTCTGAAATTGGTCAATTGCGTAGCGTTATGCTGCACCGTCCTAATTTAAGTCTGAAACGGTTAACCCCCTCAAACTGTCAGGAGCTGTTATTTGATGACGTGCTCTCGGTTGAACGGGCGGGTGAAGAGCATGACATCTTCGCAAACACGCTGCGCGAGCAGGGTGTGGAAGTCCTCCTGTTGACCGACCTTCTTACGCAAACGCTTGATATTGCGGAAGCAAAAGCCTGGCTTCTTGAAACACAAATCTCCGACTATCGCCTGGGGCCAACCTTCGCCGCCGACGTGCGCGGCTGGCTGGCGGATATGCCGCACCGCGAACTGGCGCGCAGATTAAGCGCCGGATTAACCTACGGTGAAATTCCGGCGGCCATTAAAAATATGGTGGTCGATACCCACACGGCGAATGATTTTATTATGAAGCCGCTGCCGAACCACTTATTTACCCGCGATACCTCCTGCTGGATATATAACGGCGTCTCCATTAATCCGATGGCGAAACCCGCCCGCCAGCGTGAAACGAATAACCTGCGGGCAATATATCGCTGGCATCCCGCATTTGCCGACGGCGAGTTTATTAAGTATTTCGGCGACGAGAATATTAATTACGACCACGCCACTTTAGAAGGCGGCGACGTATTAGTCATTGGTCGCGGGGCGGTATTGATCGGCATGTCCGAACGCACCACCCCGCAGGGCGTGGAGTTCCTCGCTAACAGCCTGTTTAAACACCGCCAGGCCGAGCGCGTGATTGCCGTTGAGCTGCCAAAACACCGCTCCTGCATGCACCTCGACACCGTCATGACCCACATCGACGTGGATACCTTCTCCGTCTACCCGGAAGTGGTGCGCAAAGACGCCCAGTGCTGGACGCTCACCCCGGACGGCCGCGGCGGCCTGCTGCGCACCCAGGAAACCGACCTGCTGCACGCCATCGAGAAAGCGCTCGGCATTAACCAGGTACGTCTGATCACCACCGGCGGCGATGCCTTTGAAGCCGAACGCGAGCAGTGGAACGACGCTAACAACGTCCTGACCATCCGCCCGGGCGTGGTGATCGGCTACGAGCGCAACGTCTGGACCAACGAGAAGTACGACAAGGCGGGCATCACCGTGCTGCCGATCCCGGGCGACGAGCTGGGACGCGGTCGCGGCGGCGCACGCTGCATGAGCTGCCCACTGGAACGCGACGGAATTTAAAGGAGCCATCATGGAACGAAAACCCACTCTGGTTGTGGCCCTTGGCGGCAACGCGCTGCTCAAGCGCGGCGAACCGCTTGAAGCGGACATCCAGCGCCAGAACATCGAGCAGGCCGCCCGCACCATCGCCGGCTTAACGGAGCAGTGGCGCGTGGTGCTGGTGCACGGCAACGGCCCGCAGGTCGGACTGCTGGCGCTGCAAAACAGCGCCTACGACAAAGTCACGCCCTACCCGCTGGACGTTCTCGGCGCCGAAAGCCAGGGGATGATCGGCTACATGCTCCAGCAGGCGCTGAAAAACAATCTGCCCCAGCGCGAGGTCAGCGTCCTGCTCACGCAGGTGGAAGTGGACGCCGCCGACCCGGCCTTCAGTAACCCGACCAAGTACATCGGCCCGGTCTACAGCGAAGCCCAGGCAAAAACGCTGGCCGCGGAGAAAGGCTGGGTGTTTAAGGCCGACGGCAGCTACTTCCGCCGCGTGGTGCCCTCTCCGCAGCCGAAGCGCATTGTCGAGAGCGACGCCATCACGGCGCTGATCCAGCGCGACCATCTGGTGATCTGCAACGGCGGCGGCGGCGTGCCGGTGGTGGAAAACGCCAACGGCTATCGCGGCATTGAGGCGGTGATCGACAAAGACCTCTCCGCCGCCCTGCTGGCGCGCCAGATCGAGGCCGACGCCCTGCTGATCCTCACCGATGCCGACGCGGTGTACCTCGACTGGGGCAAGCCAACCCAACGTCCGCTGGCGCAGGTGACGCCGGAGCTGCTCAGAGGCATGCAGTTCGACGCCGGATCGATGGGGCCGAAAGTAGCCGCCTGCCGCGAGTTTGTTGAGGCCTGCGGCGGCATTGCCGGGATCGGCGCGCTGAATGACGGCGCGGAGATCCTGGCGGGCGAGAAAGGCACGTTGATTCGTAACTGAGTCGTTTTCCCCTCACCCTAACCCTCTCCCACAGGGAGAGGGCCGGGGTGAGGGCATCAGACAGCACAAATTTTAAAAAGGATTTCCCCATGACCATTAACCTTAAAAACCGCAACTTCCTGAAACTGCTGGACTACACCCCGGCGGAGATCCAGTACCTGATTGACCTCGCCATCGAGCTCAAGGCCGCCAAAAAAGCCGGGCGCGAGAAGCAAACCCTGGTCGGGAAAAACATCGCCCTGATCTTTGAAAAAACCTCCACCCGCACCCGCTGCGCCTTCGAAGTGGGCGCGTTCGACCAGGGCGCGCAGGTCACCTATCTCGGCCCAAGCGGCTCGCAGATTGGCCATAAAGAGTCGATGAAAGACACCGCCCGCGTGCTGGGCCGCATGTATGACGGCATCGAATATCGCGGCTACGGCCAGGCCATCGTTGAAGAGCTGGGCGAGTACGCGGGGGTGCCGGTGTGGAACGGCCTGACCGACGAGTTCCACCCAACGCAAATTCTCGCCGATCTGATGACCATGCTGGAACACTCCCCAGGCAAAACCCTGCCTGAGCTGAGCTTTGCCTATCTCGGCGACGCGCGCAACAACATGGGCAACTCGCTGATGGTCGGTGCGGCCAAGATGGGGATGGATATCCGCCTCGTTGCGCCGAAATCCTTCTGGCCGGAAGCGGGGCTGGTTGAGCAGTGCCGCGCCATTGCGAAAGAGACGGGCGCGCGCATCACCCTCACCGACGACGTGGAAGAAGGCGTGCAGGGGACCGATTTCCTCTACACCGACGTGTGGGTCTCCATGGGCGAGCCGAAGGAAGCCTGGGCCGAGCGCGTCAGCCTGATGAAGCCGTATCAGATTAACGCCCAGGTGATGAAGGCCACCGGCAACCCGAACGTCAAATTCATGCACTGCCTGCCGGCGTTCCACAACGAGCACACCAAAGTGGGCCGCGAAATCGAGATGGCGTACGGCCTGAAGGGGCTGGAGGTGACGGAAGAGGTCTTCGAATCACCGAACTCCATCGTCTTCGACGAAGCAGAGAACCGCATGCACACCATTAAAGCGGTCATGGTGGCGACACTCGGCGACTAATCACCGCCCGGCGCGCCGCGGGGTGCGCCGGGTTCAGGAGAACATCATGGGCAAGTTCAAGTTTCCCTCCGCTTACACCATTCTCTTTTTTCTGATTGCCGTGGTTGCCGTGCTGACGTGGATTGTCCCGGCCGGGCAGTACCATATGGCAATGAACGAGGTGCTCGGTAAAGAAGTGCCGGTTGCTGGCACCTACGCGCACGTGGCAGCGCACCCGCAAGGTCTGGTCTCCGTGCTGATGGCGCCGATTGCCGGGCTGTACGATCCGGAATCCGGCCAGGCCGGAGCCATCGACGTGGCGCTGTTTATTCTGATCATCGGCGGATTCCTCGGGATCGTTACCAAAACCGGGGCGATAGACGCCGGGATCGAGCGCGTCACCACCCGGCTGCGCGGCCGCGAAGAGTGGATGATCCCGATCCTGATGGCGCTGTTTGCCGCGGGCGGCACGATTTACGGCATGGCAGAAGAGTCGCTGCCCTTCTATACCTTACTGGTGCCGGTGATGCTGGCGGCGCGGTTCGATCCGGTGGTTGCGGCCTCTACCGTGCTGCTCGGCGCGGGGATCGGCACCCTCGGCTCCACCATCAACCCGTTCGCCACGGTGATCGCCGCCAACGCCGCCGGGATCCCCTTCACCAACGGCATCATGTTGCGCATCGCGCTGCTGGTGATCGGCTGGATCATCTGCGTGGCGTGGGTAATGCGTTACGCCCGTAAGGTGCGCAAGGATCCGTCGCTGTCGATCGTGGCGGATAAGCAGGAAGAGAACCGCGCCCACTTCCTCGGCAACAAGGGCGAGCAGTCGCTGGAGTTTACCCCGGTGCGCAAACTCATCCTGGTGATCTTCGCCCTCGCCTTTGCGGTGATGATCTACGGCGTGGCGGTGCTGGGCTGGTGGATGGCGGAGATCTCGGCGGTGTTCCTCGCCAGCGCCATTATCGTCGGGCTGATCGCCCGCATGAGCGAAGAGGAGCTGACCTCAACCTTTATCAACGGCGCGCGAGATTTGCTGGGCGTCGCGCTGATTATCGGCATCGCGCGCGGTATCGTAGTGATCATGGATAAGGGCATGATTACCCACACCATTTTGCACAGCGCCGAGGGAATGGTCACCGGATTGTCGACGGTGGCGTTCATCAACGTGATGTACTGGCTGGAAGTGGTGCTGTCGTTTCTTGTGCCTTCTTCGTCCGGCCTGGCCGTTCTGACGATGCCGATCATGGCGCCCCTTGCCGATTTCGCTAACGTCAACCGCGACCTGGTGGTTACGGCTTACCAGTCGGCGTCCGGCATCGTTAACCTGATCACTCCCACCTCTGCCGTCGTGATGGGCGGGCTGGCTATCGCCCGCGTGCCCTACGTGCGTTATCTGAAATGGGTCGCGCCGCTGCTGGGGATTTTAACGGTGGTGATTATGGTGGCGTTAAGCCTGGGCGCTTTGTTGTGATTTGCCGGATGGCGCTGCGCTTATCCGGCCTACGGATCGGTGCGGTGCCACCGGTTATTTCGGGAACTGATATGGGAACTATGATGGATTACGAAGAGTACTCTCCCAAAGAGCAACTACAGCTAACGGTCTGCCAGCGTCTGATCGCGGAAAAGAGCTATCTCTCCCAGGAAGAGATCCGCCGCGACTTACAGGAGCGGGGTTTTGAGACCATCAGCCAGTCCACCGTTTCACGTCTGCTCAAGTTGCTTGGTGTCATAAAAATTCGCAATGCCAAAGGACTAAAGATTTATTCGCTGAATCCCCAGCTGCGCCCGGCCCCCGATGCGGCGCGTACCGTCTCTGAAATGGTGGTGAGCGTGGAGCACAACAGCGAATTTATCCTTATCCATACCGTCGCCGGATATGGCCGCGCGGTGGCGCGTATTCTGGATTATCACCAGTTACCGGAAATTTTAGGCGTGGTGGCCGGAAGCAGTATTGTCTGGGTCGCGCCCCGCGTAGTGAAGCGCACCGCGCTGGTGCATAAGCAAATTAATTATTTACTCAGAACGCATTAATATTCACAAAGAACCGTTTGCATTGAGTAAAGCGTGCATTAAATCGCTTGATCCCAAAAGCGAGCTGCGTATAATGCCCGACAATTTGCCGGGAGGAAGCATGGTCAAGCGTGTACGACATAACGTCTTACCGCGTCTGAAATCAGACGCTGGCCTGCCGTTTTTCTTCCCGTTGCTAAACCTATTCCCAGAGCCCCTCATTTGAGGGGCTTTTTTTTGCCCGGCGTCAGGAGATAAACATGAATCCGCTTTATCAAAAACACATCATTTCCATAAACGACCTCAGCCGCGAAGAGCTGGAACTGGTTCTGGAAACCGCGGCAAAACTGAAGGCCAATCCGCAACCGGAGCTGCTGAAGCACAAGGTGATTGCGAGCTGCTTCTTCGAAGCCTCGACCCGCACGCGTCTCTCCTTCGAAACCTCCATGCACCGCCTGGGCGCGAGCGTGGTGGGCTTCTCGGACAGCAGCAACACGTCGCTGGGCAAAAAAGGCGAGACCCTGGCGGATACCATTTCAGTGATTAGCACCTACGTTGACGCGATTGTGATGCGCCACCCGCAGGAGGGCGCGGCGCGTCTGGCGACCGAATTTTCCGGCGACATTCCGGTACTGAATGCCGGTGACGGCGCTAACCAGCATCCGACGCAGACCCTGCTGGATCTGTTCACCATTCAGGAGACGCAGGGCACGCTTGAGAACCTGAACATCGCCATGGTCGGCGACCTGAAATATGGCCGCACCGTCCACTCGCTGACCCAGGCGCTGGCGAAATTTAACGGCAACCGCTTCTTCTTCATCGCCCCGGACGCGCTGGCGATGCCGCAGTACATTCTCGACATGCTGGACGAAAAAGGCATCGCGTGGAGCCTGCACGCCAGCATCGAAGAGGTGATGGGCAACGTGGATATTCTCTACATGACCCGCGTGCAGAAAGAGCGTCTTGACCCATCCGAGTACGCCAACGTGAAGGCGCAGTTCGTGCTGCGCGCCAGCGACCTCGAGGGCGCGCGCGACAACATGAAGGTGCTGCACCCGCTGCCGCGCATCGATGAGATCACCACAGACGTGGATAAAACGCCGCACGCCTGGTACTTCCAGCAGGCCGGAAACGGCATCTTCGCCCGCCAGGCGTTACTGGCACTGGTTCTGAATCGCGAATTAGCTCTGTAAGGGGAGACGACCATGACACACGATAACAAACTCCAGGTTGAAGCCATCAAGCGTGGCACCGTGATTGACCACATCCCTGCGCAGGTGGGCTTTAAGCTGCTGACGCTGTTCAAACTGACTGAAACCGACCAGCGCATCACCATCGGCCTGAACCTGCCGTCGGGTGAAATGGGCCGTAAAGACCTGATCAAGATCGAGAATACTTTCCTGACCGACGAGCAGGTTAACCAGCTGTCACTGTACGCGCCGGACGCCACGGTTAACCGCATCGACGATTACGACGTGGTGGGCAAATCCCGCCCAAGCCTGCCAGATCGCATCGAAAGCGTGCTGGTCTGCCCGAACAGCAACTGCATCAGTCATGCTGAGCCGGTTTCCTCCAGCTTTGCAGTGAAAAAGCGCGCCAATGACATCGCACTCAAATGCAAATACTGCGAAAAAGAGTTTTCTCATTATGTGGTGCTGGCCAACTAATTGAGGTTGGTAATGAAATCCCGGCTGTTATAATGGCCGGGAACATTCTTAACGCTGTAATTCTGGAGAAAAAATGAGCAAAGTACTCGCGACGGAAAATGCACCAGCGGCTATCGGCCCATACGTTCAGGGCGTTGATCTGGGCAGCATGATCATCACTTCTGGCCAGATCCCGGTGAACCCAAAAACCGGTGAAGTACCTGCCGACGTAGCGGCGCAGGCGCGTCAGTCGCTGGAAAACGTGCAGGCGATCGTCGAATCTGCCGGTCTGAAAGTGGGCGATATCGTCAAAACCACCGTGTTCGTGAAAGATCTGAATGATTTTGCGACCGTTAACGCCACTTACGAAGCGTTCTTCACCGAGCACAACGCCACCTTCCCGGCGCGCTCCTGTGTGGAAGTGGCGCGTCTGCCAAAAGACGTGAAAATTGAAATTGAAGCGATTGCCGTACGTCGCTAATTTATTTCAAGAAAGAGAAGGCAGCTCTGGCTGCCTTTTTTTATTTCGACCATTTTTACTCTCTCCGGGAAATGACGCATCCGCCACTCCATTAATAAACTGACGCTGCCTTGCTCTATTCTAATTAATGGATGATGAATGAAACTCTCTAAAATTGCGCTGGCGGTAACCACATTAACGGTTGCGTCTTCCGCACTTGCACACGGATATATAGAATCCCCTGCCAGCCGCGCTTATATGTGTAAGCTCGGCCAGAATATTGACTGTGGCTCTGTACAATATGAACCGCAGAGCGTAGAAAAGACCTCCGGCTTCCCGACGGGTGCGATGCCGCCTGACGGCCAGCTTGCCAGCGCCGGTATTGCCAGCTACTCCCAGCTTGATAAGCAGAGCCTGAACGCCTGGACCAAAAATCCCATGACGGCAGGCCCGCATGAATTTGTCTGGCACCATACCGCGCCGCATAAAACCACCAACTGGCGTTATTACATTACCAAACAAAACTGGGACCCCAATAAACCGCTGACCCGTGACCAGTTCGAATTAACGCCGTTCTGTACTATTAACGGAAATGGTCAGGCACCGGCGATGACAAAATCCATGACCTGTAATGTCCCGGAACGTACGGGCTACCAGGTTATTTATGGCGTGTGGGAAATTGCGGATACCGCAAACAGTTTCTATCAGGCCATTGACGTTGATTTCGGTAACGGCGGCAACGTCACGCCGGACGACACCCCAGCGGTGATATCCCAGTGGAGTAAAACCCTGAGCGGACAGATTGCCGGGAATAACCTGAACACGGGCGATAAAGTGATTGCACGCTTCTTCGACGCCAACGGGGAAGTTGCCGCCCTGCGTACCGAGCTGACCATCGGCTCCGTTGCCCAGGGGGATGCGAACCAGTGGTCCTACGATCTGGCGCAGAAGATCAACGCCGCGTACAGCGATGTGCGTGTCGGGGTAAAGGATGAAGCGGGCGAAATTAGCCCGGTTCACGGCGCGAACAGCGTCTTCGTCAAAGACGGCAGCGCCCTCCAGTCCGTTGCGATTTCGTACGAAGAGCAGAAGGCGGAAGTGAATGAAACCATCGCGGTATCTAACCTGCACTACAGCAAAATCGAGAATGGCAAGGCGTCCGTCACCTTCCACGTGAACACCAAAGGCGACGTGAACGTTGAAGCGCACGTGATGAACCACAGCGGTGCGGAAAAGGGGTATCTGAAGCAGGAGATGAATAACGCCAGCCAGGACGTGACCATGACCCTGACTGACGTCACGGCGGGTCACCATATGCTGAAATACTACGCCACCAACAAAGACGGCACCCTGTTCGCGCAGGACGTGCTGGATCTGATGCTGGAAAGCGACGCGGCGGACAGCAACGGCCCGCATGACTTTATCTTCCCGGATAACGTCGCGTCCTACAAAGCGGGCACCGTAGTGCTACAGCCGAAAGACGGTAAGACCTACGAATGCAGGCCTGTCCCGTTCAGCGGCTACTGCGTGCAGTACAGCCCAACCGCAAACCAGTTTGAACCAGGCGTGGGCGCGCACTGGAGAGAGGCATGGGTGTTGAAGGACTGAGTGATCTGATTCCCTCACCCTAACCCTCTCCCAAAGGGAGAGGGAATTTATACACCCTCTCCCTTTGGGAAAGGGCTGGGGTGAGGGTTCTTTACTACTGATTCCGCGTCGCGCGCAGCAGCGTTTCCAGCGGGTACACCGCCGCAATCACCACCTCGTCCTGAACCTTCGCCGCGTTATCCAGTTCGCTCTGGATCGACGCAATCTCTTTATCATCCAGCGTGCCCTGGCGCGCCACCAGATCCGTCAGCCTCAGGCCAATCGCGGCCAGCTTATCCACCTCCTGGATCACCGGCTTAATGGCCTTCAACTGATAGCTGTTTTCGCTTAGCGCCAGCGCGTCGCTGGTGTTGTTCTGCCAGCGGTTAAAGACGTGGCGCAGCGCGTCGGCGCTTTCCGTGTCTTCCGCGTCGCTCACCAGACGGTCCGCCCATTTATTCATCTGACGCCCGGTCGCACTTTCCGGGTTTAGCGCATCAGCGAGCCGGTTGAGCGGCTCAAACTGATGATAGTTTCCAGCCTGGAACTTAAGATGCTGGCGGGTGTAATACTGCGCCGGTTCAAGCGCCTGGGCGAGAATTTGCAGCGGCAGGGTATCCGCATTGTTGGCGAGGCGCGTGAACTGCACCTGCTGCTGGGTATGCTGCTGTAGTCCAACCGACACCGTCGACCAGCTGTCCATCGCCTGGAGCCGGGTATACATGTTGTCGATGTCGTTGACGTCCTTCGCCGACCATAGCCGCTCCGCCACCGCAAAGGCGCGCGGCCACAGACGGATATCCAGCACCGGCGCGACCACGTTTTCCGCCCACAGCGCGGCTTCACCGCCGAGCAGATTGGCCTCGTTCGCCGGGTCCGGCACCACCGGCGGTATGCCTTTTGGGACCGCGTCCAGACGCGTGCCGCTAATCGGGTAGCGGGCGTTACCCACCAGGAAATAGCCGCTGAGCTTATCGTTCTCAACAGAAACGACCGGACGCGTTTCACCCATCCAGGTATCAACGGTAAACGTTACCTGATTGTCGTCCCGCCATTGAATGTTATCCACCGCCCGACGCGATTTCCCGGCAAAATCAATAAATCCGCGCCAGCCAGCATCGCCTTTCACCAGCGTAAAGCTACCTTCCACCGGCTTGCCCTTCAGGCGCGGCATGGAGAAAGCCCAGCTCTGGACGCTGTCGGTGTCCGCTATCACATCCACGCCGTTCAGCCCCTGCGGCACAATTTCATTGCGGTAGTGGTAGGCGGTGGATTGCGGCTGATCGAGGTAGAAACCGGTTGAGAGAATGCCCTTATAGCCGTTCTGCGCCACCTGCCCCAGCGCGTCCTGTCCCTGCCAGGACTGGATCAGAATGCTTTTCGGCAGATCGGGATGGTAGATCTCATCCCAGCCAACCATCTGCCGGTGGTGCTTCTCAAGGATCGTCTCCAGCTTGCGGTTGAAATACGCCTGCAACGCGTGGCTGTCCGCCAGTTTATTGTCGCGCATGAATCTCTGGATCGCAGCGTTCGCTTTCCACTGGCTGTCGTCAACCTCATCGCCGCCAATATGCAGATATGGATCCGGGAAGATCGCCGCCAGTTCGCTGACCATCGCGTCGGCAAAGGTATAAGTTGCCTCTTTGGTGGGATCCAGCACTGGCTTCAGCACGCCCCAGTGGCGCTCCATGGCGTACGGCCCCGGCGCGCTCATCAGCTCCGGGTAGGCGACGGCAATCGCCGAGGCGTGGCCCGGCATATCAATTTCCGGCACCACGCGTATGCCGCGCTCGGCAGCGTAACGCACAATCTCGCGCATCTGCTCAGGGGTGTAGAACAGCCCGTCGCTGGCAAGCTGGGTCAGCTTAGGGTAGCGCTTTGAGCTGAAGCGCCAGCCCTGATCGTCGGTCAAATGCCAGTGCAGCACGTTGAGCTTCGCCGCGGCCATGCCGTCGATCTGGCGTTTAATATCCGGAATCGGGAGGAAGTGGCGCGCCGAATCGAGCAGCAGCCCGCGCCACGGGAAGCGCGGCGAATCTTCAATGGTCACCCACGGGATCGAGGTGTTTTCGGCGCCGTTCTGCATCAGCTGAAGCAAGGTTTCCATGGCGCGCAGCGCGCCGAAGCGGGTATTGGCGGAGATATTTACGCCGTTGGCGTCCACCGTGAGTTTATAGCTCTCATCGCTGTCCGGCAGCGGCTGCGGCTTCACCTTTTTGGCGATGGCGATGCGGATGGTCGGCTTGTCAGGTTTTTCGGCCTGCGGCTGTAGCGTCCAGCCGGTTTGAAGGGCGATGCGCTGGCGCAGGCGGTTGACCGCATCCCCCAGATCGTCGCCACTTACGCTCACGGTGAGTTGATTGTTAAGCTCCAGCGCGCCCTGAGTGGTCGGGCGTTCAACCTTCGCAGGCCAGGGCATTAAGGGAAGGTCGCCTGCCGGTGCGGCAAAGGCGGAGGCGCCGAGCATGAGCCCGGCGGTTAAGAGACTGTACCGTAACATGAATGTTCCTTATCTGACGGGCCAAATACAGGCAAAACATTCTGTTAACATGCGCTCAAATTGTCGTCAAGCGAATGCGCCGACGGAGATCACAGGTTGTTGAATTTGGGAGTAAAGCCAGCTGCCGGGTGGCGGCTTCGCCTTACCCGGCCTACGTTCGGATCGTAGGCCCGGTAAGCGCAGCGCCACCGGGCTTGCCGTTACTGCCACCCATACCGACGGCTATAGAACCCCTTCACCATCTGCGTCAGCACCATGTAACCCGCGAGGATCGCCACCAGCCATGGGAAGTAGCTCAGCGGTAGCGCCTGGAGTTGCAGGTAGCTTGCCATCGGCGAGAACGGCAGCGCGATCCCGAGCGCCATCACAATGCCCGTCATCACAATCAGCGGCCACGCGGCACGGCTCTGGATAAACGGAATGCGGCGGGTGCGGATCATGTGCACAATCAGCGTCTGGGACAGCAGCCCCACCACGAACCAGCCGGACTGGAACAGCGTCTGGTGTTCCGGGGTGTTGGCGTGGAACACAAACCACATCAGGCAGAAGGTCAGAATGTCGAAGATGGAGCTGATCGGCCCAAAGAACAGCATAAAGCGCCCCAGATCGGCGGGGTTCCAGCGCTGCGGCTTCTGGATCTGCTCGTCGTCGACGTTATCAAACGGGATGGCGACCTGAGAGACATCGTACATCAGGTTCTGGATCAGCAGATGCAGCGGCAGCATCGGCAGAAACGGCAGAAACGCGCTCGCCACCAGCACGCTGAAGACGTTGCCGAAGTTCGAGCTGGCGGTCATTTTGATGTATTTGAGCATATTGGCGAAGGTGCGACGCCCTTCGATGACGCCCTCCTCCAGCACCATCAGGCTCTTTTCCAGCAGAATGATATCCGCCGCTTCGCGAGCAATATCCACCGCGCCGTCTACGGAGATACCGATATCCGCCGCACGCAGGGCTGGCGCATCGTTGATGCCGTCGCCCATAAAGCCCACTACATGCCCTTCGCGACGCAGCAGCGTTACGATGCGTTCTTTATGCATCGGCGTCAGGCGGGCAAACAGCGTGGTGCGTTGGGCAAGGTCGGCCAGCTCATCGTCAGACAGGAGCTCAATGTCGCTCCCCACGACGACGTCGCCCGCGTCCAGGCCGACTTCGTGGCACACTTTGGCCGCCACCAGCTCGCTGTCGCCGGTGAGAATTTTGACGGTGATACCGCTCGCTTTCAGCGCTTTCAGCGCAGGTGCGGTGGTCTCTTTCGGCGGATCGAGGAATGCGATGTAACCCTCGAGGATCAAATCAGATTCATCGATACGCTGGTAGTCCCCTTCCCGCGCGGGCAGGAACTTGCTGGCTACCGCCACCACGCGCAGCCCCTGGCGGTTCAGGTTATCGGTGACGCGTTTGATGCGGCGCAGCATGGTCTCATCCAGCGGCACGATCTCGCCGTTATGGCGCACCTGCGTGGAAACATTCAGGATCTCCTGCAATGCCCCTTTGCAGATCAGCTGATGCACGTCCGGCTGCTCGCTGACCACCACCGACATGCGGCGGCGCTCGAAGTCGAACGGAATTTCGTCCACCTTCTGCCAGCGCCCGGAGAGCATGCGGGCAGACTCTTCATCCACACCTTCCAGCACCGCCACGTCGAGCAGGTTTTTCAGCCCGGTCTGGTAGTGGCTGTTCAGCCACGCGCTGTACAGCACCCGTTCGCTGGTCTTTCCGGCGATATCGGTGTGGTTCTCCAGCACGATTTTGTCCTGGGTCAGGGTGCCGGTTTTATCGGTGCAAAGAATGTCCATCGCGCCAAAGTTCTGGATGGCGTCGAGGTGTTTAACAATCACCTTTTGTTTAGAGAGTTTGACCGCCCCGCGCGCCAGCGTGGAGGTGACAATCATCGGCAGCATTTCCGGCGTTAAGCCAACGGCCACGGAGAGCGCGAACAGCGCCGCTTCCCACCAGTCGCCTTTGGTGTAGCCGTTGATCAGCAGGACAATTGGCGTCATGACCATCATAAAGCGGATCAGCAGCATGCTGACGCGGCCAATGCCTTTCTGAAACGCATTCGGCTCGCTCTCCTGCTCGCTGACGCGTCCGGCAAGCTGTCCAAACCAGGTATTGCCGCCGGTGGCGGTGACAATCGCCTGCGCGGTGCCACTAACCACCGTGGTGCCCATAAAGCACAGGGTGTCGCACTCCAGCGGGTTCATCTGCTGCGGATCGCGGGTCCGCGCTACCTTCTCTACGGGCAGGGACTCACCGGTGAGTGACGCCTGCGCGACGAACAGATCCCGCGCCTGGATGATACGTAAATCCGCCGGGATCATGTCCCCCGCAGCCAGCTTCACCAGATCGCCCGGCACCAGCTGGTCAATGGGAAGCTCAATCCAGGCGTTTTCGCCGAGGTCGTTAATCACGCGCGACACGGTGGCGGTGTTGCTGACCATCGCTTTCAGCGCATCCGCCGCTTTGGTGGAGCGCGCTTCCTGAATAAAGTTCAGCAGCGTGGAGATCCCCACCATCAGGGCAATCACGCCTGCGGCAAACAGATCTTCAGTGGCGTAAGAGATAATCCCGAGCACCGTCAACAGCAGGTTGAACGGATTGCGGTAGCAGAGCCACAGGTGGACCCACCAGGGAGAGGGTTTCTGCGCCGGGATCTGGTTATCGCCATGTTCCGCGCGGATTTTTGACACTTCTTGCGCGTTCAGCCCTTCCGGGTGGCCGCCAAAGGCGCGCCAGACTTCGTTTTCATCCATCGCCGCCACGTTCAGGCAGCGCTCGGTCAGGGAGGCGGGAATCGCCGCTCCCGCCATGGTGTTGGTATTTGGCAGCGGATCGCGCGCAATCAGGCGATGTGGCAGGTGACGGCTCAGCAGCGCTTGCAGCTGCCGGGTGATATTTTTCAACATAGTCATTCCCCCGCATCCGCAAAGGCGGACGCAGTCTTTCCCGCAGGCGTGGCAAAGCCGTACCTGTCAGGCACTTAATTTATCAAGCAGGAACGTATGAACGTTGCTGCCTCACGCCGGTGAGACAGCAAAAAGCTGGCTTACCGGTAAGAAGGTTTTCTCCGGGTCAGGAGAGGTGTGGGATCGGGATCCATGTGGCCTCCGGTAAGTAAAAAGTTGGGTATCGGCGCGCAGTATAGAGATTTATCCATACCGTTTGTGACTAATCGGGCGGTATTATAACGCCCTGCAAATAAACCGAACGTAAACCAGACTTTGCCCATAGCGAATTCGCAGGATAGCATTAGGCTCAATTGATTATTTTATCGTTGTTACAGGGAATACAGCATGCAGAACCGCCTTACGATTAAAGACATCGCGCGTTTAAGCGGCGTGGGGAAATCGACTGTCTCACGCGTGCTGAACAACGAAAGCGGTGTCAGCGAGCGCACACGCGAGCGCGTCGAGGCGGTGATGAATCAGCACGGTTTTTCCCCTTCCCGCTCCGCGCGCGCCATGCGCGGGCAGAGCGATAAAGTGGTCGCCATTATCGTCTCGCGTCTGGATTCCCTCTCCGAAAACCTCGCCGTACAGACGATGCTGCCCGCGTTCTACGAGCAGGGCTACGATCCGATCATGATGGAGAGCAAGTTCTCCGCGCAAATGGTGGAGGAGCATCTCGGTATGCTTCAGCGCCGTAATATTGATGGGGTGGTGCTGTTCGGATTTACCGGCCTAAAAGAGGACGTGCTTAAACCCTGGCAGCCGTCACTGGTGCTGCTGGCGCGCGACGCAAGCGGGTTTGCCTCTGTCTGTTACGATGACGAAGGGGCGATCGTGATCCTGATGCAGCGCCTGTATGAACAGGGCCATCGGCATATTAGCTATCTCGGCGTGCCGCATGCCGACATCACCACCGGCAAGCGTCGCCATGAAGCGTACCTGGCGTTTTGTAAAAAACACAATCTCCCCGCCGTGGCCGCGCTGCCCGGTCTGGGTATGAAACAGGGATATGAACAGGTCGCCAGCGTGCTGACGCCACAAACCACCGCCCTGGTATGCGCCACGGATACCCTTGCATTGGGTGCGAGCAAATATTTGCAGGAGCAGCGCATCGGGGAGCTGCAATTAGCGAGCGTGGGAAGCACGCCGCTGATGAAGTTCTTACACCCGGAGATTATCAGCGTTGATCCGGGTTACGCCGAATCTGGCCGGCAGGCTGCCGCGCAGCTGATAGAGCAGATCAACGGGCGCGCTGAGCCGCGTCAGATCGTTATTCCTGCCCGTCTCTCATAGTCCTTTCGCTTTCATGCGCAACAGCGATCGTTCCATGAATCACGGTACAGGATATTGCCTTCGGTATACTTCCAGGTAATTGCCTCATAGCGCAGCTCCAGCGTTTCCAGGTGGGTACTGGTCATACTGCCGGGGGAGAGATACGGCGCTACCGTTGTGAACTTGACGTTTTCCAGAATAATATTGAAATACTCAGCCTCAATCCCAGACTCAAGAATACGGTACATTTTAATTGTCGCCTTCTTCATGGTTCGCCCTTCGCAAACTGCCCGGTAAAGAAGCGGCGTTGTCTGATCAAATTCTTTGACTATTGTTATAGGCCGATGTACGCGTGTACCAGTGAGTTTTCCCCAGCTTGGGTCAACCGGAATAGTTACGCCATGGGAAAAGGATTTTAATTCAATAGATCCAAGACGCAGTGGCATTGCACAACAACCGACAATCGGCGAGCCATTCTCATCTTCAAGCCATAAATGTGCGGGAGCAGACATAGAAATACCTTATTAGTGGTTATCTGTATTGAAATGTTTGGCCTTTTACCATTTCACATAGCAGCCAAAAACAATCATGACCACAATGAAGAAAAGCCCAATTGGCCAGACAGGACTGCCGGGGAAGAAATGGGCCTGTATCAGGGCAAACAGGATTGTTAACGCGGCCGGGCCGTAGACCGAAAATATAATTCGCCCCTGCCAACGTAAAAAACGTTTGATGTAATTCATCATTGTTATCTGATCAACCTGGTGATGATATCCGCAATGTCGTCATCAGATGCCCATTGCGCACGTGTCGCGTCCGTCCTGCGAAACACAGGCTCAATGAGAAATTAAAGCATTTCAAGCCCTTGAGCATAAAGTGCCGAGTACCAGGCGGGAAATTCAACGTACAGACGATGCGCGCTATCGGCGGCTTGCTGTACTACCCCATACAGCCCAATAAAAGCAATACCTCGGGAAGCCCATCTTCCGGTAATGGCGCTTAATTCGAGGCTGATATTTAATCCAAGGCGAACGCAGGCGGCAACGGCTAATGTAAACCCGGCACCGGTAAGGCTAACCGCAGCGATGTGGACATTTACAGCCATTAGCCGCTGTTTAATATACTCTAACTGTTTAGGATTTTTGTATTTGAAAACTTCCTCAAAATACAGTCTAAGCATTTCATAGACTACATCCACACCGCTTACTAATTTATAAACGGCATCTCTGAAGCGTAGGTCTTCGCTCTTCTGTCTCAGGCAAACATCATTGTATTCATCAGTGAAACATGAGGCGTAATACAACAGCCGAGTGGCGCCTTTCCCTATCATATTCACCTGTGTTTTGACGTTCTGGCCGACCGCAGTAACAGCATGGTCGAGTTTAAGCGCAAGTATTTTATTGGCCTGTAAATAACTGACGATCTCGTTGTTCCCGTACATTATTGCTCTACGTTTATTTCAGTATATGAAGACAAGCTTATGCCTGAAACCGACTGTAAAGTTCCGGCCAGATCATGTTTAAGATCTTCCCTGTATTTTTAAGATATTGACCTGATATTTTTTAAACACTCTTGAGAAGAAATTCATAAAAACTGCGAGTGAAATGCAATCCAGTGTGCCCTCACACAGCGGATTATTGTGATCTTCGCCCGATTTCGGGAACGTTCCCATTTTCGCCGTCACGTTGAAGGAGTAGGCTTGCGCACAGGTCATAACCCCTATCACCATCTGTCATGAGGTTTCATGATGAGTAAAGTCAAACAAACAGATATCGATCAGCTGATCGTCCTGGTCGGCGGACGCGACAACATCGCCACCGTCAGCCATTGCATTACCCGCCTGCGCTTCGTGCTGAACGATCCGGCCAAAGCCAACCCGAAGGCCATTGAAGAGCTTTCCATGGTTAAAGGCTGCTTCACCAATGCCGGGCAGTTCCAGGTGGTGATTGGTACCGAAGTGGGCGATTACTATCAGGCTCTGCTGGCGACTACCGGGCACTCTTCCGCAGATAAAGAGCAGGCGAAGAAGGCCGCGCGTCAGAATATGAAATGGCATGAGCAGCTGATTTCCCATTTTGCGGAGATCTTCTTTCCGCTGCTGCCAGCGCTGATCAGCGGGGGCTTAATTCTGGGCTTCCGTAACGTCATCGGCGATGTGCCAATGAGCGACGGCAAAACCCTGGCGCAGATGTACCCGGCGCTGCAAAGTATCTATGACTTCCTGTGGCTGATTGGCGAAGCGATCTTCTTCTATCTGCCGGTCGGAATCTGCTGGTCCGCGGTGCGCAAGATGGGCGGAACGCCAATTCTCGGTATCGTGCTCGGCGTGACGCTGGTCTCTCCGCAGTTAATGAACGCTTACTTACTTGGTCAGCAAACGCCAGAGGTGTGGAACTTCGGCCTGTTTACCATCGCCAAAGTGGGCTATCAGGCGCAGGTGATCCCGGCATTGCTGGCGGGTCTGGCGCTGGGCTTTATTGAGACGCGCCTGAAGCGCATCGTGCCGGATTACCTGTATCTGGTGGTGGTCCCGGTCTGCTCGCTGATCCTGGCGGTGTTCCTGGCGCACGCCTTTATCGGTCCGTTTGGCCGCATGATTGGCGACGGCGTGGCCTTCGCGGTCCGTCACCTGATGACCGGCAGCTTCGCGCCAATCGGTGCCGCGCTGTTTGGCTTCCTCTACGCTCCGCTGGTGATCACCGGCGTGCACCAGACCACGCTGGCGATCGATATGCAAATGATCCAGAGCCTCGGCGGTACGCCTGTCTGGCCGATCATCGCCCTGTCTAACATTGCGCAGGCCTCGGCGGTAACCGGCATCATCATCGTCAGCCGTAAGCACAACGAGCGTGAGATCTCCGTTCCGGCTGCTATCTCCGCTTACCTCGGCGTCACTGAACCGGCGATGTACGGTATCAACCTGAAATACCGCTTCCCGATGCTCTGCGCGATGATCGGCTCCGGTCTGGCGGGCTTGCTGTGCGGCCTGAACGGCGTGATGGCAAACGGGATTGGCGTCGGCGGCCTGCCGGGGATCCTCTCCATTCAGCCCGCTTTCTGGCAGGTATTTGCGCTGGCGATGGCGGTGGCGGTGGCGATTATCATCCCAATGGCGCTGACTACCGTGGTTTATCAGCGTAAGTTCCGTCAGGGCACGTTGCAGATTGTTTAATTCTCTCTTTCGGGGCGCAGTTGCGCCCCTTCGCATTTGCAGGAACGCACTATGAATACCCTTCCTCACTGGTGGCAGAACGGCGTCATCTATCAGATTTACCCAAAGAGTTTCCAGGATACCACCGGCAGCGGCACGGGCGATCTACGCGGCGTAACGCAGCGCCTGGACTACCTGAAAACCCTCGGCATTGACGCTATCTGGCTGACGCCGTTTTATATCTCGCCGCAGGTGGATAACGGTTACGACGTGGCGAACTACACTGCCATTGACCCGACCTACGGCACGCTGGACGACTTTGACGAACTGGTTGCCCGGGCGCATGAACACGGTATCCGCATCGTGCTGGATATGGTCTTTAACCACACGTCCACGCAGCACGCCTGGTTCCGCGAGTCGCTGGATAAAGCGAGTCCGTACCGCCAGTTCTATATCTGGCGCGACGGTACGCCGGATACGCTTCCCAACAACTGGCGCTCCAAATTTGGCGGCAACGCCTGGCGCTGGCACGCCGAAAGCGAGCAGTATTATCTGCACCTGTTCGCACCGGAGCAGGCGGATCTCAACTGGGAAAACCCGGCGGTGCGCGCCGAGCTGAAAAAAGTGTGCGAGTTCTGGGCCGATCGCGGCGTGGACGGCTTGCGTCTGGACGTGATTAACCTGATTTCAAAAGATCAGGATTTCCCGGACGATACCCTCGGCGACGGTCGCCGCTTCTACACTGACGGGCCGCGCATCCACGAATATCTTCAGGAGATGAGCCGGGACGTCTTTACCCCGCGTAACCTGATGACGGTGGGCGAGATGTCCTCCACCTCGCTGGAGAACTGCCAGCAGTACGCGTCTCTTGATGGCCGCGAGCTGTCGATGACCTTTAACTTCCACCACCTCAAGGTGGACTACCCCGGCGGCGAAAAATGGACGAAGGCAAAGCCGGACTTCGTGGCGCTGAAAACCCTTTTCCGCCACTGGCAGCAGGGGATGCACAACAAAGCCTGGAACGCGCTGTTCTGGTGTAACCATGACCAGCCGCGCATCGTGTCGCGCTTTGGTGACGAAGGGGAACACCGCGTGGCGGCGGCGAAAATGCTCGGTATGGTGCTGCACGGGATGCAGGGCACGCCGTATATCTACCAGGGTGAAGAGCTGGGTATGACCAACCCGCATTTCAGCCGTATCACCGACTACCGCGACGTGGAAAGTCTGAACATGTTCGCCGAACAGCGGGCTAACGGACGCGATACCGATGAACTACTGGCGATTCTGGCGAGTAAGTCACGCGATAATGGCCGCACGCCGATGCAGTGGGACGCCTCGCATAATGCGGGCTTTACCGAGGCCGAGCCGTGGATTGGCGTTTGCGACAACTACGAAACCGTGAATGTCCGCGCGGCGCTGGACGACCCCGATTCGGTGTTCTACACCTACCAGTCGCTGATTCGCCTGCGCAAAACCCTGCCGGTACTGACGTGGGGGGATTATGAGGATCTCCTGCCTGACCACCCTTCCCTGTGGTGCTATCGCCGCCAGTGGCAGGGGCAAACGCTGATGGTGGTGGCGAACCTGAGCCATTTGCCTCAGGAATGGCAAGCGGACGCTCTCAGCGGCGAGTCGCAGGTGGTGATAAGCAACTACCCCGCCCCTCACACCTCAATGCTTCGTCCGTTTGAAGCCGTGTGGTGGCTAAAGCAGTAATTCCTCCGCCGGGCACGATGCCGTGTCCGGCTTACTTTGCTGTTTTTGTTGAATAATTAATCAGATTTTTCCTTCGCGTCTTTACAATTGCCCCAGCGCCCGCCGTTTGTACTCTCGTCTTTTTACTTTGTCCTGCATCAAAAAAATCGCAAACATGTTTGATGCAAATCACTATATGTAGCACTTAAAATGCACGCCGACCCAACATCTTGTATTTATCGTCTACTATTCCAACAACAAGACGGCGCTTACGCTGGCCGGAATTGTGGATAACACGGGCTGGGCACGCGGGAAGTCTTTGCCGCGGCGAGGAATACGCCCGGTGAATACTTCTCCACCTCTGTGGATAACCTGTTTTTAAAATGGAGTGATCATGACACCGCATGTGATGAAACGTGATGGCTGTAAAGTGCCGTTTAAATCAGAGCGCATCAAAGAAGCCATTCTGCGTGCAGCTAAAGCAGCGGGAGTCGATGACGCAGATTACTGCGCCACCGTCGCAGAAGTCGTTAGCAGCCAGATGCATGAACGCAGCCAGGTGGATATCAACGAGATCCAGACCGCGGTTGAAAACCAGCTGATGTCTGGTCCGTACAAGCAGCTGGCGCGCGCCTACATTGAGTATCGTCACGACCGTGACGTCCAGCGTGAGAAACGGGGTCGCCTTAACCAGGAGATCCGCGGCCTGGTAGAGCAAACCAACTCGTCGCTGCTCAATGAAAATGCCAATAAAGACAGCAAAGTGATCCCGACCCAGCGCGACCTGCTGGCCGGTATCGTCGCCAAGCACTATGCCCGTCAGCATCTGCTGCCGCGCGATGTAGTCTCGGCGCACGAGCGCGGTGAGATCCACTATCACGATCTCGACTACTCGCCGTTCTTCCCGATGTTTAACTGCATGCTGATCGACCTGAAAGGCATGCTGACCCACGGTTTTAAAATGGGTAACGCCGAGATTGAGCCGCCGAAATCCATCTCCACCGCGACGGCGGTCACGGCGCAGATCATCGCCCAGGTGGCGAGCCACATCTATGGCGGCACCACTATTAACCGCATTGATGAAGTGCTGGCCCCGTTCGTGACCGAGAGCTTCAACAAACACCGTAAAACGGCGGAAGAGTGGCAGATCCCGAATGCTGACGGTTACGCCCGTTCCCGCACCGAGAAAGAGTGCTACGACGCCTTCCAGTCGCTGGAATATGAGGTAAACACGCTGCACACTGCCAACGGCCAGACGCCGTTTGTGACCTTCGGGTTTGGCCTCGGCACCAGCTGGGAATCACGCCTGATCCAGCAGTCTATTCTGCGCAACCGTATCTCCGGCCTCGGTAAAAACCGTAAAACGGCGGTGTTCCCGAAACTGGTGTTCGCCATTCGCGACGGCCTGAACCACAAGTTTGGCGATCCGAACTACGACATCAAACAGCTGGCGCTGGAGTGCGCGAGCAAGCGTATGTACCCGGATATCCTCAACTACGACCAGGTGGTAAAAGTCACGGGTTCGTTTAAAACGCCAATGGGCTGCCGCAGCTTCCTCGGCGTGTACGAAGATGAGAACGGCGAGCAGATCCACGACGGGCGCAACAACCTGGGCGTCATCAGTCTGAACCTGCCGCGCATCGCGCTGGAAGCCAAAGGGAATGAAGCGGCCTTCTGGACGCTGCTGGATGAACGTTTACAGCTGGCACGTAAGGCGCTGATGACCCGCATCGCCCGTCTTGAAGGGGTGAAAGCCCGCGTCGCGCCAATTCTCTATATGGAAGGGGCCTGCGGCGTGCGCCTGAAAGCGGACGATGATGTGTCGGAGATCTTCAAAAACGGTCGCGCGTCGATCTCTCTTGGCTATATCGGCATTCACGAAACGATTAACGCGCTGTTTGGCGACAAGCATATCTATGACAACGACGCCCTGCGTGAGAAGGGTATCGCGATTGTGCAGCGCCTGCGCGATGCGGTAGACCAGTGGAAAGAGGAAACTGGTTACGGTTTCAGCCTGTACAGCACGCCGAGTGAAAACCTCTGCGATCGCTTCTGCCGTCTGGACACCGCCGAATTCGGCATCGTGGAAGGCGTGACCGACAAAGGTTACTACACCAACAGCTTCCACCTCGATGTGGAGAAGAAGGTGAACCCGTACGACAAGATCGACTTCGAAGCGGCTTATCCGCCCATCGCGAACGGCGGTTTTATCTGCTATGGCGAGTACCCGAACATTCAGCACAACCTGAAGGCGCTGGAAGACGTGTGGGATTACAGCTATCAGCACGTGCCGTACTACGGAACCAACACGCCAATTGACGAGTGCTACGAGTGCGGCTTTACCGGTGAGTTCGAGTGCACCAGCAAAGGCTTCACCTGTCCGAAATGCGGTAACCACGATGCAGCCCGCGTCTCCGTGACCCGCCGCGTGTGCGGCTACCTCGGCAGCCCGGATGCCCGTCCGTTTAACGCCGGTAAGCAGGAAGAGGTGAAGCGCAGGGTGAAACATCTGGGGAATGGGCAGATCGGGTAAGTTCTGCGCAGGGTGTCCCCCTCACCCTACCCCTCTCCCTCAAGGGAGAGGGAACCGATCGAGCACATTGTTATTCCGGCCACCGGTTTTCTCCCTCTCCCTGTGGGAGAGGGCCGGGGTGAGGGCATCAGGTTAACGCTATGAATTATCACCAGTACTACCCCGTCGACATCGTCAACGGCCCCGGCACCCGCTGTACCCTGTTTGTATCAGGCTGCGTTCACGAGTGCCCCGGCTGCTACAACAAAAGCACCTGGCGCCTGAACTCGGGTATGCCGTTTACCGCTGAGATGGAAGACCGCATCATCAACGACCTGAACGACACGCGCATCAAACGCCAGGGGATCTCGCTCTCCGGCGGCGACCCGCTCCATCCGCAAAACGTGCCGGAGATCCTGAAGCTGGTAAAACGCATCCACCACGAGTGCGCGGGAAAAGACATCTGGGTCTGGACGGGCTATAAGCTGGATGAACTGAATGCGCAGCAGATGGAAGTGGTGGATCTAATTAACGTCCTGGTCGACGGCAAGTTCATGCAGGATCTAAAAGATCCTATGCTTATCTGGCGCGGCAGCAGCAACCAGGTTGTGCATCATCTGCGTTGAATGAAGGCGGATATCCTCTGTCCGCCTGAACGTCAAAACCGACTCAAACTCTCCATCGCCTCAGCCTTAAACGCCGCAAAATTCTCGCACTGGCACAGGCGCGCCATCGCGCGTTCACGCAGGAAAGTGACAAAGATGTCGTAAATCGCCATTGCCTCTTCGTACTCGCTTTTGCTGATGGCGAGCAGGAAGATGACATGGGCGGTTTCATCTCCCCACTGAATGCCCTGCGGCGCCAGCACGGTGTAGACCACCGTTTTTTGCGCCAGCAGGCCGAGGGAGTGCGGCAGCGCAATGCCGTCGCCGAGCATGGTGCTGACGATGGCTTCACGCTCGATAACCGAATCCAGAAACTCCGCACCGACAAAGCCCTCTGCTTCAAGCTGTTCACACAGCTCGCGGAACAGCGTTTGCTGGTCGACAGGCTTGTCGATAATGCGGAAATGGGCCGCGTCGAAGTATTTTTCCAGCATCCACGGCCGGGTGCGGTCCACCAGCACCAGCTTGCCGATCTGCTCTAACTGATAATCGGTCGGGAACGGGGCGATCATCACCACCGGTTTGGATTTTTCGCTCACGCGGGCGGTGGAGATCACAAAGTCTTCGCCAATGGCATCGGCAAGCTCGTACTCGCGAAGGGTGAGCGTGCGCGTCACCTCAATCTGCGGGTATTTACGCTGAAGTACCGCCTCGATCATGCGCACCATCGCGTTACCTGCGTCGCATACCAGCAGCACCCGCGGCTGGCGCTGATAGCCGATGTTGTAGTGGCGCTCCAGCCCGACGCCGATATGCAGCACCAGAAAACCAATTTCGTTTTCGCTGATCACATACGGGGTGTATTTGCCCCAGCTAGACACCGCCGCGAGGGTCATATCCCACGCCATCGGGTAGTGCTGCTTGATGTTATCCAGCAACGGATTGGGGATCATGATTTGATACCGCACGCGGGTAATCATGGTTTTGATGTGCGTGAGCAGATCTGCATGCAGTTGCTCGTCGCTCAACAGGTTGTAGTTATAGTGGGTGTTGATGTAGCGCAGAATGTAGTTGACCAGGGCTTCGTCGTCGTCAGCATTAATGGCGCTCGGGGCGATCTCCTGGATCTGCCGCGCCGCAATGTGCACGCACAGCCAGCTCTCTTCTGACGGCGACAGCGCTTTGCCCGCCAGCTCCTGGATAGCCACCGCGATATCTTTCGCCGCCTCATGCACGTTCTCTTCCACGTCTTCCGCGTGGAATTCCGGCAGCGGATACCCTTCGCTGATGCGCCGCACCGACACCGCGCAGTACAGGCGCAGGAACAGCTCGCCTTCGTCGGTCAGGCGAATGTGATGGCGCGTCAGCGCATCGTGCAGCACCGGCACCATCTTTTCCGCCACGCCCGCGTTCAGCGCCACGTCGGTCACCAGCGGGTTCAGGCTGTCCTGCTGCGCCAGCTCCCACAGGAGGTCGGTCAGGCAGGCGCGGATCGCCATCTCGCTGCCAAACAGCTTCATGCCGTGGCGAGGGCGGGTTTCCAGCGTCAGGTTGTAACGGTGAAACCACTCGCGCACTTCCACCATGTCGCTCTGCAACGTGGCCCGGCTGACGAACCACTCATCGGCCAGATCCTCCAGCTTGATGGAAAAGGCTGACGTCAGAAAACGCACCACCAGATAGTGCACGCGCTCAGGTCCGGTTCGCGGAATACGCAGCGCGCGCGGGTGGGACGCCTGCAATTGCTGATAGCGCGCCACATCATTAATTTTGAGCTGATAGCCGTTGCCCCGGCTCAAAATGAACTGCGCGCCGTGGCTGGCCAGCAGCGCGTTCAGGGCGGTGATATCCGCCCGGACGGTTCGCGTGGAAACCGACAGCCGCTGCGCCAGCTCGTCCTGCGGCAGCGTCTCGTTTTGCAACAGATCGAAAAGTTGCGCTAAACGTTGGTTCGGAAATCGCACGTCGTTGTCCTCTTACGGCTTAAGGTGAAATGACCATCTGGGATGGGCTGCCGACCGGGGTATAGTCTGGCTCGGCGCTCAGCTTGCCGTCCGGTGCCACGCGGAAACGGGTAATGTTGTCGCTGCGCTGGTTCATGACGTACAGCCAGCGACCCTGCTTATCGAGCGTCAGGGTGCGCGGATAGTCGCCGCGCGTCCAGACATCATCCTGATGCGTCAGCGTACCCTCTGCCGTTACGGTAAAGTGCCCGATGCTGTTATGCAAACGGTTAGCGACATACAGCTGTTTCCCGTCGGCACTTAGCGCCAGCCCGGCAGCAAAACTGGTGCCTTTATAACCGTCCGGCAGGGCTGAAACCGTTTTACCCTCTTTCAGCCTGCCATTACTGTCCAGCGCATAATGGGTGAGCGTAGACGCCTCTTCGTTAATCAGCCACAGGGCATCACCTTTCGGCGTAAAGACGAAGTGGCGCGGCCCGGCCCCTTTTGAGGAGGCGCTGATAAACGGCGGATCGTTCGGAGTCAGCTTCCCGGTTTGATCGTCAAAACGGTACTGATAGATGCGATCCAGCCCCAGATCGGTGGAAAAAACGTATTTCCCGCTCGGATCGGCGGCGATCATGTGCGCATGCGGGCCGTTATGATCGCTGATGGCGAAACTGCCCTCGACGGCAGCTTCCGGCTTCGCCGCGCCCGGTTCGCCTTTGTCCTGATGGGTGTCCGTAGCATCGCTCAGGCTGCCGTCTGCGTTAACGGGCAGCACCGCGACAGTTCCGCTGATGTAGTTTGCCACCAGCAGATGTTTACCGTTCGGCGTCAGGGAAAGATATACCGGCCCCGCGCCGCCGGAGGCCACCTGATTCAGCTCGCTCAGCGTGCCGTTATCGCCGATGCGCAGCGCCTGCACCACGCCCTGCTCCACTTCGCTTGCCAGATAGAGCGTTTTGCCGTCGTGTGAGACGGTTAACTGCGCGGCGTTCGGCAGCTTGCTCACCAGCGTTTTATCGTTCAGCGCACCGGTTTGCGGGTCGACGGTAAAGCGGTACAGCCCTTCGCCGTTGGGGTTGTAGGTGCCCACCCAGGCGTACTGGTTTTGAGCAATAGCAGAGGTAGCAAGTAAAGAGAGTGAAGCAACAAGCAGGGTACGGGTGTGCATGGTGGCTCCTTCGGGTGTGTGCGGTTTGTTTCCCCTCACCCTAACCCTCTCCCCAAAGGGGAGAGGGGACGATTACACCCTCTCCCCTTTGGGGAGAGGGCTGGGGTGAGGGGCAGGTTTTACTTCACCAGCTTCTTCGTCATCGCCAGCAGCGTGCGCACATCTTCTGGGCGCGTATCACCGCTGGCTTTATCGATAATCGAGCTGTAGATATGCGGGATGATTTTGCTCACGCCCGCGTCGAGGGCGATCTGCAAGATCGTCTCGAAGTTTTCCAGATCGATTCCCCCGGTCGGCTCCAGCCAGAAGTCGTGACGGGCGCAGGCTTCCGCCACCGCCTGGTATTCGTCACGGCATTTCAGGCCGCCCATCGGGAAGTATTTGATGGAGCTGCCGCCGAAATCTTTCAGCAGGGCGATAGCGGTTTCAACCGGCACAATGCCGTCCGGCGCGTTACTGCTTAGCGGGCCGGTGGAGATTTTCACCATCCCGACGGTACCGGTCGGAGAGACCAGACCGTTGACCACGGAGTCATTTTGCCCCAGCAGCGCGCGGCTGGTGGCCACGCCGGTAAAGACCTGGTTAACGTGCTGCGGCTGCACCTGGCGGGATATTTCACTCACCATCGCCGACTGGTTCGGATCGCCCGCGCCCAGGCCAACGGAGAGCGCGTTATCAATCAGCTTCGCGTACTCACGCATATCCGCGACCGCGCTCGCCACGTCCGGGTAATTTTTGGAGAGCACGCCCACCAGCACGTGGCCTTCCGCCGCCTCATAGATGGCGCTGGCGTTGGCCTTTGAGCCTGCCAGCACGTTCAGGCAGACGCGGTCACGGTAAAAGTTGGGGGTCAGTTTCATGCGTTTTTCTCCTGTCCTAATACTTCGCTAATGCGACGGTACACGATGTTCAGCTGGTCAGCATTTACGCTGCGCACGTCCGCCTCAATAATCCCTTCGTTGGCCTTGTAGCCACGGAAATAGATGGCGTATTCGCCCTGCTTCAGCGCGTTCACCAGGTCACCCGTGCCGACGCCCGTGGTGGCTTCGTCGAACTTAATTTCGGTGCGGGCGATGTCGCGTCCGGCGCTGTCCCAGACCACGCGCGCGGTCACACCGTTCAGGGTGTTGAGCGCCTCGATAAACGGCGTCATTTTCGCCACCATCTCGGCGCCGCTCTCTTTGGTGGCCGTCAGGTAGTGTTCGATGGCGCAGGTCAGGCCAAGAATGCCCTCTTTGCCCACCTTCATCGCGCGGCCAATGCCCGCCGTCTGGCGCTTCACCCACTCAACGTACTGGGTTTTGCCAATCACCAGGCCGCTGGTTGGGCCTTCGATCGCCTTCGCGCCGCTGTAGATCACCAGATCGGCGCCGGATCGGTAATAGGTATGCAGATCTTCTTCCGCCGCGGCATCAACGATCAGCGGCAAGTCGTGTTTACGCGCGACAACCGCCGCCTGCTCGACGCTGAGCATGCTTTTCTGCACGCAGTGGTGCGATTTAATGTAGAGGATAGCCGCCGTGCGCGGGGTGATCGCCGCCGCCAGCTGATCGGCAGAGCATTCGTTGGCGTAGCCCGCTTCCACCAGCTTGCCGCCGCCAAGCGCCACCATGGTGCCCACCGGCGCGCCAAAATTCACGTTGTGGCCTTTCGGCAGGACGATCTCGTTATTTTCAATCGGTGTGACGTGCAGGTTTTCCAGCAGCCAGTCGCTATCTTTCACCAGCACAGCCGCCACGGACTGGGCAATGCCCGCCGACGCGCAGGAGACCACCGTCGCCCCTTCCACCTCCAGCAGCTTCGCGATGTATTCCCCGGTTTTATTGACCAGATCCTTCATCTCGAAATAGTGATTCATGCCGTCCATCGCCGCCTGCACCACTTCCGGGCGCGGCGTGGAGACGCCCAGCGCCGTCATGCGGCCAGAGGTGTTGATAACCTGCTTTAAGTTGTACTTCTCATAAATCGAAGGCATGTTCCGTGCTCCCTTGTTCGGTCATGTAGCCCTTGCCCGCGCGGATCGCGGCAAGCGGCACCAGAATGTGTTCAGCCTGTAGGCTGTCGTTTTCGGCATCCGTCAGCACCGTCGGCTGGCGCTTGAGGGTAAACAGCGTCAGATCGGCGTCGAGGCCAGGCTGAATGCGGCCTTTGCGCGTCAGGCGCAGGCCGTCGGCGGCGTTGGCGGTGACGCAGTCAATCACCTGCGGCAATGACATGCCGATGGCGAGGAATTTCGACATCACGCTTGCCAGCGAGCCGACCGGACCGTTGATGCGGTTGCGGCAGTAAATATCCGAGCTGATGGTGTGCGGCAGAATGCCCATCGCAATAGCGCGCTTCGCCACTTCAAAGCTGAAGCTCGCCGTACCGTGGCCAACGTCCAGACGCACGCCGCGCTTCAGGGCGGAGGTAATGGAGGCACGCAGCTCGCCGGAGGGCGTCAGGATGCGGTTTGGCTTGCCGTTGTAGCAGTGGGTAATGATGTCGCCGGAGCTCAGCAGCTCGGCGATTTCGTCGAGGTTCGGCGGGTTGTTGCCAATGTGCACCATCAGCGGCAGGTCGCCGTTCTCTTTCTGGATCGCTTTCGCGCGCGCCAGCGGGGTGATGCCGTTTTCACCGACCACGCTGCTGCTCATGCGCGCCTTCAGGCCGACGATAAAATCAGGATGGCGTTTCACCGCCTCTTTCACCGCGTCGGCGTCAATATTGGCCATATTGGCCAGCTCGTTCTGGGCGATCAGCCCCACGCGGGAGATGTTCAGCAGGGCAAACACCTCGGTGGAGGCTTTGCGGGTGATGGCGTAGAAATCGTCCACGTCGTCGGCCCCGGTGCTGCCCGCGTCCACCACGGTGGTGACGCCGGTGGCAATGCCCACGCTGTCCGGCTCGTCGTGGTAAATCGGGGAGTTCGGGTAGCAGTGGACGTGGGAGTCAATCCAGCCCGCGCTGACGAACACATCACCGTTAAGCTCAACCGTTTTGCGGGCGGGAGCGTTAATGTCGCCTGTCGCGGCGATCTTCCCGTCCTGAATGGCGATATCGGTCAGGGTATCGTCGGCGAGGCGCGCACGGCGCAGGAGTAGATCAAACATGGGGTTCTCCTGATAAGGCGGGCACCGAAGCGCCCGCGGGTATTAAAGGGCGACCGGGAACAGCCAGCCCAAAATCATTGCGCCGAGGATGGCGCCACCGGTTATCGGCTTCTGCCAGATGTAGAACAGCAACGCGCCTACCAGGGAACCGACGCCGATTGGAATGGAAGCGGTCATGGCGCTGAGGATAATCAACGGCCCGAGGAAGCGGCCGGAGGCGTTACCCGCGCCCATCATCACGTCTGCGCCGTAGGTGGAGTTGCTCTGGTTGATGGTGAACTTACGCGCCAGGATGATGACGTAGCCAATCGCCAGACCAATCACCAGGCCGGTAATCAGCGAGGCAATGAAGTTGGTCACCGGGAACATGATCCCCGCGCCCAGCAGCAGCGCCGGTACGCCGAGGCCCACGCCGGTCTGGATCGCCCCGCCGATATCAAGAATACCTACCAGCGACCCTTCGATAATTCGGGCGAACAGGAAGCTCGCGCCAAATGCCGCCACTGCGCCGTAAACGCCGGTATCAATGCCCGCTTTCAGCATCGCCACGAAGGCCACTTCGTTAAACGCGCCGATGCCGTAGAGGTAGTACATGTGCGTCCCGGCAAAAACGCCGGAGGAGAGCAGGCCAACGAAGATCGGGAACGACCAGTCGGCATACCAAAAACCTTTATTCTGTTCCATGTCGAGGCTCCTGTTATTTACCGCTGAGCGAGTTGTGGATCATGTCGAGCCAGTTCGGCACGGTCAGATGGAAGGATTCGATCATCTTCATGTCGAAGCCGCGGAAGAAGCCGCTCAGCACGAAGAGCAGAACGATCGCCGCCATCATCACTTTGGTGACGTGGTTCCAGCCGCTCTCCTCCACGCCTTTACCGATCAGAATACCCAGTACCAGACCCGGTACGGCGTTACCCATGATCAGCTGCGCCGCGCCGCCAAAGATGGTGGCCCAGAAGCCCGATTTTTTACCCGCGTCGATGGCCGCCAGCCAGAAGATCACCGGCATCACGGTGTTGACCAGCAGGTTAGCCGCCGGTACCAGCACCTTCACGGCGGTGACCTGAAGCGCTGCGGGCACGGAGGAGGCGGTCAGGTTAAGGAAGGTCACGACAATCATGCCGATGATGCCGCAGGCAATCGCCATTTTGCGCGGGTCATGCAGCGTTTCACCGACGTTACGGTTTTTGATCATCAGCGCGGCAGCACCCCAGTTCGGGATGATGCGGTGGTCAACGTCCTGTGTGAAGGCACCTGCGGCCACGGAAGAGGCCCAGGCGTTAAAGAAGAAACCTAACCCAAAGGAGAAGTGGGACGCCGGATCCCCTTCGCAGGAGTTCAGTTCCCCCAACGTACGAAACGCGCCCATACCCTGAGTGGTAGGCGCATGAAACATGCGTGCAGCCCCGGCCCCGACACCGACGCCTACCAGGCCGCCGATGATGAGCGATTTTATTAATATAATTAAGAACATCAGTCTGCCCTTTTATGAATAATCAGCGTTGCGTGACGAAATCCACCTGGTCGAGATTGATGGCTGTCACGTTGACGGTCACATCCAGCTCCACGCTGTAGGTGCGTCTTTCCCGGCGCAGAAAGAAGAACAGAAACGCTTCTTTTCGCACCGCTTCTTGCGCCTGAACGACCTGCACATCCTGTGGCTCAATACGCAGTAAGATATGCGGTGAGGCTTTCATCACCGCGGCCTGAACGTGGTTGAGCGCGTCGGCAAAGGCGCGCGCTTTGGCGTCGCCCTTCCCCTTCACTCTCACCGTGGTTGTGAACTGTTCTTTCATGCTTACGCGCCGTATTTCTTCTGCCACGCCTGTACCAGACGCTCGCCCAGCTCTTCTTTATCCATAAAGCCAAAGCCCAGCACGTTGCAGCCTTCGTTGATGGCGGTCACACCCTCATCCACGGAGCGCATTCCGTATTTGGCCTTGTAGCCATATTTGGTCTGAGCGGTGATGGCGCCCGCGCCGCCGCTGCCGCAGAAGGAGATGCCGAAGGTGGCGTTTTCCGCTTTCATCACGTCACCGAGCTTCATATCCGCTGCCATGCCCGGTACGACAACCGCGCGTCCGCCGGCTTTTTCCACACCCGCAGCCACTTTCTGACCTTTACCCAGGCGATCGCCAATCACGACTGTAATCTGTTCCATGTGTTGCTCCTTAAAGGTTGTCTTTCGCGACTTCGAAGTGAACGGAGAGCAGCCAGGCCTCTTCATCAGGAAGGTTGCCGAACTGCGCTACCACTTCACGGGCAAGTTGCATTGAATCTGGTGAAATTTCGTCGAACAGCTCTGCTTCAACCTCCGGCAGCGGCTCGCCGGTCACGGACCGGTGCGCCATTGCGCGAACGTGGGAGGTCAGCATCTGCTCCTGTACCGCGTTGGGGATGATGTTGTGCCGGGCCAGCAGGGCGTAGACCTGCTGAAGCATGGTGTTCGCGAGCTGTTCTGTTTGCACCGCCTGTTCCCCAACGTCGTTCATTACCGCTCCGTTAATCACTCGTCTTACCCCGTTAATGGCTCTGGAATAAAACTAACGTCGAGGGGGAATTGTTTGTAGCGAGTTGTTTTCCACTTCGAAGTGGAAAGGCGAGCAGCGGCAGTGATCTGTGCCACATAAATGCGGTGAATCTGTATAAATCGCTGGATTTACGTGATGAATATCACGCTATTACGCGGTATTAGACTGCTAAGCGGAGTGGAAAAGATTACGAGCAGGCTCGTAGAAATGTGACGTGGATAAGGTTTTCTTATGGAGATTCGCTAGAGTGGCGGCGGGTGCTTGAGACTGACCGTCTCAGGCATGGGACGGAAAGTGGAAAGCCCCGCCTGATAAAAAATCAGGGCGGGGGCTCGAAACGACACGTCACACCGTGGAGTTCGCTACCTCGCCCGCTTTAAAGCAAGGAGGCATCCATGAAACGCAGAAACCCAAGTATCGGGGTTTTGATGATTATTTCTTTGACAATAATCATCTTAACGCTGGTGACGAGGAAAACACTGTGCGAGATCCGTTTTCGTAATGGCTCGCTTGAAGTTACAGCGCGGATGGATTGTCGCTCCGGCAAGTAGGGAGCAACGATGCGGGGGCGCATCATGCGCCTCCGCATACGGAGATAGGACGTACAGCTCAGGCACCCAATTAACGATACTTCTTGTGATACGCGTTGCGGGTCGCCGCAAACTGATCGGCTGCCGCCTGGGCTTCCTTCACTTTGCCTTCGTTCGCCAGCTTCAGCGCGCCGTCAATCTGGCCGACCAGCACGTCAAAGCCGTGGCGGTAGTCTTTCATCTCGGCGCTGTCTGCCGCTTTGCTTTCCAGCTTCGGCGGCGTCGCTTTTTGCGCATCCAGCGCAGCTTCACGCATCTTCGTCAGTGCGTCTTTCATTTCCGCCGCATTGTCGGTTTTCTGTACCACCTTCAGATTTTGACTGAGGATGTCCATGTTGTCTTCGAGATCGGCAGCAAACGCAGATGAGCCAAGAACCAGCGTTGAAGCCGCGACGATCGCTAACAGGTGTTTACGCATTGCTCACTTCCTTTTTTATTATTAATCACGCTTTTAAGGGGATTATTGCCCGGCGATTTTCATCTCCGGCAGTAATACAGAACCACACTGAATATTGCTGCGTGTTTCAATATCGTTACCGACCGTAACAATATTGCGCCACATGTCCTTGAGGTTGCCGGCGATGGTGATTTCGCTCACCGGATACTGAATTTCACCGTTTTCGACCCAGAAGCCCGCTGCACCGCGAGAGTAATCGCCGGTGATACCGCTCACGCCCTGCCCCATCAACTCGGTGACCACCAGGCCGGTGCCCATCTCTTTCAGCATCTGTTCAAAATTCAGGCCCTGTCCGGCAATGCGCCAGTTGTGGATGCCACCCGCGTGCCCGGTGCTTTTCAGCCCCAGCTTACGCGCAGAGTAGTTGGTCAGCAGCCACTGGGTCAGAATGCCGTCTTTCACGATATCCCGGCGTTCCGTGCGAACGCCTTCGCTGTCGAACGGCGTGGAGGCCAGCCCTTTCAGCAGGTGTGGGTGCTCTTCGATGGTCAGCCATTCCGGCAGGATCTGCTTGCCCAGCGAGTCGAGCAGGAAGGTCGATTTACGGTAAACGGAACCGCCCGCGATAGCGCCTACCAGATGGCCAAACAGACCGGTCGCCACTTCGTTGGCAAAAATCACCGGGGCTTTCATGGTGGAGAGCTTGCGCGGCGACAGGCGAGACAGCGTGCGTTCGGCGCACGCTTTACCCACCCACTCCGGAGACTGCAAATCCCCCAGCGCGCGGCCAATGGTATAGGCGTAGTCGCGCTCCATGTCGCCGTTTTCTTCGGCGATGACGCAACTGGAAAGCGAGTGGCGGGTTGAGCAGTACCCCTGCAACATGCCATGGGAGTTACCAAACACTTTGATGCCGTAGTGGCTGTTAAAGCTGCCGCCTTCGGTATTGGTGATGCGTTTGTCAGCCTGCAAAGAAGCCTGCTCGGCTCGCGCGGCCAGCTCAATGGCTTCGTCCGGCGTCACTTCCGCGGGATGGAACAGATCGAGATCCGGCGCGTCAAACGCCAGCAGCTCTTTATCGGCCACGCCAGCGTAAGGATCCGGGGAGGTGTAACGCGCGATATCCAGCGCCGCCTGCACCGTACGGGCGATGGCATCCGGGCTGAGATCGGTAGACGACGCGCTGCCTTTGCGATTCTGGTGATACACGGTGATCCCCAGCGCGCCATCGCTATTAAATTCTACATTCTCCACTTCGCCATAGCGGGTGCTCACGCTAATGCCGGTGGTTTTGCTGACCGCCACTTCGGCGCCATCTGATTTACCTGAAGCGAGCGTCAGCGCGGTGGAGACGGCTTCTTCCAGAATCTTACGCTGCGCTTCAACTTGTGAGGTTACTTTCATCGCAAATGCCATACTGTAAGAGAGAGTTAAGTGAAGTCTAACAGAGAACCGTTTTTCAGTGCGCGTCTTAACTGGTAACATTAGCCTCTTTTTTTAAGGAGCCTGACATGACTAAGCAGCCCGAAGACTGGCTCGACGACGTTCCCGGTGATGACATCGAAGACGAAGATGATGAGATCATCTGGGTCAGTAAAAGTGAAATTAAACGTGACGCCGAAGAGTTAAAACAGCTTGGCGCAGAAATGGTAGAACTGGGTAAAAACGCGCTGGATAAGATCCCGCTCGACCAGGATCTGCGTGATGCCATTGAACTGGCACAGAAAATCAAGAAAGAAGGGCGTCGCCGCCAGCTTCAGCTTATCGGGAAACTGCTGCGTCAGCGCGACGTGGAGCCGATCCGTCAGGCGCTGGACAAACTGAAAAACCGCCACAACCAGCAGGTTGCGCTGTTCCATAAGCTGGAGCAGATCCGCGATCGTCTGATCGAGCAAGGTGATGACGCGGTACCTGAAGTGCTGAACCTGTGGCCGAATGCCGACCGCCAGCAGCTGCGTTCTTTGATCCGTAACGCGAAGAAAGAGAAAGAAGGGAATAAGCCGCCGAAGTCAGCGCGCCTGATTTTCCAGTATCTGCGCGAGCTGTCTGAGAACGAAGAGTAAGCCCCTCACCCCAGCCCTCTCTCCAAAGGGGAGAGGGAGAAGAGATAATGTAGGCCCGGTAAGCGCTAGCGCCACCGGGTCTTTTTTTACTCTGCGGCCGCGGCTTTCTTCGCCAGACCGTCCAGCAGCTTCTGATGGATCCCGCCAAACCCGCCGTTGCTCATCACCAGAATGTGATCGCCAGGCTGTGCGGCTTTCACCACCATATCCGCTAAGACATCCACGTCCGCACTCCAGTGCGCTGGCTGAATGCAGGCGTCGGCCACTTCGGCCACCTGCCACGGAATATGCTGCGGTTGCAGCAGGAAGACTTCGTCGGCACGCCCTAAGGACGGCGCGAGATCGTCTTTGCAGATGCCCATTTTCATGGTGTTCGAACGCGGTTCCAGCACGGCCAGAATGCGCGCGGTGCCGCCAACTTTGCCACGCAATGCGGCAAGCGTCGCCAGAATGGCCGTTGGGTGGTGCGCGAAATCGTCATACACCGTCACACCGTGGGCTTCGCCACGCAGCTCCAGACGGCGACGGGCGTTGATAAACGTGCCCAGCGCATTGGCGGCATCCGCAGGCAGTACGCCAACGTGACGCGCCGCGGCGATCGCCATCAGGCCGTTGTGCATGTTGTGCTCGCCCACCAGGCCCCACTTCACCTCGCCCACTTTCTCACCGTCGAGCAGCACTTCCCATTCGGAGGCATCCGCGTTGAGCTTTTTCGCCTGCCAGTGCCCCTGCTCGCCCACCAGCTCCTGCTCGCTCCAGCACCCCATTGCCAGGGTCTGCTTCAGGTTGATGTCGTTCTCCGGCAGGATAATGCGGCCCTGACCCGGAACAATGCGCACCAGATGGTGGAACTGTTTCTGAATCGCTTTCAGGTCGTCAAAGATATCCGCGTGATCGAACTCAAGGTTGTTGAGGATCAGCGTGCGTGGGCAGTAATGCACGAACTTGGAGCGCTTGTCGAAGAACGCGCAGTCGTATTCATCCGCTTCAATCACAAAGAACGGGCTGTCGCCCAGACGCGCGGAGACGTCGAAATTCCCCGGTACGCCGCCGATCACGAAGCCCGGCTTGTAGCCGCAGGCTTCGAGGATCCAGGTCGCCATACCGGCGGTGGTGGTTTTGCCGTGCGTCCCGGCAACGGCGACAACCCAGCGGTCGCGCAGGACAAAATCATGCAGCCACTGCGGGCCAGACATGTACGGGATATTGCGTTCCAGCACCGCTTCAACGCATGGATTCCCACGGGTCATGGCGTTACCCACGATCACCAGATCCGGCTGCGGCTCCAGCTGGCTGGCGTCGTATCCCTGAATCAGAGAAATTCCCTGCTTCTCGAGCAGCGTGCTCATCGGCGGATACACATTGGCGTCCGAACCTGTCACTTCATGGCCCAGCGAGCGCGCCAGCATTGCCAGTCCGCCCATGAAAGTGCCACAAATCCCCAATATATGAATGCGCATACGTCACTATCCTTCTTCAATGTGGCGCACATTTTACTCACATGTCAGCGGCTGTGAAACGCATTTCAGGTAAATCCGTATTTTGCTGGCGCGATTCACCTCTGCGCTAATATTTGAATGTTTGTTAAGATTGTTGGACATCAACCGCTTTACTCAACATAAGATGCAGGGAAAGTGTTATGAAAACGTTAGGTGAATTTATTGTCGAGAAGCAGCACGAGTTCTCTCATGCTACGGGTGAGCTCACTGCTTTGCTGTCGGCAATAAAGCTGGGCGCTAAGATCATCCACCGCGATATCAACAAGGCCGGTCTGGTCGATATCCTGGGTGCCAGCGGTGCCGAGAACGTTCAGGGTGAGGTTCAGCAGAAACTCGACCTGTTCGCCAATGAAAAACTGAAAGCAGCACTGCGCGCGCGCGACATCGTTGCGGGTATCGCCTCTGAAGAAGAAGATGAGATCGTCGTATTCGAAGGGTGTGAACACGCGAAATACGTTGTTCTGATGGATCCGCTGGACGGCTCCTCCAACATCGACGTTAACGTTTCTGTCGGTACCATTTTCTCCATCTACCGTCGCGTCACGCCGGTTGGCACGCCGGTGACGGAAGAAGACTTCCTGCAACCGGGCAGTAAACAGGTTGCTGCCGGTTATGTGGTGTATGGCTCGTCCACCATGCTGGTGTACACCACCGGCTGCGGCGTACACGCCTTTACCTACGATCCGTCCCTGGGCGTGTTCTGCCTGTGCCAGGAGCGTATGCGCTTCCCGGAGAAGGGCAACACCTACTCCATCAACGAAGGCAACTACATCAAATTCCCGAACGGCGTGAAGAAGTACATCAAATTCTGCCAGGAAGAGGATAAAGCCACCCAGCGCCCGTACACCTCACGCTATATCGGCTCGCTGGTGGCGGATTTCCACCGTAACCTGCTGAAGGGCGGTATTTACCTCTACCCAAGCACCGCCAGCCACCCGGACGGAAAACTGCGTCTGCTGTACGAGTGCAACCCAATGGCGTTCCTGGCCGAACAGGCAGGCGGCAAGGCGAGCGACGGTAAAGAGCGTATTCTGGATATCGTGCCAGAAAGCCTGCACCAGCGCCGTTCCTTCTTCGTCGGCAACCGCCATATGGTGGATGACGTTGAACGCATGATCCGCGAATACCCGGACGCGTAACGCACGAAAAGGGGAGCCCGTCAGGCTCCCCTTTTTTTCGTCATGCCGTTTGCGTCGTCAATTTGAAGGAGGCCATCGCTTCCATCAGCTCGCGAGACTGCTCCTCCAGGGAACGTGTTGCCGCAGATGATTGCTGGACCAGCGCCGCATTTTGCTGCGCCGTTTCATCCATCTGATTGACGGCGATATTCACCTGCTCAATACCGCGGCTTTGCTCCTGAGAGGCCGTCGCAATTTCACGCATCAGTTTGGTCATACGCAGTACTTCGGTGGCGATCTCGTCCATCGTCTCACCGGCCTGCTGCGCCAGCTCGCTGCCCTCGTTCACGTGGGTTTGCGAATCGCTGATAAGCGAGCGGATCTCTTTCGCCGCATCAGCACTGCGGCTGGCGAGATTACGCACCTCACCCGCCACGACCGCAAAACCTCGCCCCTGCTCACCCGCACGCGCCGCTTCAACGGAGGCATTCAGCGCCAGAATATTGGTCTGGAAGGCAATGCCGTCGATGACGCTCAGGATATCGGCGATGCGTGCCGAGCTGCCGGAGATGTCGCGCATCTTCTCAATGACATAGCAGACCATTTCGCTGCCGTGATCGGCGGTATCGGAGACCGACTTCGCCAGTTGGTGCGCCTGCTCGGCGTTATCGGCGTTAAGTTTCACCGTGGCGGTGATCTCTTCCATGCTGGCGGCCGTCTGCTCCAGCGAGGTGGCGGTGGATTCCGTGCGCTGAGCCAGGTTCATATTCCCGGCCGTCAGCTCGCGGCTGCCGGTATCAATCTGCGAGCTGGCGTCACGCACCCGCAGAACGGAGTCCATCAGCGACTGGCGCATCCCTTCGATCGCCGCGTTAAGGCGATTAAATTCCTGGCTCGCCGGCGCGTTCAGGGTATGGGTTAAATCCCCGGCCGCCACATGTTCCAGCTGGGCAATCGAGGCTGAAAGCGGCTTGAGCAGCATATGGCGCAGAACCAGCCAGGCCAGCACGATAATGCCAGCCGTCAGCAGCGCCGCGACGATAATCAGGATCAGCACGCGGGTTTTACTCGCCTGCACGGCGCTCACCTCCGCTTTGCCGCGCGCCTCGCTCCATGCCTGGAACGCCTGCATATCGTTATCAAACTGCTTCGCCACCGGGACCAGCTTGTTTTCCAGCAGATCGTAATAGCTGTCCGCGCTTTGCTCGTTCAGGGCTTTCAGCATCGGGCTGATACCCTGCTGGTTGTACACCGCCAGGCTCGCGGCGACGTTATCCAGCAGCTTTTGCCCCTGCTCATCCGCCACGCCGCTGCCGATCACGTCCTTCAGCGTTTTCTGTGCCAGCGCCACTTCCTGGTTAATGGTTTTGACCGCCCTGGCCGCATCGTCCAGCAGGCCGACCTCCATCATGCGGACGGCCTGCCCCGCTTCGTTACGCGCGCGCAGGATCAGCGTATAGCCGGCATTCAGCTGCACCATCTGTTCACCCTGAAGATGATTGATGCGCTGGAGAGAAGCGGAACTTTGTGTAAGGGCATAAATGCCGATGCCGCTGACAATCAGCAGCAGAAGGGTCATAACGGCCAGTAAAGAGAGCAAGCCGGTACGAATCGATAGCGTTTTAAGCATGATGTTATTTCCGGTAGCGAGATATTTCTGGGCATAAAAAAAGAGTATCGGCCGCTACCGGAAAATGTTTAGAGTTTAAGCAATTTCAGCATGTTATCGCCCTGTTACAGAGGTATTCACCCGGGTAACAGGCGAGCTCTGGCGGTTCTCCCACAGCACCGTCAGGCCGCGCTGGAGCGCGATAAAAATAAACAGCAGAATGCCGATGGCGATTTTGGTCCACCAGGAGCTGAGCGTGCCGTCGAAGTTGATATAGGTCTGAATCAGCCCCTGGATCGCCACGCCAAACAGCGTGCCGAGGACTGTCCCCACTCCGCCGCTGAGCAGCGTACCGCCAATCACTACCGAGGCAATGGCGTCCAGCTCAACGCCCACCCCCGCCAGGGCATAGCCTGCCTGGGTATAAACTGAGAATACAATCCCCGCGAGCGTGGCCAGCCCGGTCGAAAGCATGTAGATGCGGATAGTGGTGCTGCGCGTGGAAATTCCCATCAGGTTCGCGGACGTGGCGCTGCCGCCAATGGCATAAACCTGGTTACCAAACCGGGTACGGTGGGCGAGGAAGATCCCGATCACCACCACGCCCAGCATCAGCAGCCCCATTGCGCTCAGGCGCCCCCCGCCGGGGATTTTCCACGCCAGGCTGGAGAGCGTGTCGTAGATCGGGTGGTTAATGGGAATTGACTCCTCCGACACCAGATAGCTCACGCCGCGCAGGAAGAACATCCCGGCGAGGGTGATAATAAAGGCCGGGATTTTCAGCGCATCGATCAAAAGCCCCATAAAGGCGCCGAACGCGCAGCCCATAACCAGCACCAGCGGAAAAGCCAGCAGCGGCGAAATGCCCCAAAAGCCAATCGCCTTGGCAAGGAACACGCCGGTAAAGGCGATCACCGACCCAACGGAGAGATCGATCCCGCCGGAGAGGATCACAAACGTCATGCCGACGGCGATAATGCCTAAAAAGGCATTGTCGGTCAGGATGTTGCAAATCACCCGCGTGGAGGCGAAGCCCGGGAACTGGGTCAGGCAGTAAATGTATCCCAGCACGAACACGCCCAGCGTGATCATTAACGGCAAATTACGTTTTATCATGACCGCGGAACCTCTTAATGAGAGTGATAAAGCGCGGCGACTGCACGATAAGCACGATAAGCACCACGACCGCTTTGACGACCTGATTCAGCTCCGGCTGGAACCCGGAGAGCAAAATACCGGTATTCATACCCTGAATAATCAACGCCCCCACCACCGAGAGCAGCAGATTAAAACGTCCGCCCATCAGCGATCCACCGCCGATAACCACCGCAAGGATTGCATCCAGCTCGAGCCAGAGTCCGGCGTTATTGGCATCAGCTCCGCGAATATCGGCGGCCACGATCACCCCGGCAATCGCAGCACAGACGCCGCTCAGCACGTAAGTCAGCATCACCATCAGCCGCGTATTTACCCCGGCGTTTTTCGCGGCCCGAATGTTAATCCCCACCGCTTCGATGAACATCCCGAGCGCCGTTTTGCGGGTGAAAAGCCAGAACACCACCAGCGTCACCAGCGCGACGATCACCGGCGTCGGGAAGAACAGAAAATTACCGCTGCCGATCCACGCCAGGCTCGGGGAGTTAAAGGTGACGATTTGACCGGAGGTAATAAGCTGCGCCACACCGCGCCCGGCCACCATCAAAATCAACGTCGCGACAAACGGCTGGATCTTGAGCACCGCGACCAGAATGCCGTTCCACAGCCCGGCTAGCACGCCGGAGCCCAGCGCGGCCAGCAGAACCACCGGCAGGCTGTGCCCGGCGACGGTCATCGAGGCGGCGGTGGCGCCCGCAATCGCCATTACCGCACCGACGGAGAGGTCGATCCCGCCGGTGGCAATGACCAGCGTCATACCAATCGCCAGCAGCGCCACGGGCGCGGCACGGTTTAAGATGTCGATCGGGCTACCAAACAGGCGGCCATCCTGCACGACGATCTGGAAAAAATGCGGAGCCACCAGGCTATCCACCAGCAGCACCAGCAGCAGCGCCACGATTTGCGGCGTGCCGGTCGGCCAGCTGAAGCGGCGCTTCGCTTCGCCAGTTTGCGAAAGAGAACGGGACATCACATTTGAGTCCTTACGCCGCGATGGCATTCATGATCGCCGGAACCGACAGTTTATCCAGCGGGATCTCTGCCACCTGCCTGCGATCGCGCATGATGATGACGCGATCGGCATAGCCGACCAGCTCCTCCAGCTCAGACGAGATCACCAGCAGCGCCAGACCGTCGGCGCAGAGCGTTTCGATAAGCCGGATGATTTCGGCGTGCGCGCCCACGTCGATACCGCGCGTGGGCTCGTCGAGGATCAGGAATTGCGGCTTGGTGAGCAGCCAGCGCGAGAGCAACACCTTCTGCTGATTACCGCCCGAGAGGAACTCGATGGGCTGTTCCGCGCTCGGGGTACGTATACCGAGCTGGCGGATGAAGCGCTCGGCAATCGCGTTCTGCTCGCGCTTAGGGATCGGACGCAGCCAGCCGCGCTGGGCCTGTAGCGCCAGAATGATGTTTTCCCGCACCGAGGCGGCGGCAATAATACCGTCCGTTTTCCTGTCCTCCGGGCAGAAGCCCACGCCGAGGCACGACGCCTGATGCGGTGAACGTAGCGTTTGTGGTTTGCCTTTGATCAGCGCCGTTCCGCTGTCGGCAGGTTTGATCCCGAAGATGACTTCGGCGGTTTCGGTGCGCCCGGAGCCTAACAGACCCGCCAGTCCCACAATTTCACCGGGGCGTACCTCGAGGTTAAACGGCGCGATGGTCCCTTTTCTGCCGTAATCGTGAAACGCGGCGATCGGTTTTTCGCTCAGCAGCGTACGGCCCGCGCGCTGAAGCGCGTTGGTCTCCAGCTCGCGGCCCAGCATCATTTTGACCAGCTCTATCTGCGGCAGCTCGCGGGTTTCCCGGCAGCCGACAAAGCTGCCGTTGCGCAGCACCGTAATACGGTCGCTCACCTCGTAAACCTGATCGAGGAAATGCGTCACGAAAATCAGGCTAACGCCCTGATTACGCAGCTGGCGCATCAGGGTAAAAAGCATCTCCACTTCCTGGGTATCGAGGCTGGCGGTGGGTTCATCGAGGATCAGCACTTTCGCCGAGAGATCGATAGCGCGACAGATCGCCACGATCTGCTGCATCGCCACGGAGAAACGGTTCAGCGGTTCGCGCACGTCGAGAGAGAAGCCATACGATTCCATCAGCTTCGCGGCGCGCGCTTCCATCTCTTTGCGGCGCAGCAGGCCAAAACGTCTGGGCTCGCGGCCAATAAACAGGTTATCCGCTACCGACATGTTTGGCAGCAGGTTTACTTCCTGGTAGACCGTGCCGATCCCCAGTTGCTGGGCATGTGCGGTGTTTTTGGGCGAAATGGCGTTACCTTCCAGCCAGATAGCGCCGCGATCGGCGTGATAGACCCCGGTCAGGGTTTTAATCAGCGTCGACTTCCCCGCCCCGTTTTCGCCGAGCAACGCCATGATCTCCCCCCGCCGCAGGCTGAAATCAACGTTATCCAGCGCCTTAACGCCAGGGAAAAATTTACTCAGGCCCTCTGTGCGAAGGATTTCCTGGTGTTGTTCGGTGGTCATGGTTTCCCCCTCACCCTGACCCTCTCCCCGGAGGGGAGAGGGGACTATGTCGTGCCCATCTTTAATTTTCTGCCCAACCCGCCCTTTTCCCTCTCCCCTCCGGGGAGAGGGCTAGGGTGAGGGGGCGAGGGCTTAGTAGCCCATATTTTTCTTCTTCTCTAACTCTTCTTTCGCCGTGTCCGGCAGGTAGAGCGTGGATTTGGTGATGGTCAACTTCTCAGGCTGGGTGCCGTCTTTCTTGAATTTCTCCAGCGCATCGAATGCCGGGCCCGCCATATTTGGCGTCAGCTCCACGCTGGCGTTCGCTTCGCCGTCAATCATTGCTTTGTAGATGTCCGGTACGCCGTCGATCGAGCCGGTGAGGATATCTTTGCCCGGCTTCAGGCCCGCTTCTTTGATGGCCTGGATGGCGCCGATCACCATGTCGTCGTTGTGGGCGTAAACCATGCAAATATTTTTGCCGTTATTTTCTGCCTTGATGAAGCTTTCCATGACCTCTTTACCCTTGCTGCGGGTGAAGTCGCCGGACTGAGAACGGATGATTTTGATGTTTGGTGCTTTGGCGATGGCCTCCGCGAAACCTTTCTTACGGTCGATAGCCACGCTCGCTCCGACGGTGCCCTGCAACTCAACCACGTTACACGGCTTGCCATCCACCTGCTTCACCAGCCAGTCACCAATCAGTTTGCCTTCCAGCACGTTATCGGCGGTGACGGTGGTCATATAGAGAGATTTGTCTTTTACGTCGATGGAACGGTCGAGCAGGAAGACCGGAATTTCAGCATCTTTGGCTTCCTTCAGCACCGGCTCCCAGCCCGTAGCGACAACCGGGGCAATAAAGATGGCATCCACGCCCTGAGCGATAAACGAGCGCACCGCTTTAATCTGGTTCTCTTGCTTTTGCTGACCATCGGCGATTTTCAGCGTAATACCGCGCTTTTCGGCCTCACTTTTCGCCACATTCGTTTCAGCGGCGCGCCAGCCGGATTCAGATCCGACCTGCGAAAATCCCACGGTTAAAGGTGCGGCCATCGCCATAGACGACATGGCTGCCGAAACTACTGTAACAAGAAGTAAGCGCTTCCACATATGAACGTCCTCGTAGGGTAGGTTATTGTTGGTTAAAAGATGTTCCGCGGATGAACTATAGCCAATGGAATATGTTACGGATTGCGTTACATCACACTTCAGAAAAGTGAATAAAACGTTAATCACAAGTTTGTAATCGCTTTCATTTCAACATTTAAAATGCGGCTGAGTTTATGGATTATCCTGTCATGGAAACGGTCTGAAAAGTGAAGGCGCGAGGGAGAGAAGTCGAAAACAGGCGGAGACTTTCAGCGCCAGTTGGCTATAATACCTGCCACTTGTTTACCATCCATTTTAAAGGACACCGACATGAGCTTACTCAACGTCCCTGCGGGTAAAGAACTGCCAGAAGACATCTACGTTGTGATCGAAATCCCGGCCAACGCAGATCCAATCAAATACGAAATCGACAAAGACACCGGTGCGCTGTTCGTTGACCGTTTCATGTCTACCGCCATGTTCTATCCGTGCAACTACGGCTACATCAACCACACTCTGTCTCTGGACGGTGACCCGGTTGACGTACTGGTCCCGACGCCGTACCCATTGCAGCCAGGCTCCGTCATTCGCTGCCGTCCTGTTGGCGTGCTGAAAATGACTGACGAAGCGGGTGAAGATGCGAAACTGGTTGCCGTACCGCACACCAAGCTGAGCAAAGAGTACGATCACATTAAAGATGTGAACGACCTGCCAGAGCTGCTGAAAGCGCAGATCGCCCACTTCTTCGAGCACTACAAAGATCTCGAAAAAGGCAAATGGGTTAAAGTTGAAGGCTGGGATAACGCAGAAGCGGCGAAAGCAGAAATCATCGCCTCTTTCGAGCGTGCTGCTAAGAAGTAATTCTTACTGCTGATACTAAGCCCCGCGCGTCGGAGCTTTTTTGTGCCTTTCGATCCCGGTAACCCGTGCGAATGGGCGCAAAAAAACAACGCCACCTTACGGTGGCGTTGTCGTTTTTCAGAACTGGTCTCTGTCTAACCAGTTACCGCTTTCAATCAGCGTTAACCCGTCGACCGAACGTTGGTACACGTACATCCATGCACTGCCGTAAGGTGTCTGGATCAACTGGCGAGCGTATTCACCGCCCCTGGTGCGCAAGGCATCAAGTTCGGCCAGCGTGGCATTATCAATACGATAAACCTCACCCTGTACCGTTCCGTTCCCCGGAACTGCGCCTGGATAGTGGCCCAGACTGTACAACTGGTAGTTTTCGATTGTGTAATTTCCCAGCAACTGGGCGTTGGTCATCCAGTGGCTGTTGCCTTGCCTGGTTCGTAAACTGCCGTAAACAAATATTCGCATTGCTAAAACTCAAACTGATAGAGCAGATCAAGTGCCTGGTCTACGCCGGACACTGCTTCCAGATATAGCTTAGGCATCAGGCGATAACGTAACGTGAGTGTAGCCAGTGAGTCAAAGATCCCCACGCCATATTTTACCTGTAGACCCGGCAGTACATAGCCGCTGACCACTACCTGCGAAGAGTCACCCACGCCCTGAGTGTCCAGCGCCAGATTGCTTACGCCAAACGTCTCGCCGATTTTACCCACAACCTGACCACTTTGTGCAACCCCCAGACCGACTAACATTGATGTCATTGCCGCACCATCGCCCTGTTGGCTATCCAGACCCTGGCCGCGCAGCAGGTAAGAGAGCGCTTCCTGTTGCGACATGGCCGGGTCAGAGAAGATCTCGGCCTTAGGTTCAACGGCGGAGCCCGTCACGCGCACGCCCGCAATCACATCATCTTCGGTGGCTTCCGGGTTACGTATCGCTTCGATATTGAGTACCGGCTGATCCGGTGGACCGGAGAACAGCAGCTCGCCTTTACGCACAATCAAATCCTGACCGTAGGCATGGAAGCGCCCTTCAGGAATATTGATTTGTCCATTGAGGCCAAGCCCCTGTTGATCCTGCGCCACTTTCAGGTCACCCGTGAGTCTCGCCTTCAGCCCAAACGCGTCCAAACGCACGTTATTCCCCACGTGCACGATAAGATTACTATTGATCGGTATGCCCGCGCTCTTCTGTTCAACAGGTTTCAGATTTTCATTGAGCATAACTTCATCACTGGAGACACCAACCGCGCTTTCCGGCACTTCGTGAACCACGATGCGCGCCCACGGTACGTCAACACGGCCGTCCAGGGTGAAGAGACTCGGCGTTGCCTCAAAGACCACGTCTGGCGACACGTCCAGGCGCACCATCGGCGGTACCGTGATACGCACCCTGCTGCCCTTGGCCGCAATACGGGCGCGCCAGTTGTCGAGCTGGCTCCAGTCTGCGTCACCGCTCAGGTTGATTTGTCCCTGCTGCGTCAGTACTGAGCCACTGAGGGTTGAGCTTTGGCCGTTAAAGTTCATCGTCAGCTGGCTTGGCTGCATATCGAACGGCATAAAGTTACCGTCAATGTCCACGCCGTTTAACCGCATCTGGCCAAACAGCTGCGGGCTTTGCGCATCCCCCGCCAGACGCAGGTTGGCGCTGAGCATCCCCGCCGCCTTTTCTCCCCGCGAGAAGATCGGATTCACCATCGCCAGGTTGAAGTTGCGAATATTGACGTTGCCGCCGAGATTGCGCCGCCCTTGCGGATCGGTAATTTGCACCTGTCCGTCAAACTGACCGTTGTTGGTCAGGCGGATCAGCCATCCCAGTTCAGCACGATTGTTACGCAGGTCAGCGTTCACATTCAGGGTGTCGAACGCTACCGGCAGCGGCGCGTCATTGACCTCCTGCGTCACCTTCACGTTACGCCCGGAGAGCGTAACGCTGCCCTGCGGCAGCCCCTCTTTGGTGGTGTCCCACGCGACGTCCGCTTTGCCGCTGAAGACCCCGCTGGCCTGGGTGGTTTCCGGCATAAACGGTTTCAGCATCGCCAGGTCGAAACGGTTGAGGTTGATCTGCGCGCGTCCTTCCGCGCCCGCATCAATGGTCTGCGGCACGCACAGCTCAGCATTCGGGTTGGTCCAGCAGTGTGGCCCAATGCTTAACTTTTGCTCCGCATTGCGGTAGTCCAGCGCGATGGATCGGGACAGCACCAGCGGGCCGACCGGCGTGCTGAAGCGGGTGTTATCCAGTACGCCCTTCCAGCGCGTTGCCTGGCGGTCAAAACTGCCCGTCAGGTGCAGCTGCCCGGAGACCGGCTCGCCCTGCACGCGCAGCTGGAGATCGTGCTGCTTTTCGTTACCTTTTGCCGCCAGCGTGACCAGACTGATGTTCACGTCCGGCTGCGAGATACGCTCCACGCGCAGGTCCAGGTTTCCGCCGATCTGATCGGTGGATTTCACGTCCCCTTCGATGCGCACGCGGGCAATGGAAAGTTCCTGCCAGCGCAGGTTATTAGCGGTGATGTCCGCCAGCAGCTGCGGCGCCTCCACCGTACCGCGAACCTTCACTAACCCCTTCGCCGTGCCGCCAAGACCCGGCAGGGCGTTATCGAGATTTGGCGCGTCGATGGTGGCATCCAGATCGAGATCTTTCACCCCCAGCTCGCCTTTGATATCTGCCGTGTTGCGGCCCAGCGCCACGTGCAGGCCCGGGATCACCCACTGGAGATAGCTGTTGCCCTTAAGCGAGCCCTCTACGTTGACTTTGTTCTGCTTCACGTTGCCGGTGAGCTTGAGTTCCGGCACGTCCATCTGCCAGGTGCCACCGTACAGGCTACCGCGGGTTTTGATCAGGCCATCCAGTTTTGACGGCCAGTCCGGGACCTCTTTAGCGGTGTTGATCCCGGTCAGCTTCAGCTCGCCGCGCCAGCTGATCGCCTGCTGCCAGTCGAGCAGCGCGGTCAGCTCTGTTTTTCCTTCCAGCGCCGCCACGGTCAGCTTGTCGAGGTTAACCTGCAACTCGTTACCCTTCGCATCCAGGGTGATATCGGCGGGCGGTACCCCCTGCCCCTTCACTGCCGTGCGGAACGACAGCGTGTAGTCGGTCATTTTGCCACTCAGCTTCAGCTTCAGATCGTCAGCCTGGAACTGTTTTTCGCCGGTGAACGGCCAGTAAAGCTGCTTGCTGACAACCTCAAGGTTGAGCGGTAAACCGGCCTCTGCCAGCTGGGTTTGCCCGCGCAGCACCATATCCACCGGTCCGGAAAGGTTCACGCCGAACTCCAGCTTCTCACGCAGCGCGCCGCCGACCTTCACCTTCACCTTTTCGCCCTTCAGCGGATCGATGTTCAGGGCGCTGTTCAGCGTAATATCCACCGGCCAGTTGTCGCGCAGCAGCGCATTGCCTGAGGCGTTCACCGAGCCCTGACTGGAGTCGATATCCAGCGCGTCGAGCTTCATGTTGCCGTCGATACTGCTGACTTTAAGCAGCATGTTGTAGACCGTCAGATCGGTATCGCCGGTCAGACGCAACTGCTCGCCCTTAAACTCTTCGATATTGAGGTTCAGCGGCAGATGCACGTCGGTCATCTCCGGCAGAACCGGTTTCGAGAAGAGATCTTTCAGCGTTTCACCCAGCGGTTTTTCTTCCGGCTGCGGGTTCTGGATCTTCGGCTCGACGATCTCTTCCTGCGCCACGTCGGCCACCTTCGGCAGCGCAATCAGCAGCCCTTGCAGGGAGGTTGGGGTCAGGGTGAGGTTTTTCTCCTGCCAGCGCAGACCGGAGGTGAAATCCATCACGGATACCGTCGTATCGTCGATTTTGATATTGACGTTATCCAGCGCAACCCGGTAGAGCGCAATCGGGTACGGCGTGGAGAGATTCAGCGGGCCGCTGTCCTCTTCTTCGACAGGCTCAGACTTCGGCATTTTTTTGGAATCTATCGCCACGTTAACGTCTTTTAGCGACAGATCGTTTACGCACAGCTGGCTGTCACGCAGGCAGCCGAGCTTGACCGCCAGATGAAACTCGCCCGCGTTCACCGCCACGCCGGGCTGTTCGTAACGGATATTTTTCAGGCGCAGATCGCGCCAGCCGCCCGTCACCTGGCCGATTTCCAGCCCCGGCACCCAGCGGTTCGCGGCGTTAAACAGCAGATGCAGGCCCGTGGTGGTGCCCACCAGAAACGCCACCGTACCGAGCAGTAATACGATAAAAATCAGCACCCCGAGGCTTATCTTCTTCCATAAACTCATAATTCAGGCCCCAGACCGATGTAAAACTGTAAACCGTGTTCGTCTTTGTCGCCCACCGGAACGGCGAAATCGAGCTTGATGGGCCCGACCGGTGACTGCCAGCGCACGCCTACGCCCGCGCCGGTTTTGAAATCGCTGCGGCGGATATCGTTCACCGCTTCACCGCCGTCAACGAACATCGCCCCCCACCACTTGCCGCTGACGTTGTACTGGTACTCCAGCGAGCCGGTCGCCAGTTTTGACGCTCCGGTCAACTGTCCTTTGTCGTTTTCAGGTGAGATCGATTTGTACTTATACCCGCGAATGCTGCGGTCGCCCCCGGCGAAGAAGCGCAGATCCGGCGGGACGCGTTCGAAATCACCGGTTTCGATCCAGCCGAGATTACCGCGCATCACAAAGCGGTGTTTGTCGTACAGCGTGCGGATCCAGACGTTTTGCGCCTGAAAGACGGAGAAGTCTACGTCGGAGCCCCAGGCAGTGTTGGAGTAATCGATGGAGTAGCGCTGAGAGTCGCCCCAGGTCGGCATCAGGCCACCGCGCGAGCGGGTACGGCTGATCATCACGCCCGGATAAAGCAGCATGGTGGTGTTGGTAACGTTTGCCTGGGTAAAGTGGTCGAGGCTCCAGCGCAGGTTAATGGCGCGCTGCCAGCCGCTGGAGAGATCCCAGAAGCGTGATACCGCAAGCGTCGTCGAGTCCTGCTCGGTATCGTTCAAATCGGTACGTTTAAAGCCGCCCTGCACGAGGTAGTATTGCTCAAGCGGATTTTTCAGCAGCGGCATTTTATAGCTGAAGTCCAGCTGCTGTTCAGGCGCAGACAGGCTCACGCTGGTGGTCAGGCTGTGGCCGTAGGAGTTCATCCACGGTTTTTTCCACGAGGCTTTCACGCGCGGGCCGACGTCCGTGGAGTAGCCGACACCGGTCTCAATGGTGTTTTCGGTGCGCGGAGAGACCACGCCATGCAGCGGTAACACTTTCGTTTTACGGGATTTATCAAATTCCGGTGCCACCACCACGGAGTTAAACCAGCCCGTCGCGGACAAACGACGGTTCAGCTCGCCCAGGTCGCTGGACTGGTAGTAGTCGCCCTTTTTAAACGGCACCAGGTTTTGCAGATACTCATCACGGATTTGCGATCCTTCGAAGGTCACATCGCCAAACCGGTAGCGCTCGCCGCTGTCGTAATCGATATCCCAGAATGCCTGACGTCGCTCAAGCGCAACGCCTAGCTGGCTTTTGTTGAACTGGCTGTCGAAGTAGCCTTTGCGCAGCGAAACGCTGGTTAATGATTTTTTAAAACGATCGTAATCCCCGTGATTGAGCACAGTGCCCACTTTCGGACGGGTGCTGAGCAGATCCAGGTAGTCACGATCCGTGCGCGCGCCGCCGCGCAGCACCACGTTCGTGCCGCCAATCAGGACGGGTTCGCCCGGCGAGACGCGGGCAATCAACACCTGACGTCCTTTTGCCGGCGGCGGGCGTAAATCGAAATCGATGGTGGGTTCGTAGTACCCCAACGCCTTTAAGCCTTCGCGGATGGCATCATCCACGCGCGCGCGAAAACGCCGATCCGGCGTGACCTCATCGCTCTGGATAGTAGAAAGCTGCGCACGCACGTTTTTTTCCAGCGCCCCGGATAACCCCTCAACCTGCAAACGGACATTGGCCGCGCTGGCAATCCCGCTGGTCAGCAGTAAGCTGACTAAACATAACTGGCGGATCTTTGTCACGTTTTCTCCTGAATATCCCTGTTTCCACCCTGGAAGCAAATGCAGTGCCGCTCCGCGGCAAAATACGGCCTGAAAGCCAAAAACCCAAATTACGGGTTGAAAAAGGGTGTAACATCCAAATATTTCTTATGATTAAATCTAGACTCATTCATCGCATTTATTGTGTTCAATTAAACGCTTCGTGACAACCTTAACCGAAACAACGCTACCCCGGAGGCCCCACCGTGAGTTTATTTGATAAAAAGCATCTGGTATCACAAGCCGATGCGTTACCGGGACGCAACACCCCTATGCCAGTGGCGACATTACACGCCGTAAACAACCATTCAATGACAAACGTTCCTGATGGAATGGAGATCGCCCTGTTTGCCATGGGCTGCTTTTGGGGCGTAGAACGCCTGTTCTGGCAACTGCCGGGCGTGTACAGCACCGCTGCGGGCTACACCGGAGGATATACGCCTAACCCAACCTACCGCGAAGTCTGTTCCGGTGAGACCGGTCATGCTGAAGCGGTGCGTGTGGTGTATGACCCGAGCGTCATTAGCTATGAACAACTGCTCCAGGTGTTCTGGGAAAACCATGACCCGGCGCAGGGCATGCGTCAGGGTAACGATCACGGCACCCAATACCGTTCGGCCATCTACCCGCTCACCCCAGAGCAGGAGGCCGCGGCCCACGCCAGCCTGACGCGTTTCCAGGAAGCGATGCAGGCGGCCGGTGATAAACGTCAGGTCACGACGGAAATCGCTACCGCGAAACCGTTCTACTATGCCGAAGACGACCACCAGCAGTACCTGCATAAAAATCCGTACGGCTACTGCGGCATTGGCGGCATCGGCGTCTGTCTGCCTCCACAACAGGACTGATTACGGCATCAGCGCCACGCAAACCGCGTGGCGCGCAGCCTTTCCCTCCGGCCACTTTTTGCCGAAAACGTGACCTCTGGCAGGTTTACACGTCTTTACGCTATACTACCGCTGAAATAATCGGCTCAACGCTACGAGCTGACTTCAATGTGTCTTCACACGAATGGTATCAACTCCCCTTCTGAGGATCTGGCGAGAAGCCGGATAAACTATGTTAAACAGTATTTTAGTAATACTTTGTCTTATTGCCGTCAGTGCATTTTTCTCGATATCGGAGATCTCGCTGGCTGCCTCCCGTAAAATCAAACTGAAGCTGCTTGCCGACGAGGGCAACATCAACGCATCACGCATTCTGAAAATGCAGGAAAACCCCGGCATGTTCTTTACCGTGGTGCAGATTGGCCTGAACGCGGTCGCCATTCTTGGCGGTATCGTGGGTGATGCAGCGTTTTCTCCGGCGTTTTATGGCCTCTTTGTTAAGTACATGTCCGTAGAGCTGGCCGAGCAGTTGAGCTTCATCCTCTCCTTCTCCCTGGTGACCGGCTTGTTCATTTTATTCGCGGACCTGACCCCGAAACGCATCGGTATGATTGCGCCAGAAGCTGTGGCTTTGCGTATCATCAACCCGATGCGCTTCTGCCTGTATGTCTTCCGTCCGCTGGTGTGGTTCTTCAATGGTCTGGCGAACGTCATTTTCCGCATCTTCAAGCTGCCGATGGTGCGTAAAGACGACATCACCTCCGATGATATTTATGCCGTGGTGGAAGCCGGGGCGCTGGCAGGCGTGCTGCGCAAGCAGGAGCACGAGCTGATTGAGAACGTTTTCGAACTGGAATCCCGTACCGTGCCGTCCTCCATGACCGGCCGTGAAAACATCATCTGGTTCGATCTGCATGAAGACGAGCAGAGCCTGAAGACCAAAGTGGCGCAGCATCCACATTCCAAGTTCCTGGTCTGTAACGAAGATATCGACCATATCATCGGCTATGTGGACTCCAAAGACCTGCTGAACCGCGTGCTGGCAAACCAGAGCCTGGCGCTGAACAGCGGCGTGCAGATCCGCAACACCCTGATTGTGCCGGACACCCTGACGCTCTCCGAAGCGCTGGAAAGTTTCAAAACCGCCGGGGAAGACTTCGCGGTGATCATGAACGAATACGCGCTGGTGGTGGGCATTATCACCCTCAACGACGTTATGACGACCCTGATGGGCGACCTGGTCGGCCAGGGGCTGGAAGAGCAGATTGTTCAGCGTGACGAAAATTCATGGCTCATCGATGGCGGTACGCCGATTGAAGACGTCATGCGCGTGCTCGACATCGACGAGTTCCCGCAGTCCGGCAACTACGAGACCATCGGCGGCTTTATGATGTTTATGCTGCGTAAAATCCCGAAACGTACCGACTCAGTGAAGTTCTCCGGCTTCAAGTTTGAAGTGGTGGATATTGATAACTACCGCATCGATCAGCTGCTGGTAACGCGTATTGATAGCAAACCGACCGTGCTGGTGCCGAAACTGCCGGATGCGGAAGAGAAGGTGTCGGCGTAATTTATGAAGGGCAGCGTTGAGCTGCCCTTTTTGTTTTAAAACGGAAGCTGCCGTTTATGTAATTTAAATAATTTTTTAAGTCCTTAGAAGGGGGACGAATTGAGATAAATAAAGGCAGAGCCTACGATATTATTAAATTTAAAAATATCCCCGTTTACTTTAAGAAAAATCGTTCTGTCTTCAATGCTAACTTTCACGCCAGGATCGGTGGTGACAAGGAAAGGTTCATAACCATTTTTAATGTCTTCTAAAAAAACTTCATCGGTCTTTTGTGCCGTGTAAAGATAATATTTATATACGAAAGAAGTCGTCGCACCCGCGCTGCTTTCCGTGATATACAACATAGACTTATCAGCTACGGCATGCCGATAAACTATAGTCTGTTCAAGGTAAAAAAAGTCACCAAGCATGCGCCAAATCCCATATCCTATGGTAGCTAACATAAATAACACAATTATATTCTTATTTTTAAAAACCAGATCTCGATGCATAATTATTCCATTTATTTTCCATGCGTAACGGCTTCCCTTCTCAGCCAACAGTTAAAGCTGACCTTTTTACAACTCGCTTATAAAAAGTATAGGGGTATTGTTTATGCCATGGATAATAAGTCCAATAGTGATCCAAGTTTTTAATGTTTTATATCAATTTTTAGCACTGAAAAAGATTTTAAGAAAAACTTCATCAATTCATGGTTATGCCCGTTAATACAAATAACGCCAAGTCAAAACTATCTGCTTCAGGGTATGTCTCTGGACTGGCCCTACAAACATCAACGGCTCCCATTGGGAGCCGTCTTTTTAACAACTACTGCATAGCACGTTGGTTAAGCCATCTCAGTTTGCAGACGCATAACCTGACGGTTGACTTCGGACATCACAGACAAGTGCTGTTTGTCCTTCACTTTCGGGATAAGGATTTTGCCCTTATCGAACTCAAAAGCGCCAACATCCTTGATGTACAACCGTCCACGGAACAGGATCTTAACGTACTTCGCCACCTGAAGCGGGTTGTAGCGTTGGAAAATTTTCATTCTTGTATCTCCTGCGAATCATACGCTCTTGCGGTGCCACAATCGGCCCGACTGTCCTGAGCGCAAATTTTGATGCCCAATGACTATAGACCAGAACCTCGTACTTACCCAGTGTGCATAAGTTTATTTACCGTTTGATTACAATTATTCAGAATAATCTTTGCAAAGCGTGATACAGCGCAGTATATGCCGCCGTTTTTGCATAGATATGTGCGTTCGCCCGCAAACTGGCATCGGGATTGCGGGAAAAGCCTATTGATCGCACTTATGATTAAAAGCGCATGACCAAGTGGTCGGATCACCTGCTAACAATAAGGAAACACCATGACCCTACGTAACCTCCTGGCAGCAGCTTGCCTGTTGCTGCCGCTGATGGCTTCCGCACACAACATTGAAAAAGGACAACGTGTCCCGCCGGTCGGGATTGCTGACCGGGGAGAATTGATTCTCGACAATGATAAGTTTAGCTATAAAGCCTGGAATAGCGCGCAGCTTGCGGGCAAAGTGAGAGTTGTACAACATATTGCCGGACGTACATCCGCTAAAGAGAAAAACGCTACCCTCGTGGAGGCGATCAAGGCCGCAAAACTCCCGCACGATCGCTACCAGACCACTACCATCGTGAACACCGACGACGCCATTCCCGGCTCCGGCATGTTTGTGCGCTCAAGCCTTGAGAGCAATAAGAAGCTCTATCCCTGGTCGCAGTTTATTGTCGACAGCAACGGCGTGACGCGTAAGGCGTGGCAGCTGGAAGAGGAGAGTTCAGCGATTGTCGTGCTGGACAAAAACGGTCGCGTAGAGTGGGTTAAAGACGACGCGCTGACGCAGGATGAGGTGCAGCAGGTGGTTGCCCTGCTGCATAAGCTGCTGACTCAGTAAAGTGACACCCGGAAGCCCGGATTCAGGAATGACTCGCGCGGGGTGTAGTCCAGTGGCTTACCCTGCCAGTCATGCACATGCGCGCCAGCGGCCGCCGCCACCGCATGCCCTGCCGCCGTATCCCAGACGTTCGTCGGCCCGAAACGTGGGTACAGCTGCGCCTGCCCTTCCGCCACCAGACAGAACTTCAGCGACGAGCCAATCGACGTCGTCTGGTGTTCACCCAGCTGTTGCAGATACTCCTCCAGCTCGCTGTCACTGTGCGAGCGGCTGATCACCACCAGCGGAGGACGGGCATCACGCACCTGGATCTGCTTACGCACGCCGCACTCTTCCTTCCAGGCTTTACCTTCCGCCGCGCTGTACATCACCTTCATCACCGGGGCATAAACCACGCCCAGTACCGCTTTCCCGTTTTCAATCAGAGCGATGTTGACGGTGAATTCACCGTTACGCTTGATAAACTCTTTCGTGCCGTCCAGCGGGTCGACAAGCCAGTAACGCTGCCAATGCTGACGTTCATCCCAGCTCTGGGGCGCTTCTTCAGAAAGGACCGGAATATCCGGCGTCAGGGCCTGCAAACCTTTCAGGATCACCGCATGCGCCGCGATATCCGCCGCCGTCACCGGGGAGTCATCCGCTTTGCTGACAACATCCATCGGTTTCGCACCGTCGTACACCTGCATAATGGCATCACCCGCATCCCGTGCGAGCTGACAAATTTTATCTAACATTCTCCACCTCTTCGTTAACGCAGTGGGCATAACTTATTGTTTTAGTTATATCGTAATGTGAACAATTCCGCTATCTGTGAAGCAATTCTGGTTTCAGCGCCCTTTTTTCTGGCAGCATTCACACTTCTGTAAGCAACAAATACTACATACATATTCTTTTGTGGCTTGGATCGAAAAAAGGACTCCTCAGATGATTAAGTTTAGCGCAACGCTCCTGGCAACGCTGATTGCGGCAAGCGTTCAGGCAGCGACGGTGGATCTCCGTATTCTGGAAACCACCGATCTGCACAGCAATATGATGGACTTCGATTACTACAAAGATACCCCTACGGAAAAATTCGGACTGGTACGCACGGCAAGTTTGATCAACGCCGCCCGCGGTGAAGTGAAAAACAGCGTGCTGGTCGATAACGGGGACTTAATTCAGGGCAGCCCGCTCGGAGACTACATGGCGGCGAAGGGGCTGAAAAAAGGCGAGATCCACCCTGTCTATAAAGCGATGAACACCCTGGATTATGCGGTTGGCAACCTGGGCAACCACGAATTTAACTACGGCCTGAAATACCTGCACGACGCGCTGGCAGGGGCAAAATTCCCGTACGTTAACGCCAATATCATCGACGTTAAGACGAAGAAGCCGCTCTTCACCCCTTATCTGATTAAAGAGACCGAGGTTGTCGACCAGGACGGTAAAAAACAGACGCTGAAAATCGGCTATATCGGTTTTGTACCGCCGCAGATCATGACGTGGGATAAAGCCAACCTCGACGGGAAAGTAACCGTCAACGACATTACCGAAACCGCGCGCAAATACGTGCCGGAGATGCGGGCGAAAGGGGCGGATGTGGTGGTCGTCGTGGCCCACTCCGGCCTCTCGGCCGACCCGTATCAGGTGATGGCTGAGAACTCCGTGTACTATCTCAGCCAGGTGCCGGGCGTGGATGCGATCCTGTTTGGTCACGCCCATGCCGTCTTCCCGGGCAAAGATTTCGCTGATATCAAAGGCGCGAACATCGAAAAAGGGACGCTCAACGGTGTGCCATCGGTGATGCCGGGCATGTGGGGTGACCACCTTGGCGTGGTGGATCTGGTGATGAATAACGACAGCGGAAGCTGGAAAGTCACGCAGTCGAAAGCGGAAGCGCGTCCGATCTACGACGCAGCGGCCAAAAAATCTCTGGCAGGGGAAGATAAAAAGCTGGTCGACGTCCTGAAGCATGAACACGACGCGACGCGTGAATTTGTCAGCAAGCCGATCGGTAAATCGGCTGATAACATGTACAGCTTCCTCGCGCTGGTACAGGATGATCCGACCGTGCAGGTAGTCAACATGGCGCAGAAAGCCTATGCGGAGCACTATATTCAGGGCGATCCGGATCTGGCAAATCTGCCGGTACTGTCTGCCGCGGCGCCATTCAAAGTGGGCGGACGTAAGAACGATCCGGCCAGCTACGTTGAGGTGGAAAAAGGCCAGCTGACCTTCCGTAATGCCGCCGATCTCTACCTCTATCCCAACACGCTCGTGGTGGTGAAAGCCACCGGGAAAGAGGTGAAGGAGTGGCTGGAGTGCTCTGCCGGACAGTTCAACCAGATCGATCCGCACAGCAGCAAACCGCAGTCGCTGATTAACTGGGACGGTTTCCGCACCTACAACTTCGACGTGATCGACGGCGTGGATTATCAGATTGACGTTACCCAGCCCGCGAAATATGACGGCGAATGTCAGGCCATTAATCCGCAGGCAGAACGCATCAAAAACCTGACCTTCAACGGCAAAGCGATTGATCCTAATGCCACTTTCATGGTGGTGACCAACAACTACCGCGCCTATGGCGGTAAGTTTGCCGGTACGGGTGACAGCCATATCGCCTTTGCCTCACCGGATGAGAACCGTTCGGTGCTGGCGGCGTGGATCAGCGCGGAGTCGAAAAAGGCGGGTGAAATTCATCCGGCGGTGGATAACAACTGGCGACTTGCGCCGATCCACAGCGACACTAAGCTGGATATTCGCTTTGAGACATCTCCGTCCGATAAAGCAGCCGCGTTTATCAAGGATAAGGCGCAGTATCCGATGCAAAAGGTCGCGACGGATGATATTGGGTTCGCGATTTATCAGGTGGATTTGAGCAGGTAGCGATGATTGTGCCGGGTGGCGGCTTCGCCTTACCCGGCCTACCCGCAATCCTCGATCCCGTAGGCCGGGTAAGCGCAAGCGCCACCCGGCATTTCATGCCGCACGCTCGTCCCTATTCGCCATCACCTGCGGCGTATTGACCTCAATCCAGTCGGCCAGCGCGGCCACCTTCTCGCTTACCTCCCGCCCCAGCGGCGTCAGGCTATACTCCACATGCGGCGGCACGACCGGATACGACACGCGATCGACAAACCCGTCATGTTCCAGCGCCTGTAAAGACTGAGCCAGCATCTTCTCGCTGACGCCGCCCATCTTGCGGCGCAGATCGCTGAAGCGATGCGTCCCCTGACGTAACGCCACCAGGATCAGCACGCCCCAGCGGCTGGTTACGTGTTTGAGCACCTCCCGTGACGGGCACTGTTCCGCAAAGAGGTTGCCATCGCGCATTTGCTCGCTGAGCGTTGATATTGTTGTTTTCATACTTACCTTTTTGTACGTACTTACTAAAAGTTAGTTATGGTGATAGTGTGCCACAACACCAGACAAACACGAAGGAGATTCATCATGATCGCGATTACCGGCGCAACCGGCCAGCTTGGCCAACACGTTATTGAAGAACTGCTGAAAACCGTTCCGGCCAGCCAGATCGTGGCTATTGTGCGTAACCTGGCGAAAGCCGAAGCGTTGCGTCAGCAAGGGGTCGTTGTGCGTCAGGCGGATTACACCGATGAAGCCGCATTTACCATCGCACTGAACGGCGTGGATAAACTACTGCTCATCTCCTCCAGCGAAGTGGGCCAGCGCGCCGTACAGCACCAGAACGTGATAAACGCCGCCAAAGCCGCCGGGGTGAAATTCATCGCCTATACCAGCCTGCTGCATGCTGACAAATCCCCGCTGGGTCTGCACGTTGAGCACGTCGAAACCGAAAATGCCCTGGCGGCCTCCGGCGTGCCTTACGCCCTGCTGCGCAACGGCTGGTACACCGAAAACTACCTGGCAAGCGCGCCGCCAGCGCTGGAACACGGCGTGTTTATGGGGGCCGCAGGCGAAGGCAAAATTGCCTCTGCGACCCGTGCGGATTACGCGGCGGCGGCAGCGAAAGTGATTTCTGAAGAGGGTCATGCCGGCAAGGTGTATGAACTGGCGGGTGATAATGCCTGGACGCTGAGCGAACTGGCTGCGGAACTGAGCAAGCAGAGCGGTAAGCCGGTAACGTATCAGAACCTCAGCGAAGCCGATTTCGCCGCTGCGCTGAAGGGCGTTGGTCTGCCTGCCGGGCTGGCGGAAATGCTGGCGGACTCCGACACCGGCGCGTCCAAAGGCGGCCTGTTCGACGACAGCCGAACCCTGAGCAAACTGATCGGCCGCCCAACCACACCGCTGGCGGAAAGCGTCAAAGCCATCCTGTAGTTGTTAAAAATTGGTTATTTTTTGTGGCATCCCCTCGGGTCATCTCTGATAATGAAGCGATGACCCACAAGGAGGCTCACCGTGCAAGGCGTACCGGAACAGTTCACTGATGAGAGAGACAGCGCGCGCTTTCGCCATCTGGCGCAGCTGCCGGGCCTGGAGCTTTATCACGCCCATATCTCTGACTACGCCTTCGAGCCGCACACTCATGAAGCCTTCGGTATCGGCACCATCGAAACCGGTGCCGAACGCTTCCGCTATCGCGGTACCCAGCATCTTGCCGCGGAAAAATCCGTCGTGACCATGAACCCGGACGAGATCCACACCGGGGAATCCGCCACTGAAGGCGGCTGGCGCTACCGGATGGTCTACATCGAACCCGACCTGCTGGAAGAGGTCACTGGCCTGCGTCACTGGTGGTTTAGCGACGTCACGCGTCACGATCCGCTGCGCTCGCAACAGATAGGCCAGTTGATTTATGGCCTGTGGCACACGGACGATCCGCTGGCGCAGAAGGGGCTGCTACTGGATTTGATTCAGACTTTTCAGCCGCTGGCCCACCATGCGCCGGTGGTGCAGGAGGCCACGCACCGCTTCGAACGCGTTCGCGACTACCTGCACGACAACTATATGCGCTCGCTGACCCTGGACGAGCTGGCTAACGTTGTCTCGCTCAGCCCGTACCATTTTCAGCGCCAGTTCAAAGCCCATTTCCACGTTACGCCCCACCAGATGCTGATGGCCATCCGGCTGTGGCGCGCCAAAGCATTCCTCACCCATGGCATGCCTGCCGCCGAGGTGGCCGCCGCGACCGGGCTGACCGATCAGTCGCACCTGACCCGCGCCTTCACCCGTCGCTACGGCATCACGCCCGTGCGCTACCAGAAACAGGTTATGCCGCGCTAATGCGCAACCTCATACAATACGCGCCCGTTTTGCCCTCCTACACTGAGCGCAAAGTGAATCAAGATGGATGGAAAAATGATTAGCGGCGTGTTGTATGCCCTGCTTGCGGGTTTGATGTGGGGGCTGATTTTTGTCGGCCCGCTGATTGTGCCGGAGTACCCGGCAATATTGCAGTCGACCGGACGTTACCTGGCGCTGGGGCTGATTGCCGTGCCGCTGGCGTGGCTGGGGCGCACGCGTCTGCGCCAGCTGGGCCGCCAGGACTGGCTCACCGCGCTGGCGCTGACCATGATGGGTAATCTGATCTACTACGTCTGTCTGGCGAGCGCCATTCAGCGCACCGGTGCGCCGGTGTCGACCATGATTATCGGCACGCTGCCGGTGGTCATCCCGGTTTTCGCGAACCTGCTTTACAGCCAGCGTGACGGCAAACTGGCGTGGTCAAAAATGGCGCCGGCGCTGGTCTGCATTGCCGTGGGGCTGGTGTGCGTGAATATTGCCGAGCTTCGCCACGGCCTCGAAAACTTCAGCTTGTGGCGTTACGGTTCAGGGATCTTTCTGGCGTTTATTTCGGTTGTCTGTTGGGCCTGGTATGCCCTGCGCAACGCACGCTGGCTGCGGGAAAACCCGGATAAGCATCCGATGATGTGGGCCACGGCGCAGGCGCTGGTCACCCTCCCTGTCTCGTTGCTGGGCTATGTGGGCGCGTGTGTCTGGCTGGGTAGCCAGCAACCGGCATTTACCCTGCCCCTCGGACCGCGCCCGTGGGTATTCGTCGGGTTAATGGTCGCCATTGCCGTGCTCTGTTCGTGGGTGGGCGCGCTGTGCTGGAACATTGCCAGCCAGAAGCTGCCGACGGTGATATTAGGGCCGCTGATTGTCTTTGAGACACTGGCCGGGCTGCTCTATACCTTCCTGATGCGCCAGAGCGTGCCGCCGTTGCTAACGGCCTGCGGGATCGCGCTACTGGTCGTTGGGGTGGTGATTGCGGTGAGAGCGAAGCCGGAAAAACCGATGGTCGTTCCGGCGTCGGAGGGGTGAGCTTTTCGCCCGGCGGCGCTTCGCTTGCAGGGCCTACAAAACCGTAGGCCGGGTAAGCGTCAGCGCCACCCGGCACAGTATCAGAACGTTTCCCAGTTCGCTTCAGACGCCGCCGCGACGGGCTGCGCTTTAGGTGCATAGGTCTTTACCGGCGCGGCTTTCACCGCCTGATTGCGGGTGATCTTAAACACTGCCACCGCGTCGTTCAGGCGTGCAGCCTGATCTTCCAGCGCCGCCGCCGCCGCCGCAGACTCTTCCACCAGCGAGGCGTTCTGCTGGGTGACGCGATCCATCTCCGCCACCGCCTGACCCACCTGGTCGATACCGCGGCTCTGTTCGTCGGAGGCCGACGCAATCTCACCCATGATGTCCGTCACGCGCGTAACCGCATTGACGATCTCCGCCATCGTCGCGCCCGCCTCATTCACCAGCTGAGAGCCCGCGTTAACACGCTCGCCGGAATCATCGATCAGCGCTTTGATCTCTTTCGCCGCCTGCGCACTGCGCTGGGCAAGGGTACGCACCTCGCCCGCGACAACCGCGAAGCCACGTCCCTGCTCGCCCGCGCGCGCCGCTTCTACCGCCGCGTTCAGCGCCAGAATATTGGTCTGGAAAGCAATGCCGTCGATCACGTTAGTAATTTGCGCGATTTTGCTGGAACTGGTGGCGATTTCGTCCATCGTCCGCACCACTCCTTCCACCACGTTACCGCCCTTCTTCGCGGTGGAGGAGGCGTCCAGCGCCAGGCGTGACGCCTGACGCGCGTTATCGGCGTTTTGCTTCACGGTAGCGGTTAACTGTTCCATGCTGGCTGCCGTCTCTTCCAGAGAAGCGGCCTGCTGCTCGGTACGGGAGGAGAGATCGTTGCTGCCCGCCGAGATTTCACCCGCGCCGGTGTAGATGGTATCTGCGCCTTCACGCACCACGCCCACCGTGTTGGCCAGCGCAGTCTGCATCTCCTGAACGTTGCGCGCCAGGATCGCCATTTCATTTTTACCCTCAGCCTGAATCGGCTGGGTTAAATCCCCTGCGGCAATGGCGCGGATATGGTTGATCACCTCTTCCAGCGGCAGCAGCAGCACGCGGCGCATCGCAATCCAGCTGGAAATAATCACCGCGATCACCAGCAGCATCACCGCAGAAAGGATCCACAGAATGCGTTTGTAGTCGCTTTCATTGTCCTGGATACCTTTGGCGGTCAGCGCGGCCTGCGCCTCACGCCACTCGCGATAAACCTTTTGCATCGCGGTCTGCTTCTGTTCGGCATTTTGTTTGAACATATCTTCCAGATTGCCCTGCCCCAGCAGAACGTTCATTTGCGTCAGCGTGGCGGAGTAGACGCGGTACTGCTCTTCCAGGCGATCGGCCAGGTGCTCGTCCATACCCGGCGTTTCCGGCAGCGCATAGTATTTATCGTAATGGGTCTGGGCATCGGCCAGCAGGTTTTTCGCGGTATTGACCAGCTCGTTCAACTGCCCGCCGTTAATCTGCGACGCCATGCTGCTTTGCAGGCGCAGCATGCCGCGGTTGAGGGTGACGCGCGCCTAGTTCAGGCTGATCCAGGCGTCGGTAAACTCCGCAACGTTCTGGCTGGAAAGCTGAGAAACGGTGAAGTTCTCTTTATCGTTATTGAGTGCATTAATGAAAATGCCAGCGGAGATCAGCTGCATGATGCCGAGCACAAGCAGCACCGAAATCAAAAGAGTAATGACTTTTATACGTTTAAACATGCGTTGCCTTATTTATATACAGGTATTGTCTGACCTGTATCTATCGGCACGCGCGGCAGGTTGTTTACTGTTTCTCCACCTTTAAAAACTTTCGAAAGCCCTTTTCTGCATTCAATCAGCAAGTTAAAAGCATGCTTTTTTTGTGATCCCTTTCTCGTTTTCACCCTTGCCTCTAAAGGGTTATAGTATCCACTTAAAGATGCATTTAATATGCATCTTATATTTCTGATGATGAGGTAACTGCTATGGCCTTCCGCGACCAACCCTTAGGCGAGCTGGCGCTCTCCATCCCTCGCGCTTCTGCGCTGTTCCGTAAATATGATATGGATTACTGCTGCGGTGGTAAGCAAACGCTGGCGCGCGCAGCGTCGCGTAAAGAGCTGGATGTAGAGGCTATCGAAGCGGAGCTGGCTCAGCTGGCTGAACAGCCCGTCGACAAAGACTGGCGCACTGCGCCGCTGGCTGAAATCATCGACCATATCATTGTGCGTTACCACGATCGTCACCGCGAGCAGCTGCCGGAGCTGATTTTACAGGCGACCAAAGTTGAACGCGTTCATGCCGATAAACCTTCCGTACCGCGCGGCCTGGCGAAATACCTGACCATGCTGCACGAAGAACTTTCCAGCCACATGATGAAAGAGGAGCAGATCCTCTTCCCGATGATCAAACAGGGCATGGGCAGCCAGGCCATGGGGCCCATCAGCGTGATGGAAAGCGAACATGATGACGCCGGCGAACTGCTGGAAGTGATTAAACACACCACCGACAACGTCACACCGCCGCCAGAGGCGTGCACCACCTGGAAAGCCATGTACAACGGCATTAACGAGATGATCGACGATCTGATGGAACACATCAGTCTTGAGAATAACGTTCTGTTCCCGCGTGCATTAGCGGGGGAATAAAAAAGCCCGGCGGCGCTAGCGCTTACCGGGCCTACAACGTCCGCGAACGTAGGCCGGGTAAGCGTCAGCGCCACCCGGCAACATGCTTAACGCATGCTCGCCATACGTTTCTTACCGATAAACAGCCAGCCCAGCCCCAGCGCAATAAACCACAGCGGCGTGACGATCAGCGCCTGGCGGGTATCTTCTTCCAGCGTCAGCAGCACCAGCACGAAGACGAAGAACGCCATGCACACCCAGCACATCAGCTTGCCCAGCGGCATCTTGTAGATCGACTTCTCATGCAGGTGTGGACGCTGTTTGCGGTACACCAGGTATGAGCAGAGGATAATGGTCCAGACGAACATGAACAGGATCGCCGACACCGTAGTGATCATGGTGAACGCGCCGATTACGCTCGGGTTGACGTAGAGCATCACCACACCGCCCAGCAGACAGATGCAGGAGAAGGTCAGCCCTTTCGCCGGTACCGCGCGTTTAGACAGTTTGGCAAACGCGCTCGGAGCAACGCCCTCCTGCGCCAGACCGAACAGCATACGGCTGGTGGAGAAGACGCCGCTGTTCGCGGAAGAGGCCGCAGAGGTCAGCACCACGAAGTTAATCAGGCTCGCGGCAGCAGGCAGTCCCACCAGCACGAACAGCTCGACGAACGGGCTCTTGGTTGGCACCACCGAACTCCATGGCGTCACGGACATAATGACGATCAGCGCGAACACGTAGAACATGATGATACGCAGCGGAATGGAGTTGATCGCGCGCGGCAGGGATTTCTCCGGATCTTTGGTTTCCGCCGCCGTGGTACCGACCAGCTCAATCCCGACAAACGCGAACACCGCAATCTGGAAGCCGGCAAAGAAGCCGCTGATCCCTTTCGGGAACCAGCCGCCGTCATTCCACAGATGGGCAAACGACGCCTGTACGCCGGTTGGCGACTGGAAGTGCGTCAGCACCATCACCAGCCCGACGACAATCAGCGCGATGATGGCGACGATTTTGATCATCGCGAACCAGAACTCCATCTCACCGAACATTTTAACGGTGGCGAGGTTCAGGCTCAGCAGCAGGACAATCACCGCCAGCGAAGCCACCCAGTCCGATAGCCCTGGGAACCAGAATTGCGCGTACGCCGTGATGGCCACAACGTCAGCCATGCCGGTGACCACCCAGCAGAACCAGTAGGTCCAGCCGGTAAAATAGCCCGCCCACGGGCCGAGCAGGTCTGACGCGAAGTCGCTGAAGGATTTGTATTCAAGATTCGAGAGCAGCAATTCACCCATTGCACGCATCACGAAAAAGAGCATAAAACCGATGATCATATAAACGAAGATGATCGACGGGCCGGCAAGACTGATGGTTTTGCCCGAGCCCATAAACAGCCCTGTGCCGATGGCTCCGCCAATGGCAATAAGCTGAATGTGACGGTTCGTGAGATTTCGCCGTAGCGACTGTTCAGACGTCGCCTCTTCTGCGGCGGCGACTTTGACCTGATCTACCATGTGATATTTTCCTGTTTATGCCTGTCTGTGTTGTTAAGGCTCTTCTGGCCTTTATTTACGCCAAATAAATGACGGCCCCTGTGTAAGGACTAATCGATAGTAGGTAAGAATCGGCGGGATGAATACTATGATTTGAATATTATGTTAATAATATGTTGAAAGTGAGTGTCATATCACTCATACAGCGCGAAACAGCTCACAAAAATACACGTAACAGTTTCGTTTGCAATACAAAATGTTGATTCCGTCGTAACTCCGGGTTTTATCGCTATTTTCCTCTCCCCGATCGGAGAGAGGAAAATAAGAAAAACCGATTACAGGATTTCCAGCAGCTCGACTTCAAACACCAGGGTGCTGAATGGCGGAATGGACGCGCCAGCGCCACGCTCGCCGTAAGCCAGGTTGTGCGGGATAGTCAGTTCCCATTTGGAACCTACTGGCATCAGGGTCAGGGCTTCGATCCAGCCTGCGATAACGCCGTTGACCGGGAACTCAGCCGGTTCGCCACGCGCGACGGAGCTGTCGAACACGGTACCGTCGATCAGCTTACCGGTGTAATGTACGCGAACGTGGTCGGTACGCGCCGGGATTGCGCCATCACCCTGATTGATTACGCGGAACTGCAAGCCGGACTCGGTGCTGTTCACGCCTTCACGCTCACGGTTCTCTTCCAGATATTTCACGCCTTCTGCCGCCATCTCTTCGAAACGCGCGCGACGTACGGCGTCAGCACGTTCGTGGATTTCACGCAGCGCACGGTGCACAACGTCAACCGGCACAGCGGGCTGCTTGCCTTCCAGCGCGTCAGCGATACCCGCCACCAGCGCTTCCGGTAACAGACCTTCCAGGCCGGATTCGCTCAGCTGCTGTCCTACCTGCAAGCCGATGCCGTAGCTTGCCTGCGCTTCGATAGTGTCAAAAGTCGGGGTGGTCATGGGTTTTCCTTCCATCACATTTAAAGTAGCGGGCAGCATATCAGCCATGCCCTTATGGGTAAAACTTTGTCTTAAGTAAAGGTGACAAACTGCGACGAAACGGAAACAATAGTAGCCGTCAGGATTTTCCCTAATATATGTCACGAAAGCTGGCTTTGTTACGCCCATCAGGCAGTTAGCAAACTACACTTCTCAGGACAGGATAAAAAGACGCGGAGCAGGAGGAGAGCCATGCCCGGGCGATTTGAACTGAAACCTACCCTGGCGAAAATCTGGCATGCGCCGGATAACTTTCGCATCATGGACCCGCTGCCGCCTTTGCATCGCAGAGGCATTATCATCGGCGCGTTGCTGATCGTCATCGGCTTCCTGCTTCCTTCCGGCAGTGACAACGTTGATACCGCGCCGGTCAGCCGGAATGCTGAGCTGGATATCCAGTCGCAAAGCCAGCCGCAGCCTGGTTCACAGCCGATGCAGACGCAGCTGGTCACACCGTCTAACGATCCGGGCCAGGTTGCGCCGGTTGAACCTGAACCTGTTCAGGAAGATCAGGAGCTGGCCGCCGCCCCTTCAGAGCCACAGGCGCAACAGCCCACCGGCATTGAGCAGCAGTGGCGTTCGTATCGCGTAGAGCCTGGGAAAACTCTTGCCCAGCTGTTCCGCGACCACAATTTGCCCGCAACGGATGTGTATGCCATGGCGCAAGTCGAGGGGGCAGGCAAGCCGCTCAGCAACCTGCAAAATGGTCAGATGGTGCAGATCCGTCAGAACGCCAGCGGGGTGGTGACCGGGTTAACGATCGATACCGGCAACGGGCAGCAGGTACTGTTTACCCGCCAGCCGGACGGCAGTTTCATCAGAGCACGTTAATGGCCCAGGCCGGGTAAGGCGATGCCGCCACCCGGCACTTTTGTTCTCAGGCACGCCGTTTATTCACCCACCAGATCCCCGAGCAGACCAGCACCAGCGCAATCGCGTATTTAATGTCCATAATGTTTTCGCCGAGGAAGATGGCGGAGAGCACCGTCCCTGCTACAGGTATGACAAAGTTGAACGGGGCAATCATACTCACGCGGTTTACTTTCAGCAGCGCGCTCCACAGGGCGAACGCCACGGATGAGAGCAGCGTCAGATACCCCAGCACGGCGACGGCTTTCATGCTGTGCACCTCCAGCGTCCCGCCCGTGGCATAGCCTCCCGCAACCAGTGCCGCCCCGCCTATCCCCAGCTGCCATCCCGTCATCACCGTCGGGTCAACGGTCTGGGAAATGCGTTTCCCGTAAAGCGTGGCCGCAGAGAGAATAAAGGCGGCCAGCACCACAAATCCGTCACCTTTCCACACAAACTGGAACTCACTTAACCCGCTGTGGAAGTTCACCAGCATCACCCCGGCAAAGCCCAGAACACACCCCAGAGTTTTGTTATAGCTGAGTTTGTCGTTGTGGTAGATAAAGTGCGCCAGCAGCACGCTGAAGAAGGTCCCGGTGGCATTCATGATGGAGCCGTTCACCCCGGTCGTGTAGGCCAGGCCGATATAAAAGAAGGTGTACTGGAGGGAGGTCTGGGTCAGTCCGAGGATCGTGAGCTGGCCAAACTGCGTGGGCGTGAGCCTGCCAATCGGTTTTCGCTGGGCCAGGGCAAAAAGCAGCAGCAACGCGCCGGCAAACAGAAAACGGTATCCGGCAAAGACGACTTTGGAGGGGATATCATCGGTCGCGATCTGAAAGAGTTCGTAGCCACTTTTAATGGCCGGGTACGAGCTTCCCCAAAGCAGACAGCAGAGCGTGGCGCAGGCATAGGCCACATTTCGACGGACAAAGACGGGCGTGGGCAGAGCAGTATCCATGACAAATCTCATAAATAAAATTGCGTTTCAATTTATTATCAGAGAATGCGTCAGGAATAGCGACCTTACAAGAGCAAAAGATGACGCAGGGTCACGCTAAAAAGCAAAACGCCGGCACAAGGCCGGCGCTTCGACGCGAGCAGAGTAAAAAATTACTCAGCTACTACGTTAACAACCAGTTTAGCGAACACTTCGCTGTGAACCTGGAAGTCAACTTCGTGCTCACCAGTGGTACGCAGAACGCCGTTCGGCAGACGAACTTCGCTCTTAGCCACTTTAACGCCTGCCGCAGTAACTGCATCAGCGATATCGCGGGTACCGATGGAACCGAACAGTTTACCTTCGTCGCCAGCTTTGGACGCGATGGTAACGGTGCCCAGTGCGTTGATTGCTTCAGCGCGAGCGTTAGCAGCCGCCAGAACGTCAGCCAGTTTGGCTTCCAGTTCAGCACGACGTGCTTCGAAAAACTCTACGTTTTTCTTAGTAGCTGGAACAGCTTTACCCTGTGGAACCAGGAAGTTACGAGCGTAACCCGCTTTAACGTTTACCTGATCACCCAGGCTGCCCAGGTTTGCTACTTTATCAAGCAGAATAACTTGCATTACCTTATCCTCTTAAAGTCGTATTAATGGACCGTGCCCGATTACTGATGACGATCAGTGTACGGCAGCAGAGACAGGTAGCGAGCGCGTTTGATAGCGCGAGCCAGCTGACGCTGATATTTTGCACGAGTACCGGTGATACGGCTTGGGACAATCTTACCGCTTTCGGTGATGTAGTTTTTCAGCGTTGCGATATCTTTATAGTCGATCTCTTGAACGCCTTCCGCGGTGAAACGGCAGAACTTGCGACGACGGAAATAACGTGCCATATGGCTAGTCTCCAGAATCTATCAAATCAATCTGCTCGGCATGCAGAACCATTTTGCTCAGGCCGTTCTTTGCCTTGTGGCAAGAAATGAACCCCTGAACGATTACTGCGCTACCGACCGTTAAACTGTGAGTAATGGCCTGGTTTTCGTGTCCGCTAATAATTACGGGCATTTGGCACCACGCCTGCCGGTGAAACCCGGCTTCCTCTTGCACAGAACGATGCTCAAGCACGAACTGGCAATGCGGAATTCCTGATGGGCTGACCTTTCGAAGGGGGGTCCTGCACACGGTGCCGGACAACACCAGACGGTTGGTCATCAGAAATTACTCTTCAGAATCCCCAGCATCAGAATCATCTGCGGTTTCGTTTGCGAAATCATCGCGACGCTCACGGCGCTCGTCTTTCGCTTTAACCATCGGAGATGCTTCGGTCACTGCGTGTTTGGTACGCATAACCATGCTGCGGATAACGGCATCGTTGAAGCGGAAGGTAGTTTCCAGCTCATCGATCACTTCCTGCGGAGCTTCAACGTTCATCAGAACGTAGTGTGCTTTGTGCAGTTTGTTGATCGGGTAAGCCAGCTGACGGCGGCCCCAGTCTTCCAGACGGTGGATCGTGCCTTCTGCACCAGTGATGGCAGCAGAGTAACGCTCGATCATGCCCGGAACCTGTTCGCTCTGGTCAGGGTGGACCATAAAAACGATTTCGTAATGACGCATCGAATTGCTCCTTACGGATTATTCAGCCTCCTGTCTGGGTCAGCCGAGGCCCGGGGAGGCAAGGAACGTGTTAAAGGTCGGCTGAAAAATTGACGCGTCATAATACTTGCGCCCCCCAGGAAACTCAAGCTGATTGCACAAATAATTCGCACAAAGGGTAAAGCTGTTCTAAGTGGGTGATTTAAAATCGCACTCATCAGAAGCGCTGTTTTTTTGAATAACACCATCAGAAATGGTCACCCATCCCAACCCGGGTAGCGATTACACTTTAATCAGAAACCCTGAACAGAGAAGGAGAGCATTCCCCCGTATCACAGCACGCAGTCGTGGAGCGCATATCATGAAAAGAATCGCAATCGCCATTTTGGCTGCGCTTTTGCTCAGTGCAAACGCGATGGCAGCCATCAGAATAGACAGCCAACAGGCCAGAAACATGGATGATGTGCAGAGCTTAGGCGTTATTTACATCAATCATAACTTCGCCACTGAAAGTGAAGCAGATCAGGCGCTTAATGAAGAAACCGATGCGCAGGGCGCAAAATACTATCACGTCATGCTGACACGTGAGCCCGGCAGCAACGGTAATATGCACGCCAGTGCAGATATTTACCAGTAACGCTTTATCGCTAGCACCAGGAAAGCCAAAGAAAATCAAAGCCATATATAATTTGCCCCCTGCCCGGGGGCTTTTTTTTATAAATGGCTCCGGAATACCACCGGTTACAACTGTTTCGGTATTCCAGAGCACTTATTCACTTCTGCCCGTAATAAGCATTCGGGCCGTGCTTACGCATGAAATGCTTGTTCATCAGATAATCATCAATGCCCTGAAGCTGTGGGTTAATGCCGCGCGCAATCCACGCCATTCTGGCCACCTCTTCCATCACCACCGCGTTATGCACGGCGTCATGCGCATCTTTACCCCAGGAGAATGGACCATGCTGGTACACCACAATACCCGGCGTATGCAGTGGTTCCGTCTCACCCAGCGTTTCGATAATGACCCTGCCGGTGTTAAGTTCGTACTCGCCTTCGACCTCAGTCTGCGTTAACGCCCGCGTGCAGGGAATATCACCGAAGAAGTAGTCCGCGTGCGTTGTACCCAAAGCAGGGATCGCCAGCCCGGCCTGTGCCCAGGCGGTGGCGTGCGTGGAATGGGTATGTACAATCCCCCCCAAGGACGGGTAACGCTGGTACAGCGCCAGATGGGTTGCCGTATCAGAAGAAGGACGCCATTTGCCTTCAACGACCAGTCCTTCCAGGTCAACCACCACCATATCGTCCGCTTTCATGGCGTCATAGGCCACGCCGCTCGGCTTAATCACCACCAGCCCCTGCTCGCGATCGATGGCGCTTACGTTGCCCCACGTAAACGTCACCAGTCCATAGCGCGGGAGATCCGTATTGGCTTCAAAGACCTGCTGTTTCAGCTTAAGCATGTTCCGCCTCCATCAGTCCTGCCCGCGCCATGCGCTCGCACACCCAGTCCCGGGCTTTCGCCACTTCTGCCGCCGGATCGTCCGCGGTTTCGCTCCACATCTCAATCAGGTAAGGTCCGCAATAACCTGTCTGTTTGAGCGTCTGGAAGCACCGTTCGAAATCCACCACCCCGGTGCCGAACGGTACGTTTTTAAACACGCCGGGACGGGTATCTTTAACGTGCACCGCCACGATATGCCCGATGCCCGCCTGAAGCTCCATCTGTACGTCGTTATCCCATGCCGACAGGTTGCCGATATCCGGATAAAGCTGGAACCACGGGTTATTCAGATAGTGCGCGTAGCCCAGCGCCTTGCTGATGGAGTTCATCAACGGATAATCCATGATCTCCATCGCCAGCGTCACCTGCGCACGGCTTGCCATCTCAACGCTCTCTTTCAGGCCGTCACGGAAACGACGGCGCGTTTCATCATTGGCTTCCTGATAGTAAACATCATAACCCGCCAGTTGGATCACGCGGATGCCGACATCTTGTGCGAAGCGAATAGCTTTACGCATGATCTCCAGCCCTTCGGCGCGTACGACATCATCTTCGCTGCCAAGCGGAAAACGACGATGAGCGCTCAGGCACATGGATGGCACGCGCACGCCGGTTTCGGCAATGGCGCTCACCAGCGCCAGACGCTGGTCGCGGCTCCAGTCCAGGCGAGCAAGACGCTCGTCCGTCTCATCCAGCGACATTTCGACAAAATCGAAACCCAGCTGCTTCGCCAGCTGTAACCGCTCCAGCCAGCACTCCCCCGCAGGGAGTGCCTTTTCATAGATGCCAAGCGGGACCTGTTTTGACAACATACCCGCTCCTTAACCCCAAAGCTGAGCGATTGAGCGTTTAAACTGACGCGCAGCTTCCACCGGAGATTCCGCATCGCGAATGCTACGACCGGCAATAAAGACGTGAATTGGAATCCCCTTGAACAGCGGCAGATCTTCCAGCGCCAGGCCACCGGTTACGGTCACTTTGAAGCCCATATCGGCCAGACGTTTGATCGCGCTGATATCGGCTTCACCCCACGCCACGCCTGCGGCCTGCGCATCACGGCTGCGGTGATAAACCACCTGCTGGATACCTGCTTCGCGCCACTCCTGCGCCTGCTCCCAGGTCCAGAAACCGGTCAGTTCAATCTGCACGTCGCCATTGAACTCCTTCGCCACGTCCAGCGCGCCTTTCGCAGTGTTGATATCCGCACAGCAGATCACGGTGACCCAGTCGGCGTTGGCTTCAAAGCACATGCGAGAGAGAATTTTGCCCGCATCGGCGATTTTGGCATCCGCCAGCACGATTTTATGCGGATAGAGCGCCTTCAGGTCACGAACCGCACGAACGCCTTCGCCCACGCACAGAATGGTGCCGACTTCGATGATGTCCACTTCTTCCGCAATCAGACGGGTGGTTTCGTAAGCGTGAGACAGAGTCTGGTTATCCAGCGCGACCTGCAACATTGGTAATGACATTTTCAATTCCTCTTAAACGGCCGCCGCAGTGGCGTTATCAATTAAATCCAGCACGTCCTGCGCGGTACGGCAGGCGCGTAAACGGTCAAAATTAGCTTCATCATCAAACAGATTGACGATCTGCATGATGCCCACCTCCTGGTGGGTATTGGCATCGACAGCCGCCATAGTGATAAGGATGTCGACCGGGTCGTTATCTTCGTGGTTAAACACCAGCGGCGTTTTCAACGTCACCAGCGCGAAGCCGGTTTTCTTGACGCCCTCTTCCGGGCGGCCATGCGGCATCGCCAGGCCTGGCGCAATCACAAAGTAAGGGCCATGCTGCGCCACGCCATCCAGAATCGCCTGGTAGTAACGCGGCTCGACAACGTCAGCCTTAACCAGCAGATCCACGCTCAGCTTCACCGCTTCCTGCCAGGTGCTGGCTTCGGCCTGTAAAAGGATGGAGTTATTCTCTGCCAGCGAATCACGTAGTTTCATGTGGCATCCTTACTTCACGTCTTGTGGGAAGTGTTCTTTGATCACTTCCAGCAGCTTTGGTCCGAAATCCGCAGGCGACAGCATGTTGCGTACGCCTACCACGTATTTGTTGCCCGACACGCTAATCTCGCCGGCAATGTGCGTTGAAGCGATGATGATGTCCGCGCCGTTCAGTTCACTTTTGTATTCACCCACTGCGCAGCTGTTCACCGTGTGGTCAATGTTTGACTGGGTTAAAAACTGGTCCACTTTCATCTTCATGATCATGGAGCTACCTTGCCCATTGCCACACACAGCCAGGATACGTACGGTCATAATCGAAACTCCTTAATGAGCAGACACTTCTGCTGTTTGTTTTTCCGCATCTTCTTCAGCCCGCAGCGAACGGCCAGCGAAGAACATATAAGCCAGGGCAATCAGGATGATGACGGCCATAAAGACCAGCCCGACGGACGCAAAGCCCTGCATCATCGGCGGCGCCAGAATTGACCAGTCCGCCATGCCCATCCAGGCGCTCATGCCGGTGAGCTTGACCGCCCACACGCACCCGAAGATTTCAACCATGCCCATCACCAGGCAGATCTTGAGCGCTGCGCGCCATCCGCCGAAGTGGTTAGCAAACACGCCGATAGTGGCGTTGGAGAAGAACATCGGGATAAAGCCAGGAATAATCAGGATTGAGGAGCCACAGCCCACCAGAATGCCGACCGCAATCAGCTGGCCGATGGTGCCCCACATAAAGCCCCAGACAACGGCGTTTGGCGCAAAGCTATAGATAGCCGCACAGTCAATCGCCAGCACCGCGCCAGGGATCAGGCGCTGGGAGATGCCATTAAACGCTTCCGACAGTTCGGCGACGAACATACGCACGCCCTGGGTGATGATGAAAATAGCAACAGCGAAGGAGAAACCGGTTTGCAGGATATAGACCGTCCAGTGGGTTTTACCCGCCATCGCCTGCACCACGTCAATGCCAAAGGAGAGCAGGATAGCGCCGAAGAAGATGGTCATCACAATTGCCGTGGAGACGATGTTGTCGTGGAAGATATTCAGCCAGCCAGGCAATTTGAGATCTTCAACACTCTCCTCTTTTTTGCCCAGGTACGGCGCGACTTTGTAAGCAATCCAGGAGGCGAACTGCTGCTGGTGACCGATGGAGAAACCGCAGCCGTCCGTAACGTCCTGCGTTGGCTTATACATCATGTTGGAGGTGATGCCCCAGTAAAGTGAGACCAGCACTGCCGTGCAGATGACCGTGGTCCACATTGGGTAGCCGAAGATATAGAGAGAAACGGCAATCAGACCCGCCTGCTGGAACATGATGTGCCCGGTGAGCATGATGGTGCGAATACCGGTGATACGGCGCAGGAGCACGTAAATGATGTTCAGCGCCAGCGCGAGCAGTACCGCATACCCAACCCAGCTGTATGCATCTCCCATGCGATCGATGGTGGCCATCATGGACGCGTAAGTGTCAGAGATGGCGCCGTTAATGCCGTACACCTCTGACATTTTGGCAACAACCGGCTTAAACGTGCTGGTCAGAATGCCAGACCCCGCCTGCAACAGCATAAAACCAATGATGGTTTTGATGGTGCCTTTGATAATCACGCTGACGCTTTTGCGCAGCAGGATGTACCCCAGGCACGTCACGATACCCAGCAACAGCGGGGCGTTGGTCATTACCTGATTAAAGAAAACGGTAAAGACGTTGTAGAGGATCTCCATAACTCTCTCCAGAAAATGAGAACACGAGGGGCAATCCCTGTGTGGTTGGTGTCATCACTCTATTAATCACAAATAATCATCACAAGATTGCATTTGATTATTTGTGACGGATCACGCAATTTATTTCCATGGCGTTAGTAATGATTTTCACTACCGAACCAATCCAATAAATAAATTCTTAATTTTCAGTATATTAATCATTTATAGCGGTTATCTTATCAACGTCATGATGTTTTTTCTGTGATGTGGCGAGGGGAATTTTCCGTAAATAAGCCATTGCAAATCGATTTAAACAGTGCCAGCATTAATCACAACAAGTCACAGCATGATTACTTTTGATTAAAACCAGGAGTCAAACGATGTGTAAAGTGAAAACCATCACCCGTGAATCATGGATTCTAAGTACCTTTCCGGAGTGGGGTAGCTGGCTGAACGAAGAGATCGAGCAGGAACAGGTTGCTCCTGGCACATTTGCGATGTGGTGGCTGGGCTGCACCGGGATCTGGCTGAAATCAGAAGGCGGCGCCAACATTTGTGTTGATTTCTGGTGCGGCACCGGCAAACAGAGCCACGGCAATCCACTGATGAAAAAAGGCCACCAGATGCAGCGTATGGCCGGCGTTGAAAAGCTCCAGCCGAACCTGCGCACCACGCCTTTTGTGCTTGATCCTTTTGCCATTCGCCAGATCGACGCCGTTCTCTCTACCCACGATCACAACGATCATATCGACGTGAACGTGGCGGCAGCGGTAATGCAAAACTGCGCGGACGACGTACCGTTTATCGGGCCGCAGACCTGCGTGGATTTGTGGATTGGCTGGGGCGTGCCAAAAGAGCGCTGCATCGTGATGAAGCCGGGCGACGTGGTGAAAATCAAAGACATTGAGATTCACGCGCTGGATGCCTTTGACCGCACCGCGCTGATCACCCTGCCTGCCGATCAGAAAGCCGCAGGCGTACTGCCAGACGGGATGGACGAGCGCGCAGTGAACTATCTGTTCAAAACGCCTGGCGGTTCCCTGTATCACAGCGGTGACTCCCACTACTCCAACTACTACGCGAAGCACGGTAACGAGCACCAGATTGACGTGGCGCTTGGCTCTTACGGTGAAAACCCGCGCGGGATCACCGACAAAATGACCAGCGCGGATATGCTGCGTATGGCCGAAGCGCTGAACACCAAAGTGGTGATCCCGTTCCACCATGATATCTGGTCAAACTTCCAGGCCGATCCGCAAGAGATCCGCGTCCTGTGGGAGATGAAAAAAGACCGCCTCAAGTATGGCTTCAAGCCGTTCATCTGGCAGGTTGGCGGCAAGTTCACCTGGCCGCTGGATAAAGACAATCTTGAGTATCACTACCCGCGTGGTTTCGATGATTGCTTTACGATTGAACCCGATCTGCCGTTCAAGTCCTTCCTCTGATACCGAGGCCCAATCGCCAGACCCTGCGTCTGGCGATGTCATTTTTATTTTAGTAATTTCACGCTATTTCAAATATCATCTTTTCAAATCAATTCTTATCGGAATAGCTCATGACGGAAGCGCAACGGCATCAAATTTTACTGGAACTCCTGGCGCAAACAGGGTTTATCACCGTCGAGAAAGTGATCGAACGTTTAGGGATCTCCCCCGCTACCGCGCGACGGGATATCAACAAGCTGGATGAGAGCGGCAAGCTGAAAAAAGTCCGCAATGGCGCAGAGGCCATCAGCCAGCAGCGTCCACGCTGGACGCCGATGAACATCCACCAGGCGCAGAATCACGATGAAAAGGTGCGGATTGCCAGAGCGGCGTCACAGCTGGTGAATCCCGGGGAGAGCGTGGTGATCAACTGCGGTTCGACGGCGTTTCTGCTGGGCCGTGAAATGTGCGGCAAGCCGGTGCAAATCATTACCAACTATCTGCCGCTGGCCAATTATCTCATTGACCAGGAACATGAAAGCGTGGTGATCATGGGCGGCCAGTATAACAAGAGCCAGTCCATAACCCTGAGCCCGCAGGACAGTGAAAACAGCCTCTACGCCGGGCACTGGATGTTTACCAGCGGCAAAGGTCTGACGGCGGATGGCCTGTATAAAACCGATATGCTCACCGCAATGGCAGAGCAGAACATGCTTAACGTGGTGGGCAAGCTGGTGGTGCTGGTCGACAGCAGCAAGGTCGGTGAACGCGCCGGCATGCTTTTCAGCCGCGCCGAGCAAATCAGCATGGTGATCACCGGCAAAAACGCCAACCCCGAGATCCTCAGCAAGCTGGAGGATCAGGGTGTCACAGTGCTGCGCGTTTAAAGGTGCTGGCGGAAGAATTCCACGGTTGCTTCCAGCGCCTCCGGGGTAATACGGTGCCGGACACCCGCTCCCCACAGGCAGGTCAGATTGCTGTCCAGCCCTTCGCGCTGTAGCGCCTGTTGCAGGCGGAACGTTTCACCGGGCGGTACGACGTCGTCGGCATCCCCATGCCACAGCAGCAGCGGACGATCGGCCAGCTGCGAAAGCGCATGGCTGACGTCCCATTCAGACAACAGGGTCTCAATCTCCTGAGGGGCCTGCGGCGGGAACAGCGTCTTTGCCAGCGACGTAAAGTAGCCCGATCCCATCAGGCAAGCCACGGACGTCACCTCCGGATGCCTGGCCATGATCCCCAGCGCCGTCATTCCGCCCATTGATGCGCCTGCGACCGCCAGCCGTTTCCCCTCCACCAGCCCGGCCTGCAAGAGCGCGTCACGCAGCCCGGCGAACTCGGTCAGATTGCCGTGCAGCGTTTGCCAGAACAGCCCCAGCCGCGCCTGCTCATCGCCCGTAAAGCGTGCCCCATGATTCGGCGCATCAGGCATGACCACCCGGAAACCGGCCTGCGCCAGCGCGACGGCAAAATAGCTGTAGACCAGCTTCGAGGAGAGAAAGCCATGATAGAAAACTACCGTCGGCAGCGGCTGTTCACCTTTACCAGCCGGAAAAGCATGGATGATTTCATGCTCACTCAGCTGGCGAGTTTCAATTTCAATCATTGTCGATCCTGTGCTGATGAATGATTCATAATGTTGAGAGCTGGATTACGGTTTCACGATATTTTCATTCGAAATCTACGTCCCAGATAACACTTCGGGAACATTCCCCCAAAACTAAATTCGCAGACAACTACACTATGGCTATCAGGAAAAGAGACAGGTTTATGCGCAGGCTTACCGCTTTATTGCTGGTCTCGCTGCTCAGCGGATGTTCCGTATTGCAGGGTACGCCAGAACCGGCGCCGCCGGTTACCGATCATCCTCAGGAAATTCGTCGTAATCAGACGGAAGGATTACAACGCCTGGGTACCGTATCCGCGATGGTTCGTGGTTCCCCGGATGATGCAGAAGACGCAATTGAAGCGCAGGCCGTTGCCGCAAAAGCAGATTATTACGTCATCACGATGATTGATGAAACCATTATTACGGGACAGTGGTACGCCCAGGGCATTTTGTACCGTAAGTAAGCATCATCATTTGAACGACTTTTACACTGCTTTGCGTCCGTAGACATTTTCCTGTCCACAATAAACTCCATGCCAGCAACAATGGAAATGAGTTTATTCGCGAAGGATTGCCCGGCGGATACCGGAGACACGTGAAAAGGAGCTGACGATGAAACGAACCCTTGCTTTATCGACGCTATTGCTTTCAGCGGGCCTGCTGAGCACCACGGCGCAGTCGGCCGAATTTGCCAGCGCGGATTGCGTCACGGGCCTGAACGAGATTGGTCAGATCTCCGTCAATAATATCACGGGGAGTCCGCAAGACGTTGAACGTGTCGTCGCTCTGAAGGCCGATGAACAGGGCGCATCCTGGTATCGCATCGTCCAGATGCAGGAAGATCACCATGTTAATCACTGGCGCGTGCAGGCCATTCTTTATGCCTAATCCCTTCCGATAAAAGCCACTTAATTTTAGTGGCTTTTCACTTTTGCAAATTTTTTATCTTTCCCAAAACCTAACGAAAACAAACATGTAACATTAGGTTACATTAAAAAGGTAAACGTTATCTCTGCTCTGCCGTTGAACAGCCATCACTTTTCAATAATGAGCAATTTATGATCACCTTTTTCCGCCGGGCAGGTCTGGGCACGAAGCTATCGCTGCTAACAGGTGCCAGTGTCGCCACGCTTTTTTTGCTGTTCACTTTTCTGTTGAGCCACAACGCCAGCCAGCAGCTTGAAGATCTTGCGGTTGAAGACCTGCATAACCAGTCTACCGGCATGGTGGATATGGTAGAGATGTTCAACACCAGCCTGAGCGAAGAGGTCGAGAGCTATACCCGCCTGTTCACCACCTTTTTGCCACAGCCATTGAACAGCGACAGCAGCCAGAGCCGCACCATTAACGGCCTTACCGTTCCTCTGCTGAAGGGCGGTGAAACGGAGTTGCATGAAAACAATACGCTTTCTGATGACTTCCTGAGCCGAACGGGGGCCATCTCGACGCTGTTTGTCCGCAGCGGTAACGATTTTATCCGCGTGGCCACGTCGCTGCGCAAAGAGAATGGCGACCGCGCCATCGGAACCGTTCTTGATAGCACCAGCCCGGCATTTGCGGCTGTCACCAAAGGGGAGGTCTATCGCGGCCTCGCGCTGCTGTTCGGCAAGCGCTATATCACGCAGTACCAGCCTGTTAAAAATGCGGAAGGCCAGGTTATCGGGATTATCTTTGTTGGCGTCGACATCACCCATTCCTGGAACGTCATGCGCGAGAAAATCCTTAACCGTCGTCTGGGCGAGAGCGGTCACTTCTTTGTACTGGATCGCAGCAGCGGTAAAACGCGCGGACAGTATCTGTTCCATGCCAGCGAAGAGGGCAAACTGCCCAACTGGGACACGGCGACACAGCAGCAGCTTCTGAGTGATAAAGCCGGCACGCTGGAACGCGTGAGCGCGGATGGCCGTACGCTCAAAGTCGCCTACACGCCGCTGCCGGGCTGGAACTGGACCATCGTGGGTGAAGTGGATAAAGCCGTACTGCTTTCAAGCGTCACCACGCTGCGCGATCGCTTCCTGATGGCGGGCGTGGTGCTATCCGCGCTCTTCGCGGGCCTGTTCGTTATCCTCATTCGCCGGATGCTAACCCGCCCACTGCGCGCAGTGATCGCGCTTGCCCGGCAGTATGCCGCAGGCGATCTGCGCGCCAGCCTGCCGGTAACCCGCCAGGATGAGGTCGGCCAGCTGATTGATGCCATCAACGGGATCGGGGGCGGCCTGCAAAAAATTGTGTTGCAGGTCCGCGAGGCCGCAAGCGAAATCCATCTGGGGACTAACGCGCTGGCTTCAGATACCGGCGAGATCTCTGAACAGATCAACAAACAGGCCAGCAGCGTTGAGGAGACCTCCGCCAGCATGGAGCAATTAGCCGCCACCGTGCAGCAAAATGCCGCCAACATGGAGCAAACTCAGCAGCTGGTGGGTGAAACCTCGCGCGCGGTGCATCAGGGTGGAGAGACGGTGACCCACGCAGTTTCCACCATGGATGATATTCGTGATGCATCGAAACGCATTGAAGACATCACCCGCGTGATTGAGTCCATCGCTTTCCAGACCAATATCCTGGCGCTCAATGCGGCGGTTGAAGCGGCGCGGGCGGGCGAGCACGGGAAAGGTTTCGCAGTGGTGGCGCAAGAGGTGCGCGCCCTGGCCGCACGCAGCGCCAACGCGGTAAAAGAGATTGAGCAGCTGATTGGCGACACGCTGAACAAGGTGAGCGAAGGCCATGCGCTTTCTGAGCAGACGCGTCTGGCGATGGATGCCATCATTGTTCATATCGATAACATCAGCCAGCTTGTTACCGAGATCAACCACGCCTCCCGCGAGCAGTCGGCGGGGATTGGTCAGGTGAATCTGGCGATGACGCACATCGGTGAGGCATCGCACATCAATGCCGATCGTATCTCACGCAGCGAGCAGACGGCGCAGACGCTGCGCGAGAAGGGTTCACATCTCACCCGGCTGGTGAGCCTGTTCCAGCTTAAAGCTTAACCGACCCGGCCCGTGGCGCGCAGCAGCAGGTCGTTTTGCACCTGTTCGCTCATCAGCGTGCCGCCCCGGGTATCCAGCATCATGCGGCACCACGCCTGCGCCACGGGCGGCGTTGCGTGCCGCAGCATCTGGCTTCCGGCCCCGATTAAAAAGAGCTGCCGCGCGATCTCCCTGCCCTGCGCTTCCTGCGGTTTACGCAGCTTCTGCTGTAGCTGCCGCCAGCTGCGATCGAAGTGCCTGTCCTGGCCTTTTACCTGCGCGAAATCATCGGCGAGCAGGTCGAGAATGCCCGACTGCTTCGCCAGCACGCGCAGGACATCCAGGCACATAATATTGCCAGAGCCTTCCCAGATGCTGTTAACGGGCATTTCACGGTACAACCGCGGAAGCTCACTCTCTTCGCAATAGCCTGCGCCACCCAGCACCTCCATTGCCTCTGCCACAAACGGTATGCCCGCTTTGCAGACGCTGTATTTTGCCGCCGGCGTGAAAAGCCGCGCCCATGCGGCTTCCTGCGGGTCGGTGCGGTTATCCCACGCCCGGGCGAGTCGGAACAGCAGTGCCGTGTGTCCCTCCAGCACCAGCGCCATACGGCTTAGCACGTCGCGCATTAACGGCTGGTCGATCAGATTTTTGCCGAAGGTCTGCCGCTGATGGGCATGATAAAGCGCCACCGAGAGCGCACGGCGCATCAGTCCGTGGCTGCCAAGCGCGCAGTCAAAGCGCGTCAGCCCACCCATCTTAAGAATTTGCCGGACACCTTCACCCTCTTCGCCCAGCAGCCAGCCGTAAGCATCAAGGAACTCAGCCTCACTGCTGGCATTTGAACGGTTACCGAGCTTGTCCTTCAGACGCTCAAGGCGCACGGCATTGCGTTGCCCGTCGGGTAAGAAACGCGGAACAAAAAAGCAGGAAAGCCCGCCCTTCGCCTGCGCCAGCACCAGATGCGCATCGCTCTGCGGCACGGAGAAAAACCATTTGTGCCCCACCAGCCGGTAACTGCCATCACTGCATTTCTCTGCTTTGGTGGTATTACTGAGTACGTCCGAACCGCCCTGCTTTTCCGTCATCCCCATGCCGATCAGCAGGCCGCGCTTTTGCGCCCCCGGTGCGAGATGGGGATCGTAGCGATCGCTCATCAGCGGCGTTAACCAGTCGTGAAACGGTTTGGGTAGCGACTGTAGCAACAGCGGCGTGGCCGCAAAGGTCATGGTCACCGGGCATAGCGTTCCCGCCTCCACCTGAGCATGCAGCACAAAACGCGCGGCCCTGGCGACGAACGATCCTTTCCGCGCCTCCTCCTCCCACGCCAGGTTGTGCACCCGGTTGGCGCAAAGCCCCTGCATCAGAAGATGCCATGCCGGATGAAAGCGGACGTCGTCCAGCCGCACTCCCGTGGCGTCATAACGCAGCAGCTCCGGCGGATTAACGTTCGCCAGCCTGCCCAGCTCCAGCGACTCCGCCGTACCCAACTGCTGTCCGATGCTGGCAAGAAGATCCACATCCCACTCAGCCCCTTCGCGCGCTACCGCATCGCGCAGGGCGCAATCAGAGAGAAAAAGGTTGCTGTTCGATAGCGGTGCAGGTTGATTAAAAACGGTATGAGTCTACCAGTGCATGCTGTCTCCCTCCTTTCATTGGCAATAAAGGTAAGTATGGACAGAGGGCATGCACGCTGCATGGGAGGGGGGTCACACGATGACGATCGTGTTGATATCATTCGTGAAATAGCTCACAGAACATAAGAATAAACTATTTCATTACTTCACTAATGCTGAATAATTTATTCTTACCCTGTTTTTGTGAGGATCGTTATGCAACAGGATGCGCACAAGCGTGCATTAATTGCAGGCTCCATCGGTAATTTCATCGAGTGGTATGAATTTGCGGTCTACGGTTTTCTGGCAACGGTGATTGCCAGAAACTTCTTCCAGCTTGAGGGGGAAGCGGAGCTCACCAGCCTGATCCTTACCTGGGCCTCGTTCGCCATCGCTTTCTTCTTCCGTCCGCTGGGTGCGGTGGTCTTTGGCCGCATTGGCGACAGGATTGGCCGCAAACCGACGCTGATTATCGTGCTGGTATTGATGACGCTCGCCACCGCTGCCATCGGTATTGTGCCGGTCTACGCCAGTATCGGGATTGCCGCGCCGCTGATCGTTACACTCCTGCGTATTCTGCAAGGACTGTTCGCGGGCGGTGAGTATGGCGGTGCGGTCTCATTGATGACGGAGTTCGCCCCGCGCGGCAAGCGCGGTCTTTACGGGGCATGGCAGTCCTTCACCGTGGCGCTCGGGCTGTTAGCGGGAGCAGGCATTGTCGCGTTGCTCTCTGCCCTGCTCTCCCCTGAAGCCTTGCACGACTGGGGCTGGCGCATTCCGTTCTTCCTGGCGTTGCCGATGGGTGCGGTCGCGCTATGGCTGCGGGTGAGCATGGAAGAGACGCCGAGCTTTGTGCAGCAACGGGAAAAACCGGTTGTTACTCAGGCCACCACCGCCGCCACGTTCAAAACCATCCTGATGGGCATTGGCCGCGTGATGGTCTGGTCTGCGGCGGGCTATACCTATCTGGTGATTATGCCGACCTATCTGCAATCTGCGCTACACACCGGTTTTAACCAGGCGCTGCTGATTGCGGTGATTTCTAACATTGGATTTGCGCTCACGATCATTCCGTCGGGCATGCTGAGCGACAGGATCGGGCGGCGGACGGTGATGATTATCTCCACCGTGCTCCTGCTGATCCTCGCCCTGCCGCTGCTGAAAATTTTGCAGGCGGAAACCAGTACGCTGGCGGTCAAAGCGATTGTGGTGCTGATTGCGGGAGGTCTGGTTGGGATGCTGGCAGGGCCGGGGCCGGCAATGCTGTCTGAGATGTTCCCGACGCGCGTGCGTTATACCGGGCTGGGGCTGGCCTATTCTCTGTCGAATGCGATCTTCTCGGGCTGTGCGGGGCTGATCATTACCGGGCTGATTAAAGAGACGGGCAATCTGGATATTCCGGCGTACTACGTGATGGCAACGGCGGTGGTGAGTATTTTCGCGCTGATGACGCTGAGGAAGGATGACCATTTACGGTCGTTAGAGGAGTGAGATTGTTGCCCGGTGGCGCTGCGCTTAGCGGGCCTACGTTACCATGCTTTTGTAGGCCGGGTAAGGCGAAGCCGCCACCCGGCACAACAGGCTACCCGCGCTGACGCACCGCTTCGAACAGGCAGATACCCGTCGCAACAGAAACGTTCAGGGACGACACGCTGCCTGCCATCGGGATGCTGATCAGCTCGTCGCAGTGCTCGCGCGTCAGACGACGCATGCCTTCACCTTCTGCCCCCATCACCAGCGCCATGCGGCCGGTCATTTTGCTCTGATACAGGGTGTGATCCGCTTCACCGGCCGTGCCAACGATCCAGATATTCTCTTCCTGCAACAGACGCATGGTGCGCGCCAGGTTAGTCACGCGGATCAGCGGAACGTTTTCCGCCGCGCCGCAGGCAACTTTTTTAGCGGTAGCGTTAAGCTGCGCGGAACGATCTCTTGGCACAATCACCGCATGCACGCCTGCTGCATCGGCGCTACGCAGGCACGCGCCCAGGTTATGCGGGTCGGTTACGCCATCAAGGATCAGGAAGAACGGGTTATCCAGCTCAGCGATCAGATCCGGCAGATCGTTCTCCTGATACTGACGGCCTGGCTTCACGCGCGCGATAATGCCCTGGTGTACAGCTCCTTCGCTTTTCTCATCCAGATACTGGCGGTTCGCCAGTTGGATCACTACGCCCTGCGCTTCCAGCGCGTGGATCAGCGGCATCAGACGTTTATCTTCTCGCCCTTTCAGAATAAAAACTTCCTGAAAACGCTCCGGCGCGCGCTCCAGCAGGGCCTGCACCGCGTGGATGCCGTAAATCATTTCACTCATTGATGGTTCTCGTAATAAATATTTTCCCTCTCCCGTTGGGGAGAGGGTCAGGGTGAGGGGAAATTACTCCGCCTGCTGTTTCTTCGCCGCGCGCTTCGCTTTGGTCGCGGCCGCTATTTTTTGGGTCTTGGTCGACGGTTTTTTCGCTTTACGAGCGTCTTTTTTTGCCGCCTTGGGCTTCTGTTTCTTCTCGCCACGGAAAGCGCTGTCTGGCTCAAAGTTTACTCTTTTACCTGCCTGACGTCGCTTGCCGCCCGCTTTACCGTTGCCACCTTTTTTCGCTTTCTCACGCTCGGTTTTCCCGACGTTACGCGGCGCGCGCTCGCTGGAGATCAGGCTGAAGTCGATTTTACGGTCGTCCATATTCACGGCTTCAACCTTCACTTCCACCCGATCGCCCAGACGGTAGGTCTGGCCGCCGGATTCGCCGATCAGACGTTGTCCGACCTGGTCGAAGCGGTAGTAATCGTTATCGAGGCTGGAAACGTGCACCAGACCGTCGATAAACAGCTCATCCAGACGCACGAAGAAGCCAAAGCCGGTGACGCTGGCAATCACGCCTTTAAAGATATTACCCACCTGATCCAGCATAAAGTCACACTTCAGCCAGTCCGCCACGTCGCGCGTTGCTTCATCCGCACGACGCTCGGTCATGGAACAGTGCTGGCCCAGTTGCAGCATCTCTTCCATGGAGTAGTGATACCCTCCGGTTTCGGTCGTATTGCCTTTATGACCCTGCTCGTGCGCCAGCAGATACTTGATCGCACGGTGCAGGGACAGATCCGGATAACGGCGGATCGGCGAGGTAAAGTGCGCGTACGACTGTAAGGCCAGACCAAAGTGGCCCCGGTTTTCCGGATCGTAAATCGCCTGCTTCATGGAGCGCAGCAGCATGGTTTGCAGCATTTCCGCGTCAGGACGATCGCTGATGGATTCCAGCAGCTCGGCGTAATCGCGTGGCTCAGGCTTATTACCGCCAGGCAGCTCCAGGCCGAGTTCAGCCAGCACGGAGCGGAACGAGGTTACGGCTTCCGTGGTTGGCTTGTCGTGAATACGGAACAGCGCAGGCTCTTTGGCTTTCTCAACGAAACGTGCCGCCGAGATGTTCGCCAGGATCATACACTCTTCAATCAGCTTGTGCGCATCGTTACGCTGGGTCTGCTCGATACGCTCGATACGACGCTCAGCGTTAAAGATAAACTTCGCCTCTTCACTCTCAAACGAGATCCCACCGCGCTCTTCGCGCGCCTGATCCAGCGTTTTGTAGAGGTTGTGCAGCTCTTCGATGTGTTTGACCAGCGGCGCGTACTGTTCGCGCAGATCCTGATCGCCCTGCAACATATGCCAGACCTTGGTATAGGTCAGGCGCGCATGAGAACTCATCACCGCTTCGTAGAACTTATAGCCCGTCAGACGTCCCTTGCTGGAGATGGTCATTTCGCAGACCATACACAGGCGGTCCACCTGCGGGTTGAGGGAACACAGGCCGTTGGAGAGCACTTCAGGCAGCATCGGTACAACCTGCGACGGGAAGTAGACCGACGTACCGCGGCTGCGCGCTTCGTTATCCAGCGGCGTGTGTGGACGCACGTAGTAGCTCACATCCGCGATAGCCACCCACAGACGCCAGCCACCACCACGTTTTTTCTCACAATATACGGCATCATCGAAGTCACGGGCGTCTTCACCATCAATGGTGACCAGCGGCAGATCGCGCAGATCCACGCGGCCTGCTTTGGACTCTTCCGGCACTTCTTCACGCAGGTTTTCGATCTGGTCTTCAACCGCTTTCGGCCAGACGTACGGAATTTCATGGGTGCGCAGCGCCATATCGACGGCCATGCCGGTGCCCATGTTATCGCCCAGCACTTCAACGATTTTACCCACCGCTTTTGTGCGACGAGTTGGGCGCTGGGTGAGTTCAACCACCACCACAAAGCCCATGCGTGCGCCCATTACCTCTTCAGGCGGGATGAGAATGTCGAAGCTCAGACGGCTGTCGTCCGGCACCACAAAGCCTACGCCCGCATCGGTAAAGTAACGGCCAACGATCTGGCTGGTTTTCGGCACCAGCACGCGGACCACGCGCGCTTCGCGGCGGCCTTTACGGTCTGCACCCAGCGGCTGCGCCAGGATCTGGTCGCCGTGAATACACATCTTCATCTGTTCGGATGAGAGGTACAGGTCGTCTTTACGGCCTTCCACGCGCAGGAAGCCGAAGCCATCGCGGTGACCAATAACGGTGCCTTTCAGCAGGTCGAGGCGTTCTGGCAGCGCGTAGCACTGGCGACGAGTAAAGACCAGCTGCCCGTCACGCTCCATGGCGCGCAGGCGGCGGCGAAGGGCTTCAATTTGCTCTTCACCTTCAATGTTTAATTCAACGGCAAGTTCTTCACGATTGGCGGGTTTTTCGCGTTTTGTTAAGTGTTCAATGATGAACTCGCGGCTGGGGATAGGATTCGCGTATTTTTCGGCTTCGCGTTCCTGGAAAGGATCTTGTGACATGTCGGTTCCTCCGTTGTCAGCTCCGGTGGAAATTTTCTTCATTCCACCAGCAATAATTTATAAAGCGGTTGATTCTCTTCAACCAAATCGGCCAGCGTGTAGTTATCCAGTTCCTTGAGAAAACTTTGCACGGCCTTTGAAAGCGCCTGCTTCAGGCGGCAAGCGGGCGTAATGTGGCAGAACGCGCTGCTACAGTTCACCAGAGAGAGCGGCTCCAGTTCACGTACCACATCGCCAATACGGATACTCTGTGCCGGTTTACCGAGACGGATCCCTCCATTCTTCCCGCGGACGGCAGCAACGTATCCGGCACGACTAAGTTGATTGATTATTTTGACCATATGATTACGGGACACACCGTACACCTCTGTGACTTCAGAGATGCTGGTCATCTTCCCATCGGGTAACGACGCCATGTAAATCAGCGCGCGTAAGCCGTAATCGGTGAAACTTGTTAACTGCACATCAACCTCAGGAAAAAGGGAAAACGCGGTTAAACCGCAGAGATATTCATTAATGATGATAAACCAGCCAGATAGTTAGCGGCTAATTTATTTGACAGACGGGGCGAAAAAGCGGAGATCCAGGAGCGGTCGCCGGATGGCGCTGCGCTTATCCGGCCTACGGGTTTCCCCGCAGGCCAGCAGTCACGAAGATTATGCGTCGAACGGGTCGCGCAGGATCATCGTTTCAGTACGATCCGGGCCGGTAGAAATAATATCGATCGGCACTTCGGTCAGTTCTTCAATGCGCTTGATGTAGTCCAGCGCGGCTTTTGGCAGGCCACTACGCTCTTTCACACCGAAGGTGGTCTCAGACCAGCCCGGCATGGTTTCGTAGATTGGCTCAATGCCTTCCCAGTCGTCAGCAGCCAGCGGAGTGGTGGTCACTTCGCGGCCATCTGGCATGCGGTAGCCAACGCAGATTTTCACTTCTTTCAGGCCGTCCAGTACGTCCAGCTTGGTCAGGCAGAAGCCAGACAGGGAGTTGATCTGCACTGCGCGACGTACGGCAACGGCGTCCAGCCAGCCGGTACGACGACGACGACCGGTGGTCGCGCCAAACTCGTTACCCTGCTTGCAGAGGAACTCGCCGGTTTCATCAAACAGTTCGGTCGGGAATGGACCCGCACCCACGCGTGTGGAGTACGCTTTGATGATGCCCAGAACGTAATCCACATAACGTGGACCCAGACCAGAGCCGGTCGCCACGCCACCCGCGGTGGTGTTAGAGGACGTAACGTACGGATAGGTACCGTGGTCGATGTCCAGCAGGGTACCCTGCGCACCTTCGAACATGACGAAATCGCCACGCTTGCGCGCCTGGTCCAGCAGATCGGACACATCAACAACCATACCGGTCAGAATGTCTGCAATCGCCATGACGTCATCCAGCACTTTCTGGTAGTCAACAGCGTCAGCTTTGTAGAAGTTCACCAGCTGAAAGTTGTGATATTCCATCACTTCTTTCAGTTTTTCAGCGAAGGTCGCTTTGTCGAAGAGGTCACCGACGCGCAGACCGCGACGAGCCACTTTATCTTCGTATGCCGGGCCGATGCCACGACCGGTAGTGCCGATCGCTTTCGCGCCACGCGCTTTTTCACGCGCCACGTCCAGCGCCACGTGATAGTCCAGGATCAGCGGGCAGGCTTCGGAGAGCAGCAGACGCTCACGAACAGGGATACCACGGTCTTCCAGACCTTTCATCTCTTTCATCAGCGCAGCAGGAGACAGCACAACGCCGTTACCGATGATGCTGGTGACGTTTTCGCGAAGAATGCCTGATGGAATAAGATGGAGGACGGTTTTTTCACCGTTGATTACGAGAGTATGGCCTGCGTTGTGACCGCCCTGGTAGCGTACAACATATTTAGCCCGTTCAGTCAGAAGATCAACAATCTTCCCTTTACCTTCGTCACCCCATTGGGTGCCCAGTACGACGACGTTGTTACCCATTTTTTTCAAAATCACCGTTTGCTTAAAAATGGATTCTACCATCGCTTTTTCAGATATACAGCACTTTTTGACCCTAAAATATGCCAATTGCGGTTAGTTTTTGATCAGCCAATCGTTTTCCTCAACATGTAGTAGATAACGATACCAGCAACCACAAGACCACCGCCAAAACGACGCAAAATATTATCCGGCAGTTGGCTCATGGTGGCGATCATCCGGCGCCATGCGCGCGGATAAAGCATCGGGCCGAGGCCTTCCAGCACCAAAACCAGGGCCAGCGCGAGCCAGATCGTTGAATTCATTTTTGTTCCTTATAAAAGAAAACCACCGCTCCGTGAAGAGCGGTGGTTTGAATACTCAAACGAGCCTGAGTTTATCGCGTTGCGTTGGTCGGCGTCTTCATATAACGGAAGAAATCGCTGTCCGGGCTGAGCACCATCACATCCTGGTTGCTCTTGAAGCTATTCTCGTAAGCGCGCAGGCTACGAATGAAGGCATAGAAGTCCGGATCCTGGCTGAATGCATCAGCAAACAGTTTCGCGGCTTCGGCATCACCTTCACCGCGCAGGATACGACCCTGGCGCTCAGATTCCGCCAGCGTCTTGGTGACTTCATAGTCCGCTGCCGCGCGCAGTTTTTCCGCTTCTTCCTGACCCTGTGAACGGTGACGACGGGCTACCGCTTCACGCTCGGCGCGCATACGGTTGTAGATCGCCTCGGACACTTCCGCTGGCAGGTTGATCTGCTTGATGCGCACATCAACCACTTCGATGCCCAGCGCCGCCATACTGTTCGGGTTGATCACCGGCACTTTACCGTTGGTTTCAGCCTGAACACGTTCAGCCGCTTTGGCAATCGCATCGTCTGCCGCCGGGGTTTCAACTTCATCCTCGGTGCCCGCAGAGCCGGAGTTCAGCGCATCACGCACTTCCAGCGTCAGACGACCACGGGAGTCGGTCACAATGTCTTTCACATCCAGACGACCAATTTCAGAACGCAGACGGTCAGAGAACTTACGTTTCAGCAGCACTTCTGCCTGAGAAACGTCGCCACCCCCGGTTGCCAGGAAGTAGCGGCTGAAATCGCTGATGCGCCATTTGATATAGGAATCAACGATCAGGTCTTTCTTCTCTTTGGTCACGAAACGATCGGCCTGGTTATCCATGGTCTGGATACGCGCATCGAGCGTTTTCACTGACTGAATGAACGGGATCTTAAAGTGCAGACCCGGCTCATAAATCACCGGACGCTTGTCGCCGTCACGCACGACGCTGCTGAACTGGAACTTGATCCCACGCTCGCCCTCTTTCACCACAAAGATGGAGGTGTAGAGCACGACCAGTACAATGATGATGATCGCAATAACTGACTTACGCATCCTTATTCCCCCTGACGCTGGTAGTCGTTACGCTGCGCGTTGGCACGGCGTTGGTCCATAATGTCACCATCGTTCGAAGAAGGCGTTGTGTTCGCACTGGCGCTGCCAGACGAGGCCGGTGGCAGACGCAGCAGGTTGTTCGCACCGCTGTTGTCTTTTGCTGCCGGTGCAGAACCGCCTTTCAGCATCTGATCCAGCGGCAGGACCATCAGGTTTCCGCCTTTGTTGTCGTTAACCAGCACTTTACGCGTATGGCTCAGCACTTTTTCCATGGTCTCGATATAGAGACGCTCACGGGTAATTTCCGGCGCGGCTTTATATTCCGGCAGGATCTTCGCGAAGCGAGCCACTTCACCCTGTGCTTCCAGGATGGTCTGGGTCTTATACGCACGCGCTTCTTCCAGTATACGCTGCGCCTGACCGTTTGCACGCGGCTGAACTTCGTTGGTGTACGCTTCCGCTTCACGGATGTACTGCTGTTCGTTTTCACGCGCGGCAATCGCATCGTCAAAGGCGGCTTTCACCTCTTCCGGCGGACGTGCAGCCTGGAAGTTGACGTCCAGCAGGGTGATACCCATGTTGTACGGACGGATGGTCTCTTCCAGCTCACGCTGGGTATCGCTACGAATAACGGTACGACCTTCGGTCAGGATACGGTCCATGGTGTATTTACCGATCACGCCACGCAGGGCGCTGTCGGTCGCCTGACGCAGGCTGTCATCGGCGCTGGTCACGCTAAACAGATAACGTTCCGGATCGGTCACGCGGTACTGTACGTTCATCTCAACGCGCACCACGTTCTCGTCAGAGGTCAACATCACGCCAGAGGCGGCCAGTTCACGGACGGACTCCACGTTAACCGCGGTCACGTCATCAATGAAGGTCGGCTTCCAGTTCAGGCCCGGTTCAACCAGATGGCTGAACTTACCGAAACGGGTGACCACACCGCGTTCTGCTTCTTTAATGGTGTAGAACCCGCTGGCTGCCCAGATGATTACTACCGCAGCGGCGACAATGCCCACCACGCGGCCACCCATTGGCGGGCGCGGACTCTGAGTGGAATTGCCACCCGAGCCAGAACCTTTTCCTCCGCCAAGGCCACCAAGCTTTTTGCTCAGTTTGCGGAAGATATCATCCAGATCCGGCGGCCCCTGCTCGCGACCACCTTTGTTGCCATTTCCCCCAGAGTTGCCGCCTTGATTATTGCTGCTTCCCCACGGGTCGCGGTCTTGTCCGTTATTACCGGGCTGATTCCACGCCATGTATATGCTCCATATTTGTTATGCAAGGGCGAATTTTTCAGGCTTCCCCTTTCTGATCAGACGATATAGTCCGCCAGCGCAGGTTCTTGTTTACAGAGGCGACGCCAGTCAACGATCGGCATACGCACCTGCATCCCCACGCTGCCGTCATCCTCCATCCACTCTTTTTCTATCGCCTGAAGCTGATAAAACCGGCTGCGCAGCCTGCCTTCCTGTGGCGGCAGTCGCAGCGTGTGCTGAGCTACCTCACCGGAAAGACGTTCTGTCAAAGCCTGGAAAAGCAGTGGCACACCAATCCCGGCCTGAGCAGACAGCCAGACCCGAATCGGTTTGTTCTCTTCGTCTCGGTCAATACGCGGTTCAAAATCGTCCAGCATATCGATCTTGTTCATCACCAACAGGGTGGGAATTTCGTGGGCGTCGATCTCTTCGAGCACCACGTTCACCGCGTCGATGTTCTCCTGCACGCGTACGTCAGCCGCATCAATCACATGCAGTAGCAGGGTCGCCTGACGCGTCTCCTGCAACGTCGCTTTAAACGCCGCGACCAGATCGTGCGGCAGATGGCGAATAAACCCTACGGTATCCGCCAGCACAGTTTCACCCACGTCTGCGACGTCAATACGGCGCAGGGTTGGGTCCAGGGTCGCAAACAGCTGGTCTGCGGCATACACCTGGGCCTCGGTTATCTGGTTAAACAGGGTGGATTTACCGGCGTTGGTATAGCCCACCAGCGACACCGTAGGAATGTCGGCTTTGGTTCGCGCCCGACGCCCCTGCTCGCGCTGTTTCTCTACACGTTCCAGACGTGAAAGGATCTGGGTAATACGCCCACGCAGTAAACGGCGGTCGGTTTCGAGCTGGGTTTCACCCGGGCCGCGCAAACCAATCCCGCCTTTTTGTCTTTCAAGGTGTGTCCAGCCACGCACCAGACGCGTCGCCAGATGGCGCAACTGCGCCAGCTCAACCTGCAACTTACCCTCGTGGGTACGCGCACGCTGAGCAAAAATATCTAAGATCAACCCCGTGCGATCGATAACACGGCATTCGCAGAGAGCTTCCAGGTTACGTTCCTGAGCCGGAGACAGCGCATGATCAAACAGCACAACAGATGCGCCGGTTGCTTTTACGGCATCCGCAATTTCTACTGCTTTACCTTCACCTACAAAATACTTCGGGTGCGGCGCTTTACGGCTACCGGTAATCACCTGCATTGCTTCGACACCGGCGGAAGAGACCAGAGATTCAAACTCCTGGAGGTCTTCCATATCTTTGTCTTGCGAAAAATAGATGTGTACCAGCACCGCCTGCTCACCGGCGTCATAACGGTCAAACAAGCGTAAACCTCTCTAAAAAGATCAGCGGGGAACGCAGGATCCCTGGCTCCCCGTGTGGAAAACAGCCCAAAACCTTATTCGGTTTCTTCGCTGTCCTGCGCTGGTGTTGAAGAACCCTGCGCGTTGCTGCCATGATGGTAGTTACTGCCAGTGCTGCCGCCAGCGTTATTGCTGTGATGAGATACCGGACGGGACGGAACAACAGTAGAAATCGCGTGCTTGTAGACCATCTGGCTGACCGTGTTTTTCAACAGGATCACGAACTGATCGAAAGACTCAATCTGACCTTGCAGCTTAATACCATTCACCAAATAAATAGAAACTGGAACACGCTCCCGACGCAATGCGTTCAGGAACGGATCTTGTAAAGATTGCCCCTTAGCCATTCTATCTTTTCCTTATATGCTTGTTTTGTACTTAGAACCTTGCGATTCTGAAAAATTGCGCACGATACGGCTTAATTGTACACATTCAGTCAGCGATATCACCAATAACCTCAATCACTTCGTTTAACGCCTGTTGTGGTTTTTCACTGTCTAACCAGTGAACCCCCTTCCAACCGCGTAACCAGGTGATCTGGCGCTTCGCTAACTGTCTCGTGGCGCAAACACCTCGATAAACCATTTCATCGTATGAAATCTCGCCTTCAAGATACGACCACATCTGGCGGTACCCCACACAACGAATGGAAGGCATGTCCGTATGCAAATCTCCACGGGCAAAAAGCGCCCGCACTTCTGCTTCAAAATCTGAAGCCAACATCTGATGAAAACGCTGCTCAATTCGTTGATGGAGCAGTTCACGGCTCGCCGGGGCGATGGCGAACTGATGCACCTGATACGGCAGAGCGTCTCCTGACGTTTGCGTCAGTTCCGTTAAAGTTTTACCCGAAATGAAAAAAACTTCCAGTGCCCGGGAAAGCCTTTGCGGATCGTTTGGGTGGATCCGCGCTGCGGCAACCGGGTCAATCTCTTCCAGTTGCCTGTGCAAAACGTCCCACCCCTGCTCTGCCGCCTGCCGCTCAATCTTCGCTCTCACTTCCGGATCGGCCGATGGCAGAGGCGATAACCCCTCCAGCAGCGCCTTAAAGTAGAGCATCGTGCCGCCAACTAACAGCGGTATGCGTCCCGCGGCGGTAATCTCGGCCATCTCGGCTAAGGCGTCGCGGCGAAAATCTGCCGCGGAGTAAGCCTGTGCCGGGTCGAGAATATCCAGTAAACGGTGCGGTGCCGCACGCAGTTCGTCTGCGTTGGGCTTCGCCGTGCCGATGTCCATCCCTCGGTAGATGAGGGCTGAATCAACGCTAATCAACTCTACTGGCAAAACTTTACGTAACTCAATGGCTAACGCCGTTTTGCCGGAGGCCGTTGGCCCCATTAGAAAAATCGCCTTTGGCAGGCTCGCCTTACTTACATCAGTCATGTTTCAGGGCGGTCATCGCCGTTTGTAAATCAACAGGTTGTAACAAGCCACCTGGAGGTGCTTTCACCAGCTGTGGACAGAGGCGTTCTACCTCCGCCAGAACGGTAATCGCCTGCGCCATACTCCACGGCGAATGTTCGCTGGCCAGATGGCGGGCGATCCACTGCGCGGTATCGGCGGCATCAAACGTCGTTTGCTGCGCCAGGTAGCCTATCAGTTCAGGAATCAAGTTTTGTAAATTTTGTTGGCGTAAGGGTAAAGGCACTGCGCGAATTGTCACATGCTGCGCGTCCAGTACGATTTCAATCCCCATTTCGGCCAGTTGCGTCTGCACGCGCCGCAAAACCCCTGTTTCTTCAGGGGTTATTTTCAGGCGAACAGGAATCAACAGCGGCTGCGCGCAGGCGGCATTCACCCCCGGAGTTAACTGCGCCTGTTTGAGCCAGCGCTCCGCCACGGAAAGCGCCAGTAGCAGCAGTTTTCCCTCGCGTTCAAGCAGCGCCATGTCGGGAGCAACAATGGTCAGTACCCGACCAAAACTCTGGCTATGTCCATCCAGCGAAGGCGTTGAAACTATGATCTGCTCTTTATGCTCAACGGACGGGGTATCCAGCAGCTTGCGGTACAGCGCCCCCTGCTGTTTTTGATAGCCCGGCTGGACGTTGGGATAGTTGGCACCGGTTGGTCGCGGCGCGTTGCCCGCCGAGGATAAACGTGGAGCAGCCGGCTCGCGCGCGACCGCCGGTTCAGCAAAATGGTTACGCCCGGCCGCCACGCGGTTTTCCGGCAGTGGGCGCGGCGCGGGCGCTTCTTTTGCCAGCGGCAACTCTGGCTTTGCCTGCTGCTGCAATACAGCGGCAACGCCCTGGTAGATGAAATCATGCACCAGGCGCGACTGGTGGAAACGCACCTCGTGCTTGGCGGGGTGCACGTTAACGTCAACCTGGTGCGGGTCGATCTCCAGATAAAGCACAAAGGCGGGCTGTTGATCGGCGCCGAGCTTATCTTCGCAGGCCTGTCGAATAGCGTGGTTAATCAGGCGGTCGCGCATCATGCGGCCGTTGACGTAGCAATACTGAATTTCTGCGAACGCGGCGCTGCTGGCGTTCGGATCGGCAACCCAGCCACGCAGGGCCAGATCGCCATGCTGCCACTCAATGGCCAGCGCCTTTTCCAGAAACGGTGTGCCGCAGATGGCGCCCAACCGACGCTCCTTTTGTCCACCCTCCGCCACCGCGCGATACTGGCGCATCACCTTACCGTTATGGCTGAGGTTGAGGGTGACATCAAAGCGCGCCAGCGCGATGCGGCGGATGATCTCGTCGATATGTCCGAATTCGGTCTTCTCGGTTCGCATAAACTTGCGCCGGGCGGGCGTGTTATAGAAGAGATCCAGCACTTCAAGCGTGGTGCCTACCGGGTGCGCCGCAGGTTTAACCGTGACGTCCATATCGCGCCCTTCGGCGTAGGCCTGCCAGGCTTCCTGCTGGTCGGCCGTGCGGGAGGTCAACGTTAAGCGGGAAACGGAGCTGATACTGGCCAGCGCTTCGCCGCGAAAACCCAGGCTTATAATCGCTTCCAGATCGTCAAGTGAGGCAATTTTACTGGTGGCATGACGCGCCAGCGCCAGCGCCAGTTCGTCCTTTTTGATGCCACAGCCGTTATCACGAATGCGAATAAGCTTTGCGCCCCCGCGTTCGATATCGATATCAATGCGGGTCGCCCCTGCATCGAGGCTGTTTTCCACCAGTTCCTTCACCACCGACGCAGGGCGTTCCACCACCTCACCGGCGGCGATTTGGTTCGCGAGCTGCGGCGGTAGAACCTGAATCGGCATGAACTCTCCTTAATTAGTCGCGGTCATTTCACCCGGCAGCGCGGCGCTTGCCGTCTGGGCTGCCCCGCCCTGCGGCGCAGACTGAAGCGGATGCGCGTCAAAGTATTTACGCAGACCGTTATAAATCGCTTCGGCAATTTGCTGCTGATAGCTGTCGCTTCCCAGTAAACGCTCTTCACCATGGTTACTGATAAAGCCCGTCTCTACCAGAATCGACGGGATATCCGGCGAACGCAGGACACCAAGGCTTGCATGCTCCGGGCGACGCTTATGCAGCGATCCAATGCTTTGCAGCTGGCTCAGTACGTTAGTGGCGACATCATACCCGACGCGCTGAGAATGACCGAACTGTAAATCCAGCACCGCCTGGCTGAGATACGGATCGGCCTGGCTGTTTGCCAGCACATCGCCTGCCCCGCCTAACAGTTCAGATTGCTTCTCGTGCTCTTCAAGCCAGTTCGCCATTTCACTGTTGGCTCGACGGTTCGACAGCACCCATACCGACGCGCCGGTGGCGTTACGGTTCGGCGCAGCATCCGCGTGAATCGACACCAGGAAGTTGGCGTTTTGCTTACGCGCCACATCCGAGCGTCCCATCACTGAAATAAAGTAATCTCCGTCGCGGGTCATGACCCCTTTAAACATCGGATCGTCATTCAGAAGCGCACGCAGCTTACGGGCAATGGCGATAGTGACGTTTTTCTCCCGCGTGCCGCCCGGGCCAATCGCGCCAGGATCTTGCCCGCCGTGTCCGGCGTCGATGGCGATAATCACTTTGTCGCCACTGACCGGTGTTCGCCGCGCGCTGACCGCCGGACGCGTCACCGTGTTGCTGCTGGTCACGGCGGTAAGTCGGTCATTTTGTGATTTAAACGGATTACGGGCTGGCTCAGACGGCCTTGGGGTATAAACCGGCGCTTCCACGCGTTTTGCTACAACAGGTGCAGGCGGTGGCGGCGGCGGAACATCAGCATTAATGGTAAAGACCACCGTATAATTGGCGCCGTTTTGCTGCTTAACCGCCTTCGTTTTGCCCTTTTCGGTGAGATCGACCACCAGACGCAGAGACTGCGTATCCTTCGGCGTTCCCGAACGGATGCTTTTCACCAGATTGTTGCCGCTGAACTGGAGCGGCAGCCCCTGGATCACCCCGGTCTGTTTAATATCGAGCGCCACGCTGCGGCTGTCGATTTGTGAGAAAGCATATTCAGGATCGCCCATAAAGCTGAACGTAATGCGGGCCTGGCTATCGCCATTCGACACCTGAATATCCGAGAGGCTGGCCGCCCCGACCTGCGCGCACAGCAGGACCGTGGCAGCCAGCACCCAACCTTTAACGCGATTAATCATCCCGTTATCCCTACGCTCAACCGGCTAAACGCGCCAGTAAGGAACAGCCTGATGAGGAAACCGCACTGATGCGTGCCTCACGCCCTTGTGCCTGGTAATCTAAGTGAATTTCGACATCCGGGTCAGGCAGCACACCCGCACCTTGTTGCGGCCACTCCACCAGGCAGATGGCGTCGTTGGCAAAGTAATCGCGGATCCCCATAAATTCCAGCTCCTCCGGGTCCGCAAGACGATATAAATCAAAGTGGTACACCATGATATTTTCAAGCGTGTACGGTTCCACCAGCGTGTAGGTCGGGCTTTTTACGTTCCCGTTATGGCCTAACGCCTGCAAAAAGCCACGGCTGAAGGTTGTTTTCCCCGCGCCTAAATCACCATACAGATAAATGACGGTCGCCCCCTGACAGGCCTGCGCCACGCGCTTGCCGAGATCTAAAGTGGCTTGTTCATCAGGTAAAGGAATCGCTCGATTAGTCATTTTCTACGTCAATCACATCCGGGTTAACAACACGCCGCAGCGTGCAAAAAAGATCGGTGGCCAGCATACCGCGCGTTCCGTAACGAGCAGCCAGCCTGTCAGCCGCCGCACCGTGGGCCACGCAGCCCGCACAGGCTGCATCATAAAGGGGAAGTTTCTGTCCGAGCAATGCGCCAATGATGCCAGAGAGCACATCGCCCATGCCGCCGCTCGCCATGCCTGCATTACCGGCATCAACGATGCCCATCGCATCATCGCTGGCGATAATGGTTCCCGCCCCTTTCAAAACGACAACACCTCCGTAACGTTTTACCAGACGTTGGGCTGAAAGTAAGCGATCGCTTTCAATTTCTGCCACGCTACAGTTAAGCAGCCGTGCGGCTTCGCCGGGGTGCGGCGTCAGAATGCGATTGTGACGCTTATCCGGGTTTATTGCCAGAAGGTTAAGCGCGTCGGCATCCCAGAGCATCGGTTTACGAAAATTCTCGGCCTTTTGCAGGGCCTGTTTACCCCACTCCTGCTGACCCAAGCCCGGACCAATGACCACCACGTCCGCCCACTCAAGACCCTCTTCAATCGCCTGCGGGGTAAGCTCGTGGACCATCAGCTCCGGCCGCGCGGTAATAATGGGCGGAATGTTTTCGCTGCGGGTCAGCACGCGTATTAATCCGCCGCCGCTGCGCAACGCGGCCTCTCCGGTCATTCGAATCGCACCTGCCGTGCCATGATCGCCACCAATAATCAGCAGTCGGCCATGGTCACCCTTATGGGAGGTGGGACGACGCGGCGGTAGCCACTGTGCAAGCTGGGAGGCATCAAAGCGGGTGATATGGGTATCCTGTCCGATCAGCCAGTTTTCCAGCCCCAGGGCGTTGTGGTGTAACGTGCCCACGACATCCCGCGCTTTCCCGGTAAGCAGCCCCGGCTTCAGGGCGATAAAGGTCACGGTGTGCGCCGCCTCAATCGACACGCCCGGCGTCGCGCCGGTTTGCGCCATCAGGCCGGAGGGAATATCCAGCGCTACCACCGGGGCGGGGTGCGCATTAGCGCGCGTAATCAGCGCGGCGACGTCATCGCGAGGCGCGCGCATCAGTCCCGTCCCCAGCAGACCATCAACAATCACGTCGACATCCTCGGGCCAGATAATATCAGGCGCATGAATAATGCCCCCCGCATTCAGCCAGGCCTCTCTCGCCATGCCAGCCTCTTCCGGTAGCGGCTTGTCGCTCTCCAGCGCCATCAGGGTGACGCGCAGCCCCGCCGCCACCGCAAGACGAGCCACCACATAGCCATCGCCACCGTTATTGCCGTGCCCGCACAGGATCAGATAGTGCGAGGCATCAGGATAAGCCGTGCGCGCCACGTTAAACGCCGCCTCGCCCGCGCGCTGCATCAGTTCGTAAAGGGTAATGCCGAGGCTATCTGCGGCCTCTTTCTCGGCCCGACGGAGGTCATCCGCATGCCAGATGGAATGTGGTATACTTGCGGGGTTTTTCTTCACAGTATGGTCCGTCATGTCACAGCCCCTCGATCTCAATGAATTAGCGCAAAAAATAAAACAGTGGGGTGCTGAACTGGGCTTCCAGAAGGTCGGTATTACTGACACCGACCTCTCTGCCAGTGAGCCTAAGCTCCAGGCATGGCTGGATAAACAATACCACGGCGAGATGGAGTGGATGGCGCGTCACGGTATGATGCGTGCCCGCCCCCACGAGCTGTTGCCGGGTACGCTGCGCGTTATTAGCGTACGTATGAACTATCTGCCTGCTAACGCGGCCTTTGCGCGCACGCTAAAAAATCCTTCGCTGGGTTACGTCAGCCGATACGCGCTGGGGCGTGATTACCATAAACTTCTGCGCAACCGTCTAAAAAAGCTCGGGGAAACCATTCAGCAGCACTGTGTTTCGCTGAATTTTAGACCCTTTGTCGATTCTGCGCCTATTCTTGAGCGCCCGATCGCCGAAAAAGCCGGGCTCGGCTGGACAGGTAAGCACTCACTTATCTTAAGCCGCGACGCGGGCTCATTCTTTTTCCTGGGTGAACTACTGATTGATTTACCTCTGCCGGTAGACAGTCCGGTGGAAGAAGGTTGTGGCCGCTGTGTGGCCTGTATGACCATCTGCCCAACGGGCGCGATTGTCGAACCGTATACCGTTGATGCGCGCCGCTGTATCTCTTATCTCACTATCGAGCTGGAAGGCGCTATTCCAGAGGAGTTTCGTCCGCTTATTGGCAACCGCATCTACGGCTGTGATGACTGTCAGCTGATTTGTCCGTGGAACCGTTATTCACAGTTGACGGACGAAGAAGACTTCAGTCCGCGCAAGGCGTTACATGCCCCGCAGTTGATCGAACTGTTCGCCTGGAGCGAAGCCTGGTTCCTGAAGGTGACGGAGGGTTCCGCCATACGTCGTATCGGCCACCTGCGCTGGCTGCGTAATGTGGCCGTTGCGCTGGGGAATGCCCCGTGGGATGAGGCAAATCTTCAGGCGCTCGAAAGCCGCAGAGGTGAGCACCCACTTCTTGATGAGCACATAGAATGGGCGATTGCGCAGCAAATTGAGAAGCGAAATGCCGGCGTGGTTGAAGTGCAGTTACCGAAGAAACAGCGCCTGGTCAGGGTGATTGAAAAAGGGCTGCCGCGGGATGTGTGATATATTCACAGGCTGTGAATAAAAATAAGAATTCAGGCGCCATCAGCTCTGGCAAACAGGTCAAGTGATCTCAATAACATTTTGAAATCAAATTTTCTTCATAAATTACAGGGAATTACGAAGATATTATTCACCCTGCTAACATTTCGTAGAGACTGGTTTTATCACGATTTCTGTGGATAACTCTGTTCACAAGAGTATTTCAGATATAATAGAAAACGTCCCCAACGAAGCACTTCGCTGTGGATAATCTGGAGATGAAGAAGAATTTGGAGCGGGAAACGAGACTCGAACTCGCGACCCCGACCTTGGCAAGGTCGTGCTCTACCAACTGAGCTATTCCCGCTGGGGGGTTCTGGTGCTGGCGTATCTTGCGATACTTTTCAAATTTTGGAGCGGGAAACGAGACTCGAACTCGCGACCCCGACCTTGGCAAGGTCGTGCTCTACCAACTGAGCTATTCCCGCTTGGGTGTTCTGGTGCTGGCGTATCTTGCGATACTTTTCAAATTTTGGAGCGGGAAACGAGACTCGAACTCGCGACCCCGACCTTGGCAAGGTCGTGCTCTACCAACTGAGCTATTCCCGCAAATCTGTACTGCTTTTGTTGCTGTCGTAACGTGTAATTCTCTGTCGTTACGGGAGGCGCATTATACGAGAAATCCGTTTAGCTGCAACCCCCCTCAAAGCGATTTTTTTGAAATTCAGTTCAAGTGCTTATTTAATCGGCAAGCTGAACAATTTAGCGACAAAAACCCGGCCACGCAAGGCGCCGGATCGCAAAATCAGAGCTTAATAAAGTTTTCGCGATAGTACGCCAGCTCCGCAACAGACTCACGGATGTCATCCATCGCCTGGTGCGTCCCCTGCTTTGTGAAGCCGTCGAGAATTTCCGGTTTCCAGCGGCGGGCCAGCTCTTTCAGGGTGCTCACATCCAGATAGCGGTAGTGGAAGTAGGACTCCAGCTCCGGCATGTACTTAAACAGGAAACGACGATCCTGACCAATGCTGTTGCCACAGATAGGCGATTTTCCTGCCGGCACCCACTGCTTCAGAAATTCAAGCGTCGCCAGCTCCGCTTCGCGGTCGCCCAGGGTGCTGGCCTTCACGCGTTCCACCAGCCCGCTGCCGGTATGGGTACGCACGTTCCACTCATCCATCAGCGCAAGCTGGTCATCGGACTGGTGCACGGCAATCGTTGGGCCTTCCGCCAGAATATTGAGGTTGGCATCGGTGACCAGTGTGGCGATCTCAATAATGCGATCGCGCTCGGGATCAAGGCCGGTCATCTCCAGATCGATCCAAATCAGGTTGTTTTCGTCCGCGCTCATGTTATTTTCCACCCTTCTCGCATAACCGGCAGTAGCAGGTTAACTAGTATTAATTAGAGTGTATCATAGAGGTTTTGCCCGCTACGGGCGACCAGGAGCCAGCGCGATTGAGTAAAAATAAACTCTCCAAAGGGCAGCAGCGCCGCGTGAATGCAAATCACCAGCGCCGTCTTAAAACCACTACGGAGAAGCCCGATTACGACGACAACCTGTTTGGCGAAGCGACAGAAGGCGTTGTGATTAGCCGCTTCGGCATGCACGCCGATGTCGAATCTGCCGACGGGGATATCCACCGTTGCAATATCCGTCGCACCATCCGTTCCCTGGTGACCGGTGACCGCGTGGTCTGGCGTCCAGGCAAAGAGGCGGCAGAAGGGGTAACGGTTAAAGGTATCGTTGAAGCCGTGCATGAACGCACGTCGGTTCTGACCCGTCCGGATTTCTACGACGGCGTGAAGCCCATTGCCGCCAACATTAACCAGATCGTGATCGTTTCGGCGATTTTGCCTGAGCTTTCACTCAACATTATTGACCGTTATCTGGTGGCCTGCGAAACGCTACAGGTTGAGCCGCTTATCGTGCTGAATAAAATCGATCTGCTGGATGACGAGGCCATGGCCTTTGTCAATGAGCAGATGGATATTTACCGCAACATTGCCTATCGCGTGTTGATGGTTTCCAGCCGCACCAAAGACGGCCTGAAGCCGCTGGAAGATGCGCTAACCGACCGCATCAGCATCTTTGCAGGGCAGTCCGGCGTGGGTAAATCCAGCCTGCTTAACAATCTGCTCGGCCTTCAGCAGGAGATCCTGACCAACGATGTGTCGGACGTCTCCGGGCTGGGCCAGCACACCACCACCGCCTCACGTCTCTATCACTTCCCGCACGGCGGCGATGTGATTGACTCCCCGGGCGTGCGTGAATTTGGTCTCTGGCACCTCGAGCCGGAACAAATCTTTAACGGATTTGTCGAATTCCATGACTATTTAGGCGCTTGCAAATACCGCGACTGTAAACATGACAACGATCCGGGCTGCGCCATCCGCGAAGCGGTGGAGAACGGTGAAATTGCGGAAACCCGTTTCGAAAATTACCACCGCATTCTCGAAAGCATGGACCAGGTAAAAACGCGTAAAAACTTTTCTGATTCTGATAACTGACAACTAAGCTAAGCGTCGCTAAAATCGTCCCCTTTTTTCAGGTTCCGGCAGCGTAATGCCGGATCAGGAACGACAAAACAATGGCCTGGAGGCTACCTTGTTAAACTCATTTAAACTTTCGCTTCAATACATTCTGCCGAAACTGTGGCTCACTCGCCTGGCGGGCTGGGGCGCGAGCAAACGAGCGGGCTGGCTGACCAAACTGGTCATCGACCTGTTCGTGAAATACTACAAGGTCGACATGAAAGAAGCGCAGAAGCCGGATACGGCAAGCTATCGTACCTTCAACGAATTTTTTGTGCGTCCGCTGCGCGACGAAGTGCGTCCGCTGAATACCGACCCGAACGTGCTGGTGATGCCAGCGGACGGCGTGATCAGCCAGCTGGGTAAAATTGAAAACGACAAAATTTTGCAGGCGAAAGGCCATAACTACAGCCTGGAAGCGCTGCTGGCCGGTAACTACATAATAGCCGATCTGTTCCGTAACGGGACTTTCGCGACCACCTATCTCTCCCCGCGCGATTACCACCGCGTGCATATGCCGTGTAACGGTATTCTGCGCGAGATGATCTACGTGCCGGGGGATCTGTTCTCCGTCAATCACCTGACGGCGCAAAACGTTCCTAACCTGTTTGCCCGTAACGAGCGCGTCATCTGCCTGTTTGATACTGAATTTGGCCCAATGGCGCAGATTCTGGTGGGTGCTACCATTGTAGGCAGCATCGAAACCGTCTGGGCGGGCACCATTACTCCGCCACGCGAAGGCGTGATCAAGCGCTGGACCTGGCCTGCCGGCGAAGAAGAAGGTTCTGTGGCCCTGCTGAAAGGTCAGGAAATGGGCCGCTTCAAGCTGGGCTCAACGGTCATCAACCTGTTCGCTCCGGGCAAAGTTAACCTGGTCGACGAGCTGGAAAGCCTGTCCGTGACCAAACTCGGCCAGCCTCTGGCAGTATCGACGGAGGTCTTTGCAACACCAGACGTTGCGCCAGCCCCGTTGCCGGAAGATGAGATCAAAGCCGAGCACGACGCCAGCCCGCTGGTTGACGACAAAAAAGACGAAGGCTAACAACAGAAGGATCGCTGACGTGCGCCCGATTATCGTATTACTGATGGCCTGGTGCCTCAGCATGGGGGCGTACGCAGCGACGGCCCCCGACGCCAAACAGATAACCCAGGAGCTGGAGCAGGCAAAAGCGGCAAAACCCGCTCAGCCGGAGACCATTGAGTCGCTCCAGTCTGCACTGAACGCGCTTGAGGAACGAAAGGGTTCCCTTGAGCGCGCGCAGCAGTATCAACAGGTTATCGACAATTTCCCCAAACTCTCTCAGACCCTGCGCTCGCAGCTAAACAACCTGCGCGATGAACCACGCCAGGTCCCCGCGGGGATGACGTCCGAGGCGCTGAATCAGGAGATCCTGCAAGTCAGCAGCCAGCTGCTGGAAAAAAGCCGTCTGGCGCAGCAGGAGCAGGAACGGGCGCGTGAAATTGCCGATTCCCTCAGTCAGCTTCCACAGCAGCAAACCGATGCCCGCCGTCAGTTAAATGAGGTGGAACGCCGCATCGGGACGCAGACAGGCAGCACACCGCAGAATCAGGCGCAAAATCTTGGGTTGCAGGCGGAATCCGCCAGACTAAAAGCCCTGGTTGATGAACTGGAGCTGGCGCAGCTTTCCGCTAACAACCGCCAGGAGCTGTCGCGGATGCGTTCCGAGCTGGCGCAGAAGCAGAGCCAGCAGCTGGATGCGTATCTCCAGGCGCTGAGAAATCAACTCAACAGCCAGCGTCAGCGTGAAGCTGAACGTGCTCTGGAAAGCACAGAGTTACTGGCCGAAAACAGCGCTAACCTGCCCGACAGCATCGTCGCCCAGTTTAAGGTTAACCGCGAGCTTTCTGCTGCGCTGAATCAGCAGGCGCAGCGCATGGATTTGGTGGCCTCGCAGCAGCGTCAGGCTACCAATCAAACCCTTCAGGTTCGTCAGGCACTCAACACGCTGCGTGAACAGTCCCAGTGGCTTGGCTCGTCTAACCTGTTGGGCGAAGCGTTACGCGCGCAGGTGGCCCGTCTGCCAGAGATGCCAAAACCACAGCAGCTTGATACGGAGATGGCGCAGCTGCGTGTTCAGCGTCTTCATTATGAAGATCTCCTCAACAAGCAGCCGCAAATCCGCCAGATCCGTCAGGCTGACGGACAGCCGCTCACCGGCGAGCAAAGTCGTATTCTGGAAGCGCAGCTGCGCACCCAACGCGAACTGCTCAATTCCCTGTTGCAGGGGGGCGATACGCTGATCCTTGAGCTGACCAAGCTGAAAGTCTCGAATAGCCAGCTGGAGGATGCGCTGAAAGAGGTCAACGAAGCCACGCACCGTTACCTTTTCTGGACGTCCGACGTGCGGCCGATGACCTTCGCCTGGCCGATTGAGATCGTGCAGGATCTGCGCCGCCTCATTTCGCTGGACACCTTTAGCCAGCTGGGCCTCGCCAGCGTAATGATGATAACCAGTAAGGAGACTATCTTCCCGTTGCTGGGGGCGCTGATTCTGGTGGGCTTCAGTATTTATTCCCGTCGTCACTTTACCCGTTTCCTTGAGCGCTCCAGCGCCCGAGTGGGAAAAGTAACCCAGGATCACTTCTGGCTGACGTTGCGTACGGTGTTCTGGTCAATTCTGGTCGCGTCTCCGCTGCCGGTGCTGTGGATGACGCTCGGATACGGACTGCGTGAAGCCTGGCCCTACCCGCTTGCCGTCGCGATTGGCGATGGCGTGACCGCCACCGTTCCGCTGCTGTGGGTGGTGATGATTTGCGCCACGTTTGCGCGGCCAAATGGTCTGTTCATCGCTCACTTTGGCTGGCCGCGTAATCGCGTTGCGCGGGCGATGCGTTACTACCTGATGAGTATCGGGCTGATTGTGCCGCTGATTATGGCGTTGATCATGTTCGATAATCTCAATGACCGGGAGTTCTCCGGCTCGTTGGGACGGCTGTGCTTTATGCTGATCTGCGGGGCGTTAGCGGTAGTGACGCTCAGCCTGAAACGCGCCGGGATCCCGCTCTATCTCGACAAGACCGGCAGCGGCGATAACATGTTAAACCGTCTGCTGTGGAACCTGCTGCTCAGCGCGCCGCTGGCGGCGATGCTGGCGGCAGCGGTCGGTTATCTCGCCACGTCGCAGGCGCTGCTCGCCCGACTGGAAACGTCGGTGGCCATCTGGTTCCTGCTGCTGGTGGTCTACCATGTTATCCGCCGCGGCATGCTGATCCAGCGTCGTCGTCTGGCGTTTGACCGTGCTAAACATCGTCGCGCAGAAATTCTGGCCCAGCGCGCGCGGGGTGAGGAAGAGCCAAACCACGTCAACAGCACCGAAGGGACTACAGACGCTGATGACGTCGAACTGGATCTGGATGCGATAAGTACTCAGTCCCTGCGGCTGGTACGCTCAATTCTGATGCTGGTTGCCCTGCTGTCGGTGATCTACCTGTGGTCAGAAATCCACTCCGCGTTTGGCTTCCTGGAGAACATCTCTTTATGGGATGTGACATCCACGGTGCAGGGAGTCGAAAGCCTGGAGCCCATCACCTTAGGGGCCGTGCTGATTGCGATTCTGGTGCTGATCATCACCACCCAGCTGATACGTAACTTCCCTGCCTTGCTGGAGCTGGCGCTGTTGCAGCATCTGGATTTAACCCCAGGCACAGGCTATGCCATCACCACCATCACCAAGTATTTAATCATGCTGTTTGGTGGGCTGGTCGGCTTCTCGATGATTGGTATCGAATGGTCAAAACTGCAATGGCTGGTTGCCGCCCTGACCGTAGGCCTGGGCTTTGGTTTACAGGAGATTTTTGCCAACTTCGTTTCTGGTCTGATCATTCTGTTTGAAAAGCCGATTCGAATTGGTGATACGGTGACCATCCGCGATCTCACCGGCAGCGTCACCAGGATCAACACCCGTGCCACCACCATCAGCGACTGGGACCGTAAAGAGATCATCGTCCCGAACAAGGCATTTATCACCGAGCAGTTTATCAACTGGTCGCTGTCCGACTCCGTCACGCGTGTGGTGCTGACCGTACCCGCTCCGTCGGATGCCAACAGCGAAGAGGTGACGCAGATCCTGTATACGGCTGCTGAACGCTGTTCGCTGGTAATCGACAACCCACCGCCGGAAGTCTTCCTGGTTGATTTGCAGCAGGGGATCCAGATTTTCGAGCTGCGTATCTACGCCGCCGAGATGGGACACCGTATGCCGCTGCGCCATGAGATCCACCAGCTGATTCTGGCTGGCTTCCGCGAGCACGGAATTGATATGCCGTTCCCACCGTTCCAGATGCGTCTGGAAACGCTGGACGGACGTAAGACGGGAAGAACGTTGACGTCAGCGGCGCGTACGCGCCCGGCGGGAAGTTTGTAATCCTTTCCCCCTCCCCATCGGGAGGGGGTCAATCCTTTATGCCACTTCTGCTACACAGGCCGTCGAGCGACGACGGTAATGCTCATAAATCCCCATTGCCAGCAGCGAGAAGAAGATCGGTCCGCCAACCATCCACAGCGTGCTGTTCCAGTCATTTGCCTCAACAACGGGCTGAATGACGGTAAAAATGTTGGCGAACGCGACGACCAGCACCACAACAGTGGTCGCCAGCAGCGTCGCCGCACGGGTTTTGAAGATCACAAACGGTCGTTCCAGATCCTGCTTCGCCTTAAAGAACGGGAACGTCAGGGTCAGGAACAGATACGGAAGCGTCATCGATACGTTTGCCATCAGGGTCAGCTTGTTATAGAACGCCGACGCGGTATCACCGCCGAAGGACACCAGCAGAATGAACACGCACACCAGCATGCACTGCATCCACATCGCGTTGGCAGGCATACCGGCAGCGTTCAGCTGAGTCATACGTGCAGGCCACAGCGCCTTTGGCGTCCCCTGAATAATCGCTTTCAGCGGCGAGTAGATCAGCGTGAAGAACGCGCCAGTATAGGCGAGGAACATCGACAAACCGGTAATCCGCGCAAACCAGATCCCCAGGGTGGCCGACGTTTCCGGCGCGAGATCCATGGCGTTGCCCAGCGTCACCCCCAGGCTTTTCATCAACACGTAGGTAATGTTGCCGAGGTTGGTAGTGTTATTGCTCAGTACCTGCTGCCAGTTGGTGCTGACGCCCCAGAGGAAAATCGCCAGTGAGTAGCCAATGGATATGACGATGGCGGCAAAGATAATGCCTTTGGCGAAGTTCTTTTCCGGATTTTCGGTTTTGTCGACCAGGCCGCCCACGGCTTCAATTCCACCGTAAGCAAAGATGGCAAACACCACGAAGGAGAGCATGGCCAGTCCGGACTGGTAACCCGGATTAGGCGATGAAACGAAGTTGACTTCCTGTGCGAAATGCCCGCCGTTCAGGCACAGAATGGCGATGCTGACCAGCAGCAGCACCAGGTTCAGGCACATCACGGAAATACCGCCAACGGCAGTGATACGGGCAATTTTGTTGATGCCTTTCGAGGCCACCAGCGTGACCACCACCATCCAGCACACCGCCAGAATACCGACCACCTGCGTGGAGCTCAGCCCCGCCAGAGACCAGACCTGCGTTTTATCCGCACCGAAGAGAAACGTTGAGAACGGCACCCAGACCTTGGCCGCCGTGCTGACCATCCAGACGACGTAGGATGAAAACCACATGAACGTACCGATAAACGCATAACGCGGACCGACGCTGTTGTTCATCCACGAATAGATGCCACCCTCTTCTTTCCGGTACGCCGAGCCCATCTCCGCCATCATCAGCGCAAACGGGATAAAGAAGAACAGAGCGGAAACGATATAAAACGGCGTCGCGCTGTAGCCCATCAGATAAAACGCGGACGGGCTATTGGCAAAGCCAAAGACTGACGTAAAAATCATCAGAATGAGCCCGGTAAGGGTCATTTTTTTGAGTGAGTGAGACATATAACCATCCGAAACGGAATTAAACTGCGCGGATGGTAGCAGATGACCAGACAAATATTGTGGCTATCCGAGGCAATTTAAGAAAAAGACCCGTCTATAGCGAAAAGAGCAGTTTTTAATGTGGCAGAGTTAAATGACCGAGTAGGCCGGGTAAGCGACAGCGCCACCCGGCATTTTTTCAGGCGCGATCGACCGTAAAGGCAATCACATCGCCCAGCTGCTCGGCACCCAGCGCCAGCATGACCAGACGATCCACACCCAGCGCCACGCCGGAGCAGTCCGGCAAACCGGCCTTAAGCGCTTCCAGCAGGTTGGTGTCAATCGGCTGCTGCGGAAGACCGCGCGCGTTGCGCTTGCGGTTATCCTGCTCGAAACGCTGCTGCTGTTCGCGCGCGTCGGTCAGCTCGTGGAAACCGTTCGCCAACTCAATGCCTTTGAAGTACACCTCAAACCGTTCCGCCACGCGGTGATCTTCGGTGCTGATCTGCGCCAGCGAGGCCTGGCTGGCCGGGAAGTGATAGACAAACGTCGGGCGATCTTTACCAATTTGCGGTTCAACGCCAAAGGTGAACAGCAGTTGCAACAGCGTGTCGCGGTCCTCTTCGTTATCCGCCACATTGCTCAGATCCAGTTTTGCCGCCACTTCACGCAGCTGTGTTTTATCAGCCGACAGCGGATCGATTTCCAGATGGCGCTGGAAGGCCTGCTGATAGGAGAGCGTTTCAGCTTCCGCGCAATCCAGCACCTGTTGCAGCAGATCGTCGACTTCGTTCATCAGACGATACATGTCGTAGTGCGGGCGGTACCACTCCAGCATGGTGAATTCCGGATTATGGTGTCGGCCCATCTCTTCATTACGGAAGCTACGGCACAGCTGATAGACCGGACCACACCCGGCCGCCAGCAGACGCTTCATATGGTATTCCGGGCTGGTCATCAGATACAGATTCATGCCCTGAGAGTGGCCTGGGCCAACAAAACGGGTTTCAAACGGGACCAGATGAATATCCGTAACCGTCGCCTGACTCATGCACGGCGTTTCCACCTCCAGGACGCCGCGGTCGGCAAAGAAACGGCGGATCTCCGCCATAATTGCTGCGCGCTTTAGCAGGTTTGGAATGGATGCGCTCGGCTGCCAGGTGGCCGTTTCGCTCATGAGTTATTTCTCCGTTTTCAGACAAGGGCACGAAGTCTACTCGTAAGCCGGGGCAGAGACAAATTTTGCACAGTAAAAGTCCCTTTTCATTGCACAGAGAAATACTGTGACGCCATTCATTAATCACGATGATAAATCACCGCACAGAACAGCAAAAAAATCGAACACGTCAAATTTCCCTCCCTTCTACGCGGTTATACTGTTTTACCCATAAAGGAGCAGTGGAATCGCTTCCGCAATCGCCCGTTCGGGCAGGTGAACGTCCTTTAGCTCATCGCGTTGCGGGAAAACAAAAATCTGGAGGAATGTCGTGCAAACTTTTCAAGCCGATCTTGCCGTAATAGGCGCTGGCGGGGCTGGATTACGCGCTGCAATTGCTGCGGCACAAGCCAATCCGAACGCTAAAATCGCATTGATTTCAAAAGTCTATCCGATGCGCAGCCACACGGTAGCCGCAGAAGGAGGATCCGCTGCCGTCGCGCAGGATCATGACAGCTTCGAATACCATTTCCACGACACGGTTGCAGGGGGCGACTGGCTTTGCGAACAGGATGTCGTTGATTACTTCGTGCACCATTGCCCAACGGAGATGACCCAGCTGGAACAGTGGGGATGCCCGTGGAGCCGCCGTCCGGACGGGAGCGTCAACGTCCGCCGCTTCGGTGGCATGAAGATCGAACGCACCTGGTTTGCCGCCGATAAGACCGGCTTCCACATGCTGCACACCCTGTTCCAGACCTCCCTCCAGTTCCCACAAATCCAGCGCTTTGACGAACATTTCGTTCTCGACATTCTGGTCGACGACGGTCATGCGCGCGGACTGGTGGCGATGAACATGATGGAAGGCACGCTTGTCCAGATCCGCGCGAATGCGGTGGTGATGGCAACGGGCGGCGCGGGCCGCGTATACCGCTACAACACCAACGGCGGCATCGTCACCGGTGACGGTATGGGCATGGCGCTCAGCCACGGCGTCCCGCTGCGTGATATGGAGTTCGTCCAGTATCACCCAACCGGCCTACCGGGCTCCGGCATACTGATGACGGAAGGCTGCCGCGGCGAAGGCGGAATTCTGGTCAACAAAAACGGCTATCGCTATTTGCAGGATTACGGCATGGGTCCGGAAACCCCACTTGGCGAGCCGAAAAACAAATACATGGAACTCGGCCCACGCGACAAAGTCTCTCAGGCTTTCTGGCACGAGTGGCGCAAAGGCAACACCATCTCAACGCCGCGCGGCGACGTGGTGCATCTCGACCTGCGTCATCTCGGCGAGAAGAAACTGCTGGAGCGTCTGCCGTTTATCTGCGAGCTGGCGAAAGCGTATGTGGGCGTCGATCCGGTGAAAGAACCGATCCCGGTGCGTCCAACCGCGCACTACACCATGGGCGGCATCGAAACCGATCAGCAGTGCGAAACCCGCATCAAAGGGCTGCTTGCGGTGGGCGAGTGTTCCTCCGTCGGTCTGCACGGCGCAAACCGTCTGGGCTCGAACTCGCTGGCTGAGCTGGTGGTCTTTGGTCGCATGGCGGGCGAACGTGCGGTGGAGCGTGCCGCAACGGCAGGTGAAGCTAACAGCGCGGCGCTGGATGCGCAGGTTGTAGACGTCGAAAAACGCCTGAAAGACCTGGTGAACCAGGAAGGTAACGAAAACTGGTCGAAGATCCGCGACGAAATGGGGCTGTCGATGGAAGAAGGCTGCGGGATCTACCGTACGCCAGAGCTGATGCAGAAAACCGTCGATAAGCTGGCGGAGTTGCAGGAGCGCTTCAAGCGCGTGCGCATCACCGACACCTCCAGCGTCTTCAATACCGATCTGCTTTATACCATTGAACTGGGCCACGGCCTGAACGTCGCAGAATGTATGGCCCATTCCGCCCTGGCGCGTAAAGAGTCCCGCGGCGCGCACCAGCGTCTGGATGAGGGCTGCACTGAACGTGACGACGTCAATTTCCTTAAACACACTCTCGCCTGGCGCGATGCGGATGGCACCACCCGTCTGGACTACAGCGACGTGAAAATCACCACGCTGCCACCGGCGAAACGCGTGTACGGTGCAGAAGCAGAAGCCGCCGATAAGAAGGAGAAGGCGAATGGCTGAGATGCAAAAACTGAAAGTTGAAGTGGTGCGCTACAATCCGGAAGTGGACGCCGCGCCGCATAGCGCTTTCTATGAAGTCCCTTACGACGAGCAAACCTCCCTGCTGGATGCGCTCGGCTATATCAAAGATAACCTGGCCCCAGACCTGAGCTACCGCTGGTCCTGCCGCATGGCAATTTGCGGCTCCTGCGGCATGATGGTCAACAAGGTGCCAAAGCTGGCGTGTAAAACCTTCCTGCGTGATTACACCAAAGGCATCAAGGTTGAAGCGCTGGGCAATTTCCCGATTGAGCGCGATCTGGTGGTCGACATGACCCACTTTATCGAAAGCCTCGAAGCGATTAAGCCGTACATCATCGGCAACCCGCGCACACCGGATCAGGGGCCAAACACTCAGACGCCCGCGCAGATGGCGAAATACCATCAGTTCTCCGGCTGCATCAACTGCGGCCTGTGCTACGCCGCCTGTCCACAGTTTGGCCTGAACCCTGAGTTTATCGGCCCGGCCGCCATTACCCTGGCGCACCGCTATAACGAAGACAGCCGCGACCACGGCAAAAAAGAACGTATGGCCCAGTTGAACAGCCAGAACGGGGTCTGGACCTGCACGTTTGTCGGTTACTGCTCCGAAGTCTGTCCGAAGCATGTCGACCCGGCCGCCGCCATTCAGCAGGGTAAGGTGGAAAGCTCGAAAGACTTTCTTATCGCTACCCTGAAACCACGCTAAGGAGTGCATGATGACGACTAAACGCAAAGCCTACGTGCGACCAATGCCGTCCACCTGGTGGAAAAAACTGCCGTTTTATCGCTTCTATATGCTGCGTGAAGGCACGGCAATTCCCGCGGTCTGGTTCAGCCTCGAACTGATGTACGGGGTGTATGCCCTCAAGCACGGCCCGGAAGCCTGGGCCAGTTTTGTGGGCTTCCTGCAAAACCCAATCATCGTAGTACTGAACCTGATTGTGCTCGCCGCCGCGCTGCTTCATACCAAAACCTGGTTTGAACTGGCGCCAAAAGCAGCGAACATCATTGTAAAAGGCGAAAAAATGGGGCCAGAGCCGGTCATTAAAGGGCTCTGGGCAGTGACAGCAGTTGTCTCTGTGGTCATTCTGTTTGTCGCACTGTTCTGGTAAGGAGACTACTGTGATCAATCCAAATCCAAAACGTTCAGACGAGCCGGTTTTCTGGGGGCTGTTTGGCGCAGGCGGCATGTGGAGCGCCATTATTGCCCCGGTCATTATCCTGCTGGTCGGGATCATGCTGCCGCTGGGGTTGTTCCCGGGCGATGCGCTGAGCTATGAGCGCGTACTGGCCTTTGCGAGCAGCTTTATTGGCCGCGTGTTCATCTTCCTGATGATCGTCCTGCCGCTGTGGTGTGGTCTGCACCGTATCCACCATGCGATGCACGATCTGAAAATCCATGTGCCAAGCGGTAAATGGGTCTTCTACGGTCTGGCGACCATTCTGACGGTCGTCACGTTGATTGCCGTGGTCACCATCTGACTGAACAGGCCCGCCATCCGGCGGGCTTTTTACTTTTTCATCTTCTCCACCAGCCACCGGGAAAATTCGCGCATGGCTGGCGTTTCTGCCCGGGACTGCAATCGGGTCAGCCAGTAACTGCCGAGCTCAATCTGCGTCGCAAAGGGCTGCACAATGCGCTCGCTGGCTAACAGATGGGTAAACATATCGACAGGCGCAATAGCAATGCCCACCCCTGCCTGAGCGGCCTCCAGCATGGTCACGGACGAATCAAATACCATCACGCGGTGCATTGGCGAAGGGGGATGCTCGCCGGCCGCCTGCATCCACGCGGTCCATTCATCGCGTCGGTAAGAGCGCAGCAGCGTAAACCTGAGGATGTCGGCCGGACTGTGCAGACTGGCGGCGATATCGGGCGTACACAGCGGCGCGAGCGGCGCATGACAAAGGAATTCAGCCTCGGTGCCGTGCCACGCCCCGCCACCGTAGCGGATCGTATAGTCAAGCCCTTCGGCAGCCGGATCAACGCGGTTGTTATGGGTGGAAAGCTGAAGATCGATGTGCGGATAGCCACGGCGAAAATCCTCCAGCTGCGAGAATAAAACCCCGGTGGCAAATGTACCCACCACGCCGATTTTCAGCTTCTCCTGCGCACGATGGTTAGCGAAGCGATCCAGCATTCCGGCTATACGATCGAAAGAATCATTCAACACCGGCAGTAAATTTTCACCCTCGGTAGTCAACATCAGCCCGCGCGACACGCGAACGAACAGCTGACAGTTCAGGTGCTGCTCCAGCGTTTTCACATGCTGGCTAATGGCTGAATGGGTCACGTTCAGCTCAATGGCCGCATGCGTAAAGCTGAGATGTCTCGCGGCGGCTTCAAAAGCCCGAAGCGAATTGAGGGGGAGATAGCTTCGCGTCATGGTCTCTTCCGTTAGAAAAATTAACAGCTAATGCTAAATTTAACCGTTTGTCAGGCACAGTCAAATCCAACAGACTACGCCTGTCTGATGGGCCCGGACATCCCCTTGACTCGCTATTACGGAAGATTACTGATGATGAAAAAATCCCTTTGCTGCGCCCTGCTGCTGGGCCTCTCTTGCTCTGCTCTCGCCGCGCCAGTGTCAGAAAAACAGCTGGCGGAGGTGGTCGCGAATACGGTTACCCCGCTGATGAAAGCCCAGTCTGTTCCAGGCATGGCGGTGGCCGTTATTTATCAGGGAAAACCGCACTATTACACGTTTGGCAAGGCCGATATCGCGGCGAATAAACCCGTTACGCCTCAGACCCTGTTCGAGCTGGGTTCTATAAGTAAAACCTTCACCGGCGTTTTAGGTGGGGATGCCATTGCTCGCGGTGAAATTTCGCTGGACGATCCGGTGACCAGATACTGGCCTGAGCTGACGGGCAAGCAGTGGCAAGGGATTCGAATGCTGGATCTCGCCACCTACACCGCAGGCGGTCTGCCGCTACAGGTGCCCGATGAGGTGACGGATGACGCCTCCCTGCTGCGCTTCTATCAACACTGGCAGCCGCAGTGGAAGCCAGGCACAACGCGCCTTTATGCCAACGCCAGCATCGGCCTGTTTGGTGCGCTGGCGGTTAAGCCTTCCGGCATGCGCTACGAGCAGGCGATGACCGAGCGAGTATTCAAACCGCTGGCGCTGCATCACACCTGGATTAACGTGCCGAAAGCGGAAGAGGCGCATTACGCCTGGGGCTATCGTGACGGTAAAGCGGTGCGCGTTTCGCCGGGAATGCTGGATGCACAAGCCTATGGCGTGAAAACCAACGTGCAGGATATGGCGAACTGGGTCATGGCAAACATGGCGCCGGAGAAGGTTGCCGATGCCTCACTTAAGCAGGGCATCGCGCTGGCGCAGTCGCGCTACTGGCGTATCGGGTCAATGTATCAGGGTCTGGGCTGGGAGATGCTCAACTGGCCCGTGGAGGCCAACACGGTGGTCGAAGGCAGCGACAGTAAGGTAGCGCTGGCGCCATTACCCGTGGCAGAAGTGAATCCACCGGCTCCCCCGGTCAAAGCGTCCTGGGTCCATAAAACGGGTTCTACTGGCGGATTTGGCAGCTACGTGGCCTTTATTCCTGAAAAGCAGATCGGTATTGTGATGCTCGCGAATAAAAGCTATCCGAACCCGGCACGCGTTGAGGCGGCATACCATATCCTCAAGGCGCTTCAGTAAAACATTGCCGGGTGGCGCTGCGCTTACCCGGCCTACACAACGCGTGAACTTTGTAGGCCGGGTAAGGCGAAGCCGCCACCCGGCAAAACACCCTACACAATCTCCCGCATTTTCCCTGCTGTCATCTACACTTAACAAAAAACAGTAAGGAAACTCCTATGCGCATTCTGCCTGTTATTGCCGCAGTAACAGCCGCGTTTTTAGTGGTTGCTTGCAGTTCCCCTACTCCTCCGCCTGGCGTCACGGTAGTCAGTAATTTCGACGCACAGCGCTTCCTCGGCACCTGGTATGAAATCGCCCGAATGGACCATCAGTTCGAACGGGGCTTAGAAAAAGTCACGGTCAACTACAGCGCGATGGATGACGGCGGGATCCGGGTCATTAACCGCGGCTATAACCCGGATCGCCAGATGTGGCAGCAGTCAGTTGGTCAGGCCTATTTCACCGGCGCGTCTAACCGCGCGGCCATGAAAGTCTCTTTCATCGGCCCATTCTACGGCGGGTATAACGTCATTGCGCTGGACAGAGAGTACCGCCATGCGCTGGTGTGTGGGCCGGATCGCAACTATCTGTGGATCCTCTCCCGCACGCCAACGATCCCGGCGGAAATGAAACAGCAGATGCTGGACATAGCGACCCGGCAAGGGTTTGACGTGACGAAATTACTCTGGGTAAAACAGCCGCATTAGTGGGTACTGAGTTTTAACCCGATGATACCCGCGACGATTAACGCGAGGCTGGCGATGCGCGCCAGGCTCGCAGACTCCCCCAGCAGCAGAATACCGGTAATGGCAGCCCCTACCGCGCCAATTCCCGTCCAGACAGCGTAAGCCGTTCCGACTGGCAAGCTTCGCATCGCCCATGACAACATGACGATACTGACAATCATTGCGGCGATAGTGATGACGCTGGGCGTCAGGCGGGTAAAACCATGGGTATATTTCAGGCCAATTGCCCATACCACTTCGAGCAAACCGGCAATAACAAGAACGATCCAGGACATATCAGGCTCCTTAACTTAACGACAAGTTGGGGCCGTCCCCGATGAATGAAGCGCTTACGGGTCGTCCCGCAAGGCTGAGGTTGCGCCTTATATTTTGGTTAGCATGGAATTTTTTTTCAAACTTTTTCTGCTGAACATGTTAAGGCAAGAAATAGCCTCAGTAAGACACGGAGTTCAGGCATTTATGACTCATCCGACTTCTCTATGATGATAGGCTTTCTGATGGCAGGAAGCCAAACCACTAGCCGACTGCGAAAATTTTATGTTTAAAATTCTTTTGATTGACCGTTGTCACTTCACCCGCACGGGATTTGAAGCCTGGGTCAATCATTCAGACCTGTTTTCGGGTCATTTCGTCGTAACCGGGGTAAATAATCTTTTCCTCGCCAGAGAGCATATCCTGCAATGGAAACCTGCGCTGGTCATCGCTGATTTATCTGGCTTCCGGCAGGATTTACACCATTTTCAGCAGCTATCCTCCCTGCTGATTGCCAGCGAAACATTGCCTTTTATTATGCTGCAATCAGGCCAGGAGCAAGAGATGACAGATTATCTGGCGCAGTTCCCGATATGGTCTTCTCTTTCCAAAAATACCGATCTGGAAAGACTAGCGGCGGTGATAAATGACGCGCTAACGTCATGCGCAAGCGCGGAGCTTCCGGAGATGGCGGCACCGTTACTGACGCGTCAGGAAGAGAGAGTTCTTAGCCTGTGGATGGATGGCGCGAGCAACCAGAAAATTGCCAGCAATCTGCGCATTAACGGAAAAACGGTGTACACGTACAAACGCAATATCCGCATGAAGCTACATATGGATACGCGCTACTCCCCGTTTTTATCGCTACAGGAAGTGGAGAATTGACGGTACGGTGAAATGACCTGCCGTACCGTCGCTTTCATTAGTTCTGAGCTTTGGTTGCTGCGCCAGAAATCGCGTTACCACCGTCGGAGATATCTTCCCCTACGCCACGGGTGGTGTTACATGCAGTCAGTACCGAAGAAAGCACCAGAACAGAAAAGATCGCTGCAATTGTTTTCTTAACCATAATATCTTCCTTTTATAGCCAAAGTTATTTTGTGTATAGCAACTTAAGAATAGACAAGATCTTGTCGTTTGACGGAAAAGGAAGAATTTTTAGGAAAATTAGACGGAATTAGCTGGCCGCATGGGAAATGATATGGCCGAGATCCTGGATATCTTCACCCATGCCACGCGCGGTGTTGCAACCGGAGAGAATTGCGCTGGAGAGCGCTAACAGAAGCAGAATTTTAACGGTACGTTTCATCTTCCCTGCCTGCAAAATCAGGCGCAGCGGGCGCTGCGCCTTACATCATGACGTAAATTACTTCACGCGGGATACGTATTCGCCGGAGCGGGTATCCACTTTGATCACTTCACCGATCTGTACGAACAGTGGCACTTTCACCACAGCGCCGGTAGACAGAGTGGCAGGCTTGCCGCCAGTACCTGCGGTATCACCTTTCAGACCTGGATCGGTTTCAACGATTTCCAGCTCAACGAAGTTCGGAGGCGTAACCGCGATAGGCTGACCGTTCCACAGGGTCACGATGCACTCAGCCTGATCCAGCAGCCACTTGGCGTTGTCACCAATCGCTTTTGCGTCCGCAGACAGCTGCTCGAAGGTTTCGTTGTTCATGAAGTGCCAGAACTCACCGTCGTTGTACAGGTAAGTCAGGTTCATATCGACAACATCAGCGCCTTCAGCGGAGTCAGTAGATTTGAAGGTTTTCTCAACACGGGTACCGGTCAGCAGGCGACGCAGCTTTACGCGTGCGAATGCCTGGCCTTTACCTGGTTTAACGAATTCGCTGGCTTCAACCGCGTACGGTTCGCCGTCCATCATGATTTTAAGACCAGCACGAAAATCGTTGCTATAGTACGTTGCCATAAGGCCCTCTAAATTTGTTAACTGGTAGCTAAGCCACAAAATGGCGCATATTGTAACCCTAAACACCCCGTCCAGAGAAGATTGGTTATCGCAACTTGCCGATGTAATCACCAGTCCTGATGAATTGCTGCGTCTTTTAGACCTCGAACAGCACGAAGCGTTGCGTGCAGGTCGTGAGGCGAAACGCCTTTTCGCCCTGCGCGTTCCCCGCGCGTTTGTTGCCCGAATGGAAAAGGGCAATCCTGATGATCCGTTATTAAAACAAACGCTTACCTCTCAGGATGAGTTTATTACCGCCCCCGGCTACAGCACCGATCCGCTGCAAGAGCAGAACAGTGTCGTACCGGGTTTGCTGCATAAATACCGCAATCGTGCCCTGCTGCTGGTTAAGGGCGGTTGCGCGGTAAATTGCCGCTATTGCTTCCGTCGCCACTTCCCGTACGCCGAAAACCAGGGCAATAAGCGCAACTGGCAGGTGGCGCTGGACTACATCACGGCGCACCCGGAACTGGATGAAATCATCTTTTCCGGCGGCGACCCGCTGATGGCAAAAGATCATGAGCTGGACTGGCTGCTGACTCAGCTTGAGACCATCCCGCACATTAAGCGTCTGCGCATTCACAGCCGTTTACCGATCGTCATCCCGGCGCGTATCACCGACGCCCTGGTCACGCGCCTGGAGCAGTCCCGTTTGCAGGTGCTGCTGGTAAACCATATCAACCACGCGAATGAAATTGACGCGGACTTTCGTGCGGCGATGGCGCGTATGCGAAAGGCAGGCGTGACGCTGCTCAACCAGAGCGTATTACTGCGCGGCGTGAACGACAGCGCCCGCGTGCTGGCCGATCTCAGCAATGCCTTATTTGATGCGGGCGTTATGCCCTATTACCTGCATGTTCTGGATCGCGTCCAGGGCGCGGCGCACTTCATGGTGACAGATGAAGAGGCCCGGAAGATTATGCGCGAGCTGTTAACGCTGGTTTCAGGTTATATGGTGCCGAAGCTGGCACGTGAGATTGGCGGAGAGCCGAGTAAGACGCCGCTGGATTTGCAGCTGCGTCAGCAGTAAAAAGGCAGGTGGCGCTACGCTTACCTGCCCTGGAGATAAAGCGGCAGCGCCATCAAACGGTTATATCAGTTCGGGCACTTATAGACCTGGCCGTTCATCTGGCTGGCGGTTGGCACAAAGCTGGACAGCATCCCCTGCGTCGGGCTGCTTACCCCGTAAATCACGTTGCCGCCCATTGCCGCAGCCTGATTACGCAGGGCATTGGCCGCACCGCGCATAGAGCCGCCCTCTTCGCCGTGCTGCCCCGACATCCAGTTGCTTTGCTCGCCAGTGGCGGTGCCTAACAGCTGGCATTCGCTGCCCGGCTTATCTTCCACAAAGCGAACGCTCTGGCCCGCTGCCGTCAGCTCATTGCTGGTGCTACAACCCGCCAGCAGCAATGCTGCACCTACAATCCCTGCACAGACTTTTATGCGCATGTTATTCCTCGTTTTCAATAAGCTGGACAGTAGTTGTCCGCGTGTAAACCTTATACTAAAAAGATGACCAAAAGAAAAATGCTGAGCATTTCTGCGAGCCAGATTCCGCTGGCACTCCTCCGACATCTTAAATGAATTCTGATAATAACCTTTGGGATATCGTGTTTTAGCCCCCGATCGTTTTTAGTGATGCGACGTACAACTTTTGTACGCGACTCAAAAAAGGGGGTTTCATGAGTGCATCATCCTCAGGAGAGGAAAAAGTAACCTGGGTGGGCTATCTGGCGTTCGTGCTCACCATCGTATTTTTCTCAGGTTTTTTCGCCAAAAGTACCGAATGGTGGCGCGTGCTGGATTTTACCGTCCTGAACGGCAGCTTTGGACCGGTGAACGGTGCGCTGACGTTTCGCGGCGAGGGCGGCACAGGAGCGAAAGATGGGTTTTTGTTTGCCCTTGAACTGGCGCCCTCGGTCATTTTATCGCTCGGGATCATTGCCGTTACCGAGGGGCTGGGCGGGCTGCGCGCCGCACAACAGCTTATGACGCCCATTCTGCGCCCGCTGCTCGGCGTGCCGGGCATTTGCTCTCTGGCGCTTATCGCCAACCTGCAAAATACTGATGCTGCCGCAGGGATGACCAAAGAGTTGACCAACGAAGGGGCAATTACTGACCATGAGCGCGCCATTTTCGCCACCTTCCAGACCAGCGGTAGCGCCATTATTACCAACTATTTTTCTTCCGGCGCCGCACTCTTTACCTTTATTACCGTCCCGGTAATCACGCCGCTTGCCGTCATTCTGGTGTTCAAATTTGTTGGCGCGAACTTTCTGCGACTGTGGATCGCCCACATGGAAGTTCGCTGCGCTCAGGAGGAAAAATGATCGCCCGGTCGCGTAAAAATATCATGGACTTGTTTATCGATGGCGCCCGCCGCGGCTTTACCATCGCCACCACCAGCCTGCTGCCGAACGTGGTCATGGCGTTTGTTATCATTCAGGCGCTCAAGGTAACCGGCCTGCTGGATATTGTCGGCAAGGTATGCGAGCCCATCATGGCTCTGTGGGGACTTCCGGGTGCGGCGGCAACGGTTCTTCTGGCCTCGGTGATGAGCATGGGGGGCGGTGTGGGGGTCTGCGCCAGTCTGGTCGCTGCCGGCACGCTCAACGGTCACGATGCCACCATCCTGCTGCCCGCCATCTATCTGATGGGTAATCCGGTGCAAAACACGGGCCGTTGCCTTGGCACCGCAGGCGTCAACCCGAAGTATTATCCGCACATCATCGCTGTCTACGTCATTAACGCCCTGCTCTCAATGTGGGTGATGCAACTACTCTTCTGAGGAGATAAAAATGGATTTTTCAGTGCTGGAACCGCACCTTTTCCGCAATGCGCAGCTTTACGCTCCCGAGGATCTTGGGCATTGCGATCTGCTGATTGCCGGAGGAAAAATCGTCGCAGTCGAAAAAGCTGGCCACGCCACAATGAGGCCAGACTGCCCTGAAAGCGATCTCGCCGGAGCGGTGGTTTGCCCGGGGTTTATCGATCAGCATGTACACCTGATTGGCGGCGGCGGTGAAGCCGGTCCCCACACCCGGACGCCAGAGGTACGATTGTCTGCGCTGGTGGCGGCTGGCATCACCTCCGTTGTAGGCCTGCTGGGCACCGACGGCGTGACCCGCCATCCCGAGTCGCTGCTGGCGAAAACGCGGGCACTTGAGCATGAAGGGATCAGCGCATGGATGCTGACAGGCGCGTATGGCCTGCCTTCTCCGACGATCACTGGCAGTATCGAAAAGGATGTGGCGCTAATTGATAAAATCATTGGCGTGAAATGCGCGATTTCTGACCATCGCTCTTCCGCACCGGCAGATGACCAGCTCGCGAATATGGCCGCCCAGTCACGCGTCGGCGGGCTGCTGGGCGCCAAAGCGGGGATATCCGTATTTCACCTCGGCAACAGCCCTAAACTGCTGGAGCCACTGCTTAACATCCTGAATAACGCCGACGTGCCTCGCACGAAGCTGCTGCCAACCCACGTCAACCGCGCCCAGGCACTGTTCCACGCCGCACTGGACTATGCCCGCGAAGGGGGGTACATCGACATCACCACCAGCATCAGTGAGCCCATTGATGCCGCTACCGCCATCGCGACGGCCCGTGACGCGCAGGTGCCGTTTAACCGGCTCACGCTCAGCTCGGATGGCAACGGCAGCCAGCCGAATTTTGACGCAAACGGTAATCTTGTTGGCATTGGCGTGGCGGGTTTTGAGTCCCTGCTTGATACGCTACAGCAGCTGGTCGGCCGGTATCACCTGCCTCTGGAGGAGGCACTTCTGCCATTTACGCGTAACGTGGCGGAGTTTCTCGGTCTGGAGCATAAAGGGCGGATCGCGCCCGGATGCGATGCCGATTTCCTGGTGCTGACGGATGACCTGAAGATCCGTGAGGTCTGGGCGAAAGGCCGCCAGATGGTGCGTGAAGGCGTGGTGTGCGTGAAAGGCACGTTTGAGTAGAAGATAATAAAAAACCCCGGGCATTGCTGCCCGGGGCTCGTTCTGAGAGGTTCAGAACAGCATGATTACATCATGCCGCCCATGCCACCCATGCCGCCCATACCACCAGCAGCACCTAAGTCAGGCGCGTCGCCTTTAGGCAGGTCGGTCACCATGCACTCGGTCGTGATCATCAGGCCAGCTACAGATGCCGCGTATTGCAGAGCAGAACGGGTCACTTTAGTTGGATCCAGGATACCGAAGTCGATCATGTTGCCGTATTCTTCAGTTGCCGCGTTGTAACCGTAGTTACCTTCACCCGCTTTCACCTTGTTCGCAACCACAGACGGCTCTTCACCGGCGTTGGACACGATCTGACGCAGCGGAGCTTCCATTGCGCGCAGCGCAACTTTGATACCCACGTTCTGGTCTTCGTTCTGAGCAGTCAGGCCAGCCAGTTTAGCGGCTACACGCACCAGCGCGACACCACCACCAGCAACCACGCCTTCTTCTACCGCAGCACGGGTCGCGTGCAGGGCGTCGTCAACGCGTGCTTTCTTCTCTTTCATTTCAACTTCGGTAGCCGCACCGACTTTGATTACCGCTACGCCACCTGCCAGTTTCGCTACGCGCTCCTGGAGTTTTTCACGGTCGTAATCGGAAGTTGCTTCTTCGATCTGCTTACGGATCTGACCAACACGGCCCTGAATAGCGGCTTCTTCACCCACACCGTCGATGATGGTGGTGGTGTCTTTGTTGATCACAACGCGTTTCGCCTGGCCCAGGTCTTCCAGAGTCGCTTTTTCCAGCTCCATACCGATCTCTTCGGAGATCACGGTACCGCCGGTCAGGGTAGCGATATCCTGGAGCATCGCCTTACGACGATCGCCGAAGCCAGGTGCTTTAACCGCTGCCACTTTCACGATGCCACGCATGGTGTTAACCACCAGGGTCGCCAGCGCTTCGCCTTCAACGTCTTCAGCAATGATTACCAGCGGCTTGCCTGCTTTCGCAACGGCTTCCAGCACTGGCAGCATTTCGCGGATGTTGGAGATTTTCTTGTCAGCCAGCAGGATGAACGGGCTTTCCAGCTCAACAGCGCCAGTTTCTGGCTTGTTGATGAAGTATGGGGACAGGTAACCGCGGTCGAACTGCATACCTTCAACCACGTCCAGTTCGTCTTCCAGACCAGTACCGTCTTCAACGGTGATCACGCCTTCTTTACCGACTTTATCCATCGCTTCAGCGATCAGTTTACCTACGGTTTCGTCGGAGTTAGCAGAGATAGTACCAACCTGAGCAATGGCTTTAGAGTCAGAGCACGGTACGGACAGCGCTTTCAGTTCTTCAACAGCGGAAGCGACGGCTTTGTCGATACCACGTTTCAGATCCATTGGGTTCATGCCCGCAGCAACGGCTTTCAGGCCTTCGGTGATGATCGCCTGCGCCAGTACGGTCGCGGTGGTGGTACCGTCACCGGCAGCGTCGTTCGCTTTAGAGGCAACTTCTTTCACCATCTGTGCGCCCATGTTTTCGAACTTGTCTTCCAGCTCGATTTCACGTGCAACAGAAACACCATCTTTGGTGATGGTTGGCGCGCCGAAGGATTTGTCCAGCACTACGTTACGGCCTTTCGGGCCCAGAGTGACTTTCACTGCGTCTGCCAGTACGTTTACGCCGCGGAGCATTTTTACACGAGCGTCGTTACCGAATTTTACGTCTTTAGCTGCCATGTTCTTATTTCCTCAAATTCGTACAGTTTTCGTGCGTTAATTACGCTTCAACAATTGCCAGAATGTCGCTCTCGGACATGATCAACACTTCTTCATTGTCGATCTTCTCGGATTTTACGCCGTAGCCATCGTTGAAAATGACGATGTCACCAACTTTAACGTCCAGTGGCTGCACAGTTCCGTTTTCCAGGATGCGGCCCTTACCGACAGCGATGATTTCGCCACGCGTTGATTTTGCTGCTGCTGAACCGGTCAGAACGATGCCGCCAGCAGACTTGGTTTCAACTTCTTTACGTTTGACGATCACACGATCATGTAACGGACGAATACTCATTGATAGCTCTCCTTTGAGAAAGTCATTATCAGTTATGGATGACGCCGGTCCGCATGCGGTTTTCCGGCTAGTGCCCTGAGAGATGGGGATAGCTTTTTACCCCTTCAAGGGGTAATCGAAAAAAAATTTGCGAAAGTGTTACCATCCACTCTCTTTTGATGGTGGCGGGACGAGGTAAATGAGTGGACTCAGGCAGGAGTTGGGGCTGGCGCAGGGCATTGGCTTACTCTCAACGTCTTTATTAGGCACGGGGGTATTTGCGGTTCCCGCGCTGGCGGCGTTGGTTGCCGGCAATAACAGTCTTTGGGCATGGCCGGTGCTGATCGTGCTGGTGTTTCCGGTGGCGATTGTCTTTGCCATACTCGGGCGGCACTTCCCGAGCGCAGGCGGCGTAGCGCATTTTGTCGGCATGGCGTTTGGGCCGCGGATGAAGCGTGTCACCGGCTGGCTATTTTTGTCGGTGATACCCGTTGGCCTTCCGGCAGCCCTGCATATCGCAACCGGCTTCGGACAGGCGCTGTTTGGCTGGCACGATGAACAACTGCTGCTGGCTGAAATCGGTACGCTGGCGATTGTCTGGTGGGTTGGCTCGCGAGGGGCCAGTTCCAGCGCCAATCTGCAAACGCTGGTCGCCGTGTTAATTGTCGCGCTGATCGTCGCCATCTGGTTTGCGGGTGACATTACGGTGGCGGATATTCCTTTCCCCGCGATTAACGACATCGACCACGCACAGCTTTTCGCTGCACTATCCGTCATGTTCTGGTGTTTCGTCGGTCTGGAGGCGTTCGCTCATCTGGCATCCGAGTTTAAACAGCCCGAGCGTGACTTTCCCCGCGCTCTGATGATTGGCCTGATGCTGGCGGGCACAGTGTATTGGGCCTGTACCGTACTGGTGCTGCACTTCAACGCGTTCAGTGAAGAGAAAGCCGCCGCCGCGTCGCTGCCGGGCATCGTGGTGCAGCTGTTTGGTGTTAAAGCCCTGTGGGTAGCCTGCGTGATTGGCTATCTCGCCTGCTTTGCCAGCCTCAACATTTATATTCAGAGCTTCGCCCGGCTGGTGTGGTCTCAGGCACTTTATAAACCGGATAGCCCCCTCTCACGCCTGTCAAAGCGTCAGCTTCCGGTGAATGCGCTGAATACCGTACTGGGCTGCTGCGTGGTGAGTTCCCTGGCCATTTATCTCCTCGACATCAACCTTGACGCGCTGATTGTCTACGCCAACGGTATTTTCATCATGATCTACCTGCTGTGCATGCTGGCGGGCTGTCGGCTACTGAAAGGACGTTTTAAGGCGCTGGCGGCTGTCGGGTGTGTCCTGTGCCTGATGCTGCTGGCGATGGTGGGATGGAAGAGTGTGTACGCCATCGTCATGCTGGCGGGGCTGTGGGTGTTTTTACCGAAGCGGCAAGCTCCGCAGGCCCGGTGAGCGAGCGCCACCGGGCCAGAAACTCACCGATCGTCTTTATGATCTAACCGGTCGCGCTGCTCATCCTTACGCTGGTATTCCCCTTCAAAGGTATCCCCCGGGCCGGTGCTGAAACCACCGCCTGGCATACGGCTGAAACGCAGATGCGGCAGCAGCTTCATGGTCAGGTGCTTCTGCACCGGCGGCAACAGCAACAGCAGGCCGAGGAAGTCTGTAAAGAAGCCCGGCAGGATCAGCAGCAAACCAGCAATAATCAGCGACACGCTTTTGATCATCTCGGCGGCCGGGCTTTCGCCTGCGGCCATCTTCTGCTGCATTAACAGGAAATTTTTGAAACCCTGATTGCGCACCAGCGACATGCCGATGACGGAGGTGAAGATCACCAGAATCAGCGTCAGCAGGACGCCCAGCACATGGGCAACCTGGATGAAAATCGAAATTTCAATGTAAACATAAAGAAAGAAAGCAATAAATGGTATCCAGCGCACTGGCATCTCCTGTATGGCAGGTGCCTTCTGGCCCTGACTGAATGTGTTCGCGAAGCGCGTAGATAAGAGATGGCGACGGTTAGCCAAATTTCAATCGGTTTGCACGGATATTTTTTCTGGAAATATTAAAGCGGTGACATATTTCACAGATTAATAATTATCATGAAATCGGGTCGATAATAAGTGATCCAGCTTACGGCAATTCGCTATCATCAGCATATGATCTCGAACATCTGGCCGATTGAGGGAATAATCGTCGGTCATAAAATATTCAAAACCACATATATACTGTGTGTTTAGTACAATCCATCGGCAGCTTGAAAAGAAGGTTCACATGTTAAACAACATTCGTATCGAAGAAGATTTGTTGGGTACCAGGGAAGTTCCAGCGGATGCCTACTATGGTGTTCACACTCTGAGAGCGATTGAAAACTTCTACATCAGCAACAGCAAAATCAGCGACATCCCTGAATTTGTGCGTGGCATGGTGATGGTAAAAAAAGCCGCGGCTCTGGCAAACAAAGAGTTGCAAACCATTCCTAAAAGCGCTGCAAATGCGATTATCGCCGCGTGCGATGAGGTGCTGAACAACGGCAAATGCATGGATCAGTTCCCGGTCGACGTCTATCAGGGCGGCGCGGGCACCTCTGTCAACATGAACACCAACGAAGTGCTGGCAAACATCGGCCTGGAGCTGATGGGTCATCAGAAAGGTGAATACCAGTACCTGAACCCGAACGACCACGTTAACAAATGTCAATCCACCAACGACGCCTACCCAACCGGCTTTCGCATCGCGGTGTATGCCTCTGTCGTCAAACTGGTCGACGCGATTAATCAGCTGGGCGATGGCTTCCAGCGTAAAGCCGTTGAGTTCCAGGACATCCTGAAAATGGGCCGTACCCAGTTGCAGGACGCGGTGCCAATGACCCTCGGACAGGAATTCCACGCGTTTAACGTGCTGCTGAACGAAGAGACGAAAAACCTGCTGCGTACGTCCGAACTGCTGCTGGAAGTGAACCTGGGCGCAACCGCCATCGGTACACGCCTGAACACGCCAGATGGCTATCAGCAACTGGCGGTACAGAAGCTGGCTGAAGTGTCCAACCTGCCGGTTGTGCCTGCGGAAGACCTGATTGAAGCTACCTCAGACTGCGGCGCCTACGTGATGGTGCACAGCGCCCTGAAACGTCTGGCGGTGAAACTGTCCAAAATCTGTAACGACCTGCGCCTGCTCTCCTCCGGTCCGCGCGCTGGCCTGAATGAAATCAACCTGCCAGAGTTGCAGGCGGGTTCATCCATCATGCCAGCTAAAGTGAACCCGGTGGTGCCAGAAGTGGTGAACCAGGTTTGCTTCAAGGTTATTGGTAACGATACGACCGTCACCATGGCCTCCGAAGCCGGTCAGCTCCAGCTGAACGTGATGGAGCCGGTGATTGGCCAGGCGATGTTTGAATCTATCCATATTCTGACCAACGCCTGCTACAACCTGCTGGAAAAATGCATTAACGGCATCACCGCGAATAAAGAAGTGTGTGAAGGCTACGTCTATAACTCCATCGGCATCGTCACCTACCTCAACCCCTTCATCGGCCACCACAACGGCGATATCGTCGGGAAGATTTGTGCCGAAACCGGTAAGAGCGTACGTGAGGTGGTTCTCGAGCGAGGATTGTTGACCGAAGCCGAACTGGACGATATCTTCTCCGCCCAGAACCTGATGCACCCGGCATATAAAGCGAAACGATATACCGATGAAAGCGAACAGTAACCGTTCAGGCTAAGCTTCCGAAAGGCACGTCACTTGTGACGTGCCTTTTTTCTTTATGGGCGTTACCAAAACACAACAATTCAATATCAACTTGTTAATGAGCAAGGCAGGTCTTTATGTTTGGAGCAGAACTCGTCATCGTCCTGTTGGCGATTTATTTGGGCGCACGACTCGGGGGAATCGGCATCGGTTTTGCTGGCGGTCTCGGAGTGCTTGTACTTACCCTGATCTTTCAGATTAAACCCGGCGCAATCCCTTTTGACGTTATCGAAATCATCATGGCGGTTATTGCTGCTATCGCGGCCATGCAGGTCGCTGGCGGTATGGACTACCTGGTGAGCCTGGCGGAGCGTATGCTGCGTCGCCATCCGAAATACATCACCTTCCTTGCCCCGCTGGTGACCTGGTTTATGACCATTCTCGCCGGTACTGGCCATACTGCCTTCTCCACGCTGCCGGTCATCACCGAAGTGGCGAAAGAGCAGGGTATTCGCCCGTCTCGCCCTCTTTCTATTGCCGTGGTCGCCTCCCAGATTGCGATTACCGCCTCGCCTATTTCCGCGGCGGTGGTCTTCTTCGCGGGCATCCTTGAGCCAATGGGCGTAAGTTACCTGACGCTGCTGGCAATCTGTATTCCGGTCACGCTGATTGCGGTAATGATCACTGCCGTGCTGTGTAACTTCCTCGGTGCCGAGCTGAAAGACGATCCGGTTTACCAGGAGCGTCTGGCAAAAGGTGAAGTGAGCCTGCGCGGTAGCCAGGTCTTCGAGCTGAAGCCGCATGCAAAACGCTCCGTGCTGCTGTTTCTGATTGGTATCGTCGCCGTGATGTTCTACGCGACCGCCATCAGCGACACGGTAGGTCTGATCCAGAACCCGGTTCTGCCGCGTAACGAAGCCATTGTGGTGTTTATGCTGACCATCGCGACGCTGATCAGCATCACCTGTAAAATCGACACCAGTGAAGTGCTGAACGCCAGCACCTTCAAATCCGGTATGAGCGCCTGCGTGTGCGTGCTGGGCGTGGCGTGGCTCGGTGATACCTTTGTGAAAGCGCACATCAGCGATATCCAGACCGTTGCAGGCGACCTGCTGCACAACTATCCGTGGCTGCTGGCAGTAGTGCTGTTCTTTGCCGCGACGCTGCTGTACTCCCAGGCTGCGACCACCAAAGCGCTGATGCCTGCGGCACTGATGCTGGGCGTGACGCCGCTGACGGCGATTGCCTCTTTTGCAGCGGTTTCCGCCCTGTTCGTGCTGCCCACCTACCCAACCCTGCTGGCCGCAGTTGAGATGGATGACACCGGCTCAACCCGTATTGGTAAGTACGTGTTTAACCACGCGTTCCTCATCCCGGGCGTGGTGGCGATTACGCTCTGCGTGATCCTCGGCTTTATCATCGGCGGCATTGTGCTGTAAACGATTAGCCGTTGTAAAAATAGTTAAAAACGGGCCGCTCTGCGGCCCGTTTCATTAATGACCAACCGCCTTGCGTGATATAGTGAAGACTTTCGTGATGAGGAGGTCGACTTGTGAACACGCCTGATGCTGTTGTTGTACTGTGCACCGCCCCTGATGAAGCTTCTGCCCAGGATCTGGCCGCCAAAGTGCTGGCCGAAAAACTGGCTGCCTGTGTCACGCTTCTTCCCGGCGCCACCTCCCTTTATTACTGGGAAGGCAAGCTGGAGCAAGAGTACGAAGTCCAGATGTTGCTCAAAACCAACCTGATAAACCAGCAGGCGCTCCTCGACTGCCTCAAGTCTCATCATCCATACCAAACCCCGGAGCTGCTGGTGCTGCCAGTGGTCCACGGCGATAACGATTATCTCTCATGGCTCAACGCTTCATTACGCTGATCCTGCTGCTGTGCAGCACGTCAGTTTTTGCCGGGTTGTTTGACGCACCCGGCCGTTCGAACTTTATTCCTGCCGACCAGGCATTCGTTTTCGACTTTCAGCAAAACCAGCACGATCTCAGTCTCACCTGGCAGGTGAAAGAGGGTTACTACCTCTATCGCAAGCAGGTCAGCATCACGCCGACAAAGGCGAACGTCGGCGCATTGCAGATGCCCGCTGGCGTGTGGCACGAGGACGAGTTCTACGGTAAGAGTGAAATTTATCGCCAGCGCTTAAGCGTGCCCGTCACGGTGAACCATGCCGATAAAGGTGCCACATTAACGGTCACCTATCAGGGCTGCGCAGACGCCGGATTCTGTTACCCACCTGAAACAAAGGTCGTTCCGCTTAGCGAAGTGAAAGGCGCTGCCTCCCCTCTCCCATCAGGGGAGAGGGCCAGGATGAAGGGTGAAGGCGCAGGCGAAGCCACTTCAGACCTTCCGTTCTCAGCACTTTGGGCGTTATTGATTGGTATCGGCATCGCCTTTACGCCCTGCGTACTGCCTATGTACCCGCTTATCTCTGGCATCGTGCTGGGCGGTAAACAACGCCTTTCCACCGCCCGTGCGCTGTTGCTGGCCTTTATCTATGTACAGGGCATGGCGTTAACCTATACGGCGCTCGGCCTAGTGGTCGCCGCTGCCGGGTTGCAGTTCCAGGCCGCCCTTCAGCATCCTTATGTGCTTATCGGACTGTCAGCGGTGTTTATTCTGCTGGCGCTGTCGATGTTTGGCCTGTTCACCCTGCAACTGCCCTCTTCCCTGCAAACCCGTCTGACGCTGATGAGCAACCGTCAGCAGGGTGGCTCTGCGGGCGGCGTGTTCGCCATGGGTGCCATCGCCGGGCTGATTTGCTCCCCCTGCACCACTGCGCCGTTGAGCGCCATCCTGTTATACATTGCTCAGAGCGGCAACCTGTGGCTCGGCGGCGGCACGCTGTACCTCTACGCGCTCGGCATGGGCCTGCCGCTGATCATGGTGACGGTGTTTGGCAATCGTCTGCTGCCGAAAAGCGGTCCGTGGATGGAGACGGTGAAAACCGCGTTTGGTTTTGTCATTCTGGCGCTGCCGGTATTTCTGCTGGAGCGCATCATCGGTGATGTGTGGGGTACACGTCTTTGGGCGATGCTCGGCGTGGCCTTCTTCAGCTGGGCGTTTATCGTGAGTCTGGGGGCGAAGAAACCGTGGATGCGCCTGCTACAGATCCTTCTGCTGGCGGCCGCGCTGGTGAGCGTCCGTCCGCTACAGGACTGGGCGTTTGGCACCCCGGCAGGTCAAACACAGGCTCATCTGAATTTTATACAGATTAAAAACGTGGATGACCTTAACCACGCCCTGGCGCAGGCGAAAGGCAAACCGGTCTTGCTCGATCTCTATGCCGACTGGTGCGTGGCCTGCAAAGAGTTTGAAAAATACACCTTCAGCGATCCGCAGGTACAACATGCGCTGAGCGATACCGTTCTGCTCCAGGCGAACGTAACCGCCAACAGCACGCAGGATAAGGCTCTGCTGAAGCAACTTAACGTGCTCGGGTTGCCTACCATCCTGTTCTTCAATGAACAGGGGGAAGAACAGCCGACGCAGCGTGTAACCGGGTTTATGGACGCGACGGCATTCAACGCGCATTTGCGCAATCGCCAACCGTAAACAACACTTTAGACGGGACAAACCGTTGGGAATAGCGGAGGAGATAACCGTGCAACGCGAAGACGTACTGGGACAAGCCCTGCAATTGCTTGAGATTCAAGGGATCGCCAGCACCACGCTTGAGATGGTCGCCGACCGTATCGATTACCCTCTGGATGAACTTAAGCGCTTCTGGCCGGATAAAGAGGCGCTGCTGTACGATGCCCTGCGCTATCTCAGCCAGCAGGTAGATATCTGGCGCAGGCAGCTGATGCTGAATGAAGAACTGACCACCGAGCAAAAGCTGCTGGCGCGCTATACCGCACTGACGGAGTGTGTTACCAACAACCGTTACCCAGGTTGTCTGTTTATCGCCGCCTGCACCTACTATCCGGATCCTGGGCACCCCATCCATCAACTGGCAGATCAGCAAAAACGAGCCGCGCACGAGTTCACACATGAGCTGCTGACCACACTTGAAGTGGATGATCCGGCAATGGTCGCGAAGCAGATGGAGCTGGTGCTGGAAGGTTGCCTGAGCCGCATGCTGGTGAACCGTAGCCAGGCGGATGTGGATACGGCGCACCGTCTGGCGGAAGATATTTTGCGGTTCGCGCAGTGTCGTATGGGTGGTGCACTGACCTAAGCCAGCATTCCCATCCAGGCGGAAATAAACAAACACAGCGCCATCGCGCGCTGAAATCGCACCATCGCCACGGTGGTGCGGAAAATCCGGTTCACCGCCTTCCCCAGCCACGCCCAGCACAACAAACAGACCACGGAGATCGCCAGAAACCATAGCGCCATCAGCGTAATATCCCGTAATGCATGGTCGCTTGCCGGAGCAAACAGGCTGACAACTGCCAGCGCCATCATCCATGTTTTTGGGTTTACAACCTGTAGTAACGCCGCCGCCCGCGCGGTAAATCGGACGTGACTTCTGGAGGAGAGATTCGCGGCCGGGGCGCTAAACAGCTGCCAGCTCATCCAGGAAAGCCACAGCACACCCGCCCAGCTCATTACCTGACGTATCAATGGATACTGGCGTAACACTTCTCCTGCCCCAGCGCCTGAAACCAGAACAATAGCGCTGGCGGCAATACACCCGCCCAGGATCGCAGGAACCGTATTTTTTACGCCAAAGTGCTGACTGTTAGCCAGTACCAGAATGTTGGTTGGCCCCGGTGTAATCGAGGCGACAAATGCAAACAGCAGGAAGGGTAATAAATTCACAGGTGACTCCTTTTTTATTAGAGCCACGAATGTGCCGTTATTTTCTGGAAACGTCTGGAAGGTTTGTGCACAACCGGCGGTAGTGTGCCGGAGAAATACGGTATGCACGCTGGAACCAGCGACCAAGATGGCTTTGATCGGCAAAACCCACTGCCGTCGCAACATCAACAGGCAGTTCCCCACACGCCAGCATCTGTCGGGCCTTTGCCAGTCGCAGCTGGATAAGCCAGGCGTGCGGTGCCAGGTGAAATTCGCGTTTAAAACAGCGGGTGAGGGTAAAGCGATCCGTACCCGTCTCGCGGGCAAGGTCTGATAGCCCCACGTTCTCGCCGATATGCGCATAGAGATAGTCGCGGGCACGATGCGCTACAGCTGAGCTTTGTAATTGCGACGGGAGTTTCTTACGCCAGTGGCAGTGGGTAGTTATCTGAGAGAGCAGGTTATCCATTGTGCTCTGTTGGACGATCTTCATCTCATCGTTATGCAACGAGGCAAATGTATCACCGATAGCGCGCACCAACTGAGGCTCTCGCGTCAGCGTTTGGGCAAAGTGGAGAGTGTAACTCCCGGGAGTAGAGTCATACAGCCCTTGAAGCGTACGGGTGAGCCAGTGTTCATCCAGATAAAAGGTCAGATAAGTAAAGCCGCCCTCTACCGGCGCATCACCGTCATGGATCTCCCCGGGCTCAAGTAAAAAAGCATCGCCCGGCTGGCTACGGTGGCGTTCACGGCGACAGTGGAACTGCTGCGTACCGGAAAGGGTTATTCCGACCAGATAGCTATCATGCCAGTGGGGATCAAAGGCATGTCCTTCGAAATGCGCCTTAATTGTCTCAATACCTGTTTCTGCATGCTGACGCAGCTCAAGCCAGTCGTTTGCCATACTGCCCTCCTCTTACCGTCAGCATTGTCACATCTTGCCTGAACTGTCTGGAAGATTTGTGCAATTCCAGGGCACAAACGGACAGATTGCCGCAAACTTAAGCAGTTGAACAGCTTTTCCCGAAATAATGTTGACGATCGCGCGCGATTGCGGTTTAATGCGCTCCGTTGCCCGGATAGCTCAGTCGGTAGAGCAGGGGATTGAAAATCCCCGTGTCCTTGGTTCGATTCCGAGTCCGGGCACCACTATTTAAAGAACCCAGCCTATGGCTGGGTTTTTGCTTTTCTGTCCCCGCTACGCATTGAATTTTCCCTTCTGTCAGGTAATAGTGATTTTTTTTCCTGACAATGAAAATGATATGACCTTATCTGCTTTAAAAGCCGGGTCACTGCTCCTGCTGATGATCCTGTTTTATACCGGCCTGTTCACGAGCGATCGCGTCACCTGGTTGATGGAGGTGACGCCCGTCATTATCATCATCCCACTTCTGCTTGCCACACACCGGCGATACCCTTTGACTCCCCTTCTCTATACTCTGGTTTTCTTCCACGCCATCATTCTGATGGTTGGTGGAATGTACACCTACGCAAAGGTTCCGGTTGGTTTTGAGGTTCAGGGGATGCTCGGGCTTAGCCGAAATCCGTATGACAAGCTCGGTCACTTCTTCCAGGGGCTGGTTCCCGCACTGGCAGCGCGAGAAATTCTGCTGCGCGGTGGGTATGTTCGTGGACATAAGATGACGGGGTTTCTGGTGTGCTGTGTTGCTCTGGCCATTAGCGCCACCTATGAACTCATTGAGTGGTGGGCTGCTTTGGCGATGGGACAGGGTGCGGATGATTTTCTGGGGACGCAGGGCGATCCATGGGATACCCAGTCTGATATGTTTTGCGCGCTGCTTGGTGCGTTAACGACGGTGCTGATCCTTGGGCGTTTCCATCAGCGGCAATTGCGTCGTTTGAATGTGGATAGTGCGCTCTGAGTTGCCGGATGGCGGCTTCGCCTTACGGCCTGCCGTTTTTCAGCAAACAAACGCAAAAAGGCCATCCTTGCGGATGGCCTCTTCACTTGTTTGATGCCTGGCAGTTCCCTACTCTCACATGGGGAGACCCC